>NZ_JBEGDO010000091.1:0-206 GCF_051913525.1 Pseudomonas sp. PKS | reverse complement strand
AGCTTCAAAATCTGAAATTGACCGTAAAGATGAATCTAAACCAAAAACTGGAGTTTTTGTTGGAAGTTATGCGATAAATCCTGTTAATAATCAACCTGTTCAAATTTGAATTAGTGATTATGTATTAAATGATTATGGAACAGGAGCTGTTATGGTTGTTCCTGCTCATGATAAAAGAGATTGAGATTTTGCAACTACATTTAATC
>NZ_JBEGDO010000090.1:0-207 GCF_051913525.1 Pseudomonas sp. PKS | reverse complement strand
GCGAATAGCAACAGGTTAATCCGTCGAGCTGTTTAGTCACTACAGCTTCAAAACAAGGAATGTTAAGCGTACTTACACGTTTAATTAGCTTATCGAGCTGTTCACTCTTACCTACACATGCGTACACAACTTCTGTTACTTGTTGCCACTGTACAGTATCTACATTACAGCTAGTGATATTACCCTTGTTAAATAACGCTGCTTTTA
>NZ_JBEGDO010000089.1:0-207 GCF_051913525.1 Pseudomonas sp. PKS | reverse complement strand
AACAATGGCATCAAAAGTAGAACATCATCCAAAAGTTAAATTAATGAGGCAATAAAATGAAACCATATACATTAGGCATGATCACTTTTTTAGAAAGTGGCATCGATGAAAAAAGTGGGAAAGTATCTCACAAAGAACGTTTAGACCGTGCAATTGAAGAGATTGTTTTAGCTGATAAGGTTGGTCTTGATTATTATGGTATTGGTG
>NZ_JBEGDO010000088.1:0-207 GCF_051913525.1 Pseudomonas sp. PKS | reverse complement strand
CCGCTTCAATTGCAGCATCAGCATCAGATCCATCAGCTTCAATAGTTACTTCTGTACCAGTTTTAATAGCCATAGCCATTNTATTCATAATTGATTTTAAGTTACCTTTTTTTTCACCAGTAATAATTGTTATACTTGAGATGAATTTTGATGCTTCTTTTGCTAACACAGAAGCCGGTCTTGCATGTAAACCTACTTTATCTGTAA
>NZ_JBEGDO010000087.1:0-208 GCF_051913525.1 Pseudomonas sp. PKS | reverse complement strand
ACCTTTATGAAGAAAGAGAAGAGAAATGAAGCCCTCATAAATGACATCATGGAGGACCTGGACACAAACCAGGACAATCAGCTGAGCTTTGAGGAGTGTATGATGCTGATGGCAAAGTTGATCTTTGCCTGTCATGAGAAGCTGCATGAGAACAACCCACGTGGGCATGGCCACAGTCATGGCAAAGGCTGTGGGAAGTAATTAAGAG
>NZ_JBEGDO010000086.1:0-208 GCF_051913525.1 Pseudomonas sp. PKS | reverse complement strand
AATAACGGTACTGTAACAATTACTGTTGCAGCCATTTGATAGTTTAATAATGGGCGACCTACGCCTGATTCTGCTTGGTCAATAAATGAACCTCTTAACCATGTAGTTACTAAACGATATTCCTCGTGAGCAACTAAGTTTGGCCAAATATAAGCATTCCACGTTCCCATTAACTTTAAGATAACAATGGTAATGATAGATGATTTTG
>NZ_JBEGDO010000085.1:0-208 GCF_051913525.1 Pseudomonas sp. PKS | reverse complement strand
CTTGAATCTTCAATAACTTTAGCCCTGTTAATTAATGATTCAACTTCTTTAATTCTTGCTTCAACTTCAGCTTGTCTATTTCTAGCAGCATCATAATCAGCGTTTTCACTTAAATCTCCTTGGTTACGTGCTTCAACTAATTCTTCAATAACTTTAGGTCTTACAACTTCTAATAAATGTTTAAGTTCAACTTTTAATTCTTCTAATC
>NZ_JBEGDO010000084.1:0-209 GCF_051913525.1 Pseudomonas sp. PKS | reverse complement strand
GGCGCCGACGCCGGCCGGGTCGACCTGTTTGGCCCACGGCTCGCCGATCTGGTAGCTGAACTCGGCACCGACGGTGGTCTCGTTGCCGCCATTGCCCTTGCGCTGGTCGGCGCTGAGGGTCAGCAGGGGAATGGGGGTGTAGGTGAGGCCGACGGTGACGGCGCTGGGGTCTTTCTTGCGGTTGTCCTTGCCGAACAGGCCGACTTCAT
>NZ_JBEGDO010000083.1:0-211 GCF_051913525.1 Pseudomonas sp. PKS | reverse complement strand
CATTCAAAAAACAAATTCAAAAACTGGAAGAAAAAATAAAAGGTAAAAAAGATAAAAAACTAGTAGAAAATAAAAAACTTTCATCATTACACTTTAAATTAAATATGCTAAGATCTTCTTCAATTTCTCTTGAATCATTATTGAAATTAAATGATGAAAAAACTGTTGCTAAAGCAATGGTTACTGATGACAAATCAGCTCAAATGGTTGG
>NZ_JBEGDO010000082.1:0-214 GCF_051913525.1 Pseudomonas sp. PKS | reverse complement strand
GACGCTCTTCCGATCTATTTTTTCTTTCTAAAGCTTGAGCTCAGTCAATTACAACTTTTTCTGCATTAGGTACAACAATTCCCAAGTCTTTAGCTTTGTGTAAAATATCATGATATACATGACTAGTTTTTAGTAAAGTTTTTGTAGGAATACATCCAACATTTAAACAAACTCCACCATAGTATTCTTTTTCAACTATTAAAGTTTTTAATCC
>NZ_JBEGDO010000081.1:0-219 GCF_051913525.1 Pseudomonas sp. PKS | reverse complement strand
CTTTTCTAATGTACTTAGTACCTTGATCTTTGGTTTCTGAATTCTTAGAAGTATGAGCTTCAATAGTTAAGTAACCATCCTCTAAGCTTACCTTTACATCCTCTTTTTTAAATCCAGGAAGTTCTACAGATAATGAGTAACCATTTTGTGTTTCCTTAATATCTGTTCTCATTAAGTTAGAAGTAGTCACTGGATTAAGCACATTGAAGTCTTCAAAGA
>NZ_JBEGDO010000080.1:0-223 GCF_051913525.1 Pseudomonas sp. PKS | reverse complement strand
CATATAGAAGTATTCAGTTGGTTTTGTTTCATAACATCTAAATGTCTAGCTATTTTTTTATTAATTTCATAAACATTAGGCGCTTTACCTCTTAATAATTTATTTTCAAAAAAGATAGCACCATCTTGTATAGGTTGAATACCCATAATTGCTCTACCAATAGTAGTTTTTCCTGATCCAGATTCACCAACTAGTCCAAAAGTTTCTCCTTTAAAGATATCAA
>NZ_JBEGDO010000079.1:0-208 GCF_051913525.1 Pseudomonas sp. PKS | reverse complement strand
TTTGCAATTTTTAAAAAGATTGTTAGTTTAACATTCTTATACCTTTTTAACAACTCTAAAACTACTTTTGTTTTTTCCTTGTTGGCTGCTTTTTTTCCAACAAGGTGTGGAGCTTTTTTAGATATTCATTCTCCAATTTATAATATTCAAGTTCTTTTTTTAGTTCTTTAACTCTGTCATCATTATGGTTTTTTAATTTAGATTTTTT
>NZ_JBEGDO010000078.1:0-232 GCF_051913525.1 Pseudomonas sp. PKS | reverse complement strand
ATGGCGCAGCGGACGGGACTCGAACCCGCGACCCCCGGCGTGACAGGCCGGTATTCTAACCGACTGAACTACCGCTGCGTATCGTTCAGGCTTTCACCTGATTGAAACTGGGATCGGCCTGAAGTGCTCTTGGCCTTCAGACCCCAGACCGGTGATAACACCCATCTGAAGAAAAAGTGGCGCAGCGGACGGGACTCGAACCCGCGACCCCCGGCGTGACAGGCCGGTATTC
>NZ_JBEGDO010000077.1:0-233 GCF_051913525.1 Pseudomonas sp. PKS | reverse complement strand
CTCGGCGATCATCGCCATGCTCATCGCCGTGGCCGCCATCGCCGGCTTGCTGGGCCTGCTCATCCCGGTGCTGATGCGTCCGCTGACCACCATGGGCCGCGCCATGCAGGACATCGCCGAAGGCGAAGGCGACCTGACCCGCCGCCTGGCGGTGCAGCACAAGGACGAGTTCGGCGAGCTGGCCACGTCGTTCAACCGCTTCGTCGAGCGCATCCACGCCTCGATCAGCGAGG
>NZ_JBEGDO010000076.1:0-241 GCF_051913525.1 Pseudomonas sp. PKS | reverse complement strand
CCGATCTAGCAATACCCACTCTTCTTTTGTCACTTTATTCGCCGGTCGCAAAGGGTGAATTCGTGAAGAAAATAGTGCTTCGTTGGCGTAAATATTACCGACCCCCACCACCACTTTGTTGTCCATGATGAATTGCTTCACGGCGACTTTACGTGTTTCTGCCTTCTCGGTAATGTATTCGGCATTGAAGTCGTCTGTTAACGGCTCGGGGCCAGACCCCAGTAACACAGGATGGACTTCA
>NZ_JBEGDO010000075.1:0-247 GCF_051913525.1 Pseudomonas sp. PKS | reverse complement strand
TTGAGTTTGATGAAACAAACAAAATATTTACAAATCCAAAACACTCACAAACAGAAGATTATATTACCGGTAAATTCGGTTAATCTAAGAAAGGAATATCTATGTCAGCATTAAGAGCATCTTTATTAAAAGCAATCGAAGAGTTAAAGGGTGAAGTCGTAACGATGGCAGACCTTGTATTAAATAATATTAATGAGTCCTTTTTAGCTTTTCAAACAAATAATTTGACAAAAGCTGAAAGTTTAAT
>NZ_JBEGDO010000074.1:0-252 GCF_051913525.1 Pseudomonas sp. PKS | reverse complement strand
TACATTAATAAATCACAAAAGAGGGAGCTATATTATGATATCAAAACAAGATAAATTAGCTTTAATTAAAGAATTTGGTGGATCAGAAAAAAACACTGGTTTAGCTGAAGTTCAAATCGCAATTCTAACTAAAGAAATCGCTAACATGACTGAACACTTAAAAGTTCACAAAAAAGATGTTCCAACAAGAAGAAGTTTATTAAAAAAAGTTGCTCAAAGAAGACACTTTTTAAATTACTTAGTTAGAAAAGA
>NZ_JBEGDO010000073.1:0-253 GCF_051913525.1 Pseudomonas sp. PKS | reverse complement strand
AATAATGTTAATGATATTGCTTGATCAACGTGTTGTTGAGCAGCTGCTACAACGTTAATAATTGGATCTGGCCCCATTTCATATGCTCCAATTGCATAATAAGCCATATTATCAAAATTGATTTCATATGCAGGAACATAAACTCTACCTAATTTTCCTTCTTTTCTAACTTCAACAGTTGAAACAACAGGTTGAAGTGATGGAGTACATGAACTTAAATAACTAATTGATCCAGTAGGAGCAACTGCCATTA
>NZ_JBEGDO010000072.1:0-254 GCF_051913525.1 Pseudomonas sp. PKS | reverse complement strand
TGAATCTTGACGATGACCTACTCTCACATGGGGAAGCCCCACACTACCATCGGCGATGCGTCGTTTCACTGCTGAGTTCGGGATGGGATCAGGTGGTTCCAACGCTCTATGGTCGTCAAGAAATTCTGTATGCTGGCCCGTCCTTCGGACGTGCCTGCGAATTTCTGGTCTCTCTACTTAAAGACAAAACCCCTACCTGCTCGCGCAGATAGGGGTTTTGCGAAATGAATCTTGACGATGACCTACTCTCACAT
>NZ_JBEGDO010000071.1:0-257 GCF_051913525.1 Pseudomonas sp. PKS | reverse complement strand
CTTCCGATCTGAGCAACTGGCTTTTAACCAGTGGGTCCGGAGTTCGAATCTCCGACGAGTCACCATTGTTTGGGGAATTGGCGGAATTGGCAGACGCACTAGACTTAGGATCTAGCGTCTTTGACGTAAGGGTTCAAGTCCCTTATTCCCCACCAACTTGGACAATAAATCGACCGGATAAAAACCGGTTTTTTATTTGAAAATTATTAAGTGTATATCAATGTTTTTATAAGATAAAAAAATTAAAAATTTTTCAA
>NZ_JBEGDO010000070.1:0-270 GCF_051913525.1 Pseudomonas sp. PKS | reverse complement strand
GGTGGCGCTGGTAACTTACTAGATAGTTATTATGTAAGTGACCTAACAAGCTTAGATTATAGTCAATCCTATCTAATTAAAGGATTTATTACCCACGGTATTAAAACCGGTATTGGCACACCGCATACACTTGCACTTGATACAACATACCCAGAAGTTTTAAGTAATACTGAAATCGGTGAATTATTCAACATCTTAAATGCATTAGATACTATACCATCCATGACTGTACAAGGATTAATGGATACACT
Organism: Pseudomonas sp. PKS; assembly: GCF_051913525.1. NCBI lineage: Bacteria > Pseudomonadati > Pseudomonadota > Gammaproteobacteria > Pseudomonadales > Pseudomonadaceae > Pseudomonas > Pseudomonas sp. PKS. The sequence continues at coordinate 19 of NZ_JBEGDO010000070.1, read as the reverse complement.
GGATCCAACCGTTTTAACC
>NZ_JBEGDO010000069.1:0-294 GCF_051913525.1 Pseudomonas sp. PKS | reverse complement strand
GGTTCTCCAAGTACTAATGAATTTTTAGTCGAATCAATAATATAAGTATTATAGTTACATGAATCGCATTCAATCATGAAAACTTTACCTTTGATAGTTGCATAAATTGGTTCAAAGTTTCCATCGGCAACAGCTGGATAGTTATGTTCACCTGCTGTAGTTAATGCACTGATTTTAGCGTCAACACTTTCAATTACTTCTTTAGTTGGATACTGAGGTGTTGCAGATGTTTTTTCAACACCTGTGTTTTTAATTAATTCCCAAATACCAAAGTACCATTCTAAAGCACCTGTA
>NZ_JBEGDO010000068.1:0-294 GCF_051913525.1 Pseudomonas sp. PKS | reverse complement strand
TCCATTGTAGGACGTGGAATATGGCAAGAAAACTGAAAATCATGGAAAATGAGAAACATCCACTTGACGACTTGAAAAATGACGAAATCACTAAAAAACGTGAAAAATGAGAAATGCACACTGAAGGACCTGGAATATGGCGAGAAAACTGAAAATCACGGAAAATGAGAAATACACACTTTAGGACGTGAAATATGGCGAGGAAAACTGAAAAAGGTTGAAAATTTAGGAATGTCCACTGTAGGACATGGAATATGGCAAGAAAACTGAAAATCATGGAAAATGAGAAACATC
>NZ_JBEGDO010000067.1:0-299 GCF_051913525.1 Pseudomonas sp. PKS | reverse complement strand
GTTCGTTCTCAAGTTTTAACTTCTATAAGAGATATTAGTTTTGATATTTATGATGGTGAAACTGTTGCTATAGTTGGTGAATCTGGATCAGGAAAATCTGTTTTTACAAAAACGTTAACTAATATGTTAGAAGAAAATGGATATATTGCTAATGGGACTATTACTTACTATCCAAGAAATGATAAAAACACTATATCTAATTTTAAAAGCGAAGTAAACTTAGTAGATTTTCATAAAAATAATTTAGAAAATAACTCAAGAAGAGAGATTAGAAAATATAACCAATTAAAAATTAAAGA
>NZ_JBEGDO010000066.1:0-304 GCF_051913525.1 Pseudomonas sp. PKS | reverse complement strand
GGTGATGTTTGTTTTGGTAACTTACCAGTATTCTTCTGTATTTCAGTAGCTTTAGCATATACCAAAGATTCTGGTATTGCTGCACTTACTGCTGTTGTTGGATTCTTAGTTTTCAACGGAATTCAATCAGCTTTAATTCGTGATGTTAAAAAGGAAATTCATTTATTATGATATTATGGAAGCTGATCAGTTCCTGAAAAATTAATCACAAATAACTTAGGAATTAGATCATTAAACACCGGAGTTCTTGCTGGTATTTTTGTTGGAGCTATTGCTGCAAAAGTTTACAACAAATTCCATGCTA
>NZ_JBEGDO010000065.1:0-311 GCF_051913525.1 Pseudomonas sp. PKS | reverse complement strand
ATAAGAAAATTAGAACTCTATTTTAAGAGTGATTTCTGTAGGGAGAGTACAGAATATCTTGTTTGTAATTTATGCTGGAGAATGCTAAATTACAAGAAGTAAAAAGAGGTTGTTTTATTAATTTTATTTTTTTCAATCAAAAAAGGATTTCAAAAATAAATTTAAACACGAATATGATGTATAATTAAGGGTGCACGACTCCAGCAATTGGAGCAAGATCAGTATTACCAAAATCTTCAAACCCTAGTTTTGAGCGTTGAGCTCTTTCAGGATGATCATTAACAACAGATGCAGACATATTTGAAACAAAT
>NZ_JBEGDO010000064.1:0-312 GCF_051913525.1 Pseudomonas sp. PKS | reverse complement strand
CATGTTCTGTAAAGAATTTCTTCTTTTGTGACTATTAATCTCAAGACATAAATCTTGCACGATGTTGTATTACTACACATCATGTGCCCCTACCTAATTTGGGTTGCTAGCTTGAGGGGTTTACCGCGTTTCACCCTATTTATTTCTAAATAGATTCGTCTCTGTGGCACTTTATTTTAAGTTATAACGTAGTGAAACACTTTAGCTATAACTAGTTTGCCGTTATGTTTATTAAACATACCTAAGGTTATGGTTTCCCTTAGCACAAACACTACACACCCATAAGGTGTGTGCTAGCATGGACTTTCCTAA
>NZ_JBEGDO010000063.1:0-314 GCF_051913525.1 Pseudomonas sp. PKS | reverse complement strand
TTGGCGCCGAGCATGTAGCCGTCGTTGAAGCGACGCACGCCCAGGCCCAGGCTGGTCTGCTGGCGGTCGTCCTTGCGGTGGATGCTGCCTTGAGTGAACAGCAACTGCTCGGGGGTGTCATGCAGCGGGGCGAGCAGTTCGACCTGGGAGTTCTTCAGCGAGAGCTTGTCGTCCACATCGATCTGCACACGGGCGGTGCCGAAGCGGCTGAGCCACTGCTGGGCTTGGCTGCTGGCCTCCCCGGTGGCCATGCCCCGGGCTATGGAGGCAGCGGCGTCGCTGTCGGGGTTGTTGCTGAGGAAGCTGCCGGTGCT
>NZ_JBEGDO010000062.1:0-318 GCF_051913525.1 Pseudomonas sp. PKS | reverse complement strand
TGGAGCAAAAGTACTCGTAAAAATCTGTACTCTATCTTTATTCAATGTAAATGCATCACCATTTGTATTAGAGAAAACTAAATCTCCTGCACCATAACCTGTCTTTTGAACAGTACCAAAATCAAATGTGTAAGCTACAGTTTCAACTGCTGCTTCAGCTTTTACGGTGATTTCAAACACTTTAGTGTCTGTTGCTTCACCATTTGTTAAAGCTGCTGTTAATGTTACTACTGTATCAGCTGCTGGTTTAGTGTATGCACCATCGTTGCCTAATACTTCTGGATGTGATGATGTCCATACTACTGTTGTACCGTTTGC
>NZ_JBEGDO010000061.1:0-324 GCF_051913525.1 Pseudomonas sp. PKS | reverse complement strand
GCCCAGCAAGCCGGCGATGGCGGCCACGGCGATGAGCATGGCGATGATCGCCGAGGTACGGAACTGGCTCAGCGCGGCGTAGGCCTTGTCCTTGTCGATGGACAGACCGATGTACCACTGCGCCGAAGGCAGGCCTTCGACCGGGGCGAAGGAGATGATCCGGTCTTGACCGTTGAGGGTGACGTCCTGCATGCCCGGCTCGACCTTCAAGGCGGCATCGGGGTAGATGTCCTTGAGGTTTTTCATCAGTTGGTCCTTGTCGGGGCTGACGATGACCTGGCCGTTGCGATCGGCGAGGAAGGCGTGGCCGATGCCGCCGAAGTC
>NZ_JBEGDO010000060.1:0-292 GCF_051913525.1 Pseudomonas sp. PKS | reverse complement strand
AAAACGCAAACGAAAACGAAGAAAAATTTGAAATGCCAGCATTCATGATCAACAATGCATCAGCTGGAGCAAACTTTATGTTTGCTTAATAACTACTTAGTTTAGTTATAGTATTTCACGAATTATAGGTAGTTTAGGCTTTATCTATAACCGTATTACCCTAGTCTAATAGGATGTATGATTGCAATAAATATATCCGAATTCTAATTGCAAATGACATTTAATCTTTTGTTAATTTTAGTTATCTGTTAAATTAGAAAATTAACTAAACTGTAGAAAGTATATGTAAGTG
>NZ_JBEGDO010000059.1:0-333 GCF_051913525.1 Pseudomonas sp. PKS | reverse complement strand
CCAGCCTGGGCCTGGGCGTGCGTCGCTTCAACGACGGCTACATGCTCGGCGCCAATAGCTTTTTGGATTACGACCTTTCCCGCCAACACGCCCGTCTGGGCCTGGGGGTCGAGTACTGGCGCGACTTTCTCAAGGTCAACGCCAACAGCTATACGCGTCTGACCAGTTGGAAGGATTCGCCCGACGTCGAGGATTACCTGGAACGCCCCGCCAACGGGTGGGACCTTCGTACCGAGGCCTGGCTGCCCTCCCTGCCGCAACTCGGTGGCAAGCTCACGTACGAGCAGTACTACGGCGATGAAGTCGGCCTGTTCGGCAAGGACAACCGCAAGA
>NZ_JBEGDO010000058.1:0-338 GCF_051913525.1 Pseudomonas sp. PKS | reverse complement strand
AAAACAGTAACTTTAGTACCTAAACTTGCAAATAGACATCCAAATTCGATACCAATAACTCCTCCACCAATAACAACTAATGATTCAGGAATTTTAGGTATTGATAAAATACCTGTTGAATCAAGAATAACTCCAGATTTTCTTCCTTCATCAAATCCTGGTAATGGTAAATGGTTAGGAACTGATCCTGTAGCAACTACTAAGTTATTTGCACGGTAATTTTTACCATTTACACTAATAGTGTTTTTATCTAGTGCAACAGCATCACCTTTGATTTGAGTTACTTTATTTTTGTCTAATAAGTATTTAACTCCACCTGTTAGTTTTTTAACTACTCC
>NZ_JBEGDO010000057.1:0-339 GCF_051913525.1 Pseudomonas sp. PKS | reverse complement strand
GAAGCCCTGGCGATCGCCAACGACACCGAGTTCGGCCTCGGCGCCGGCGTATGGACCCGCGACATCAACCGCGCCTACCGCATGGGCCGCGGCATCAAGGCCGGTCGCGTATGGACCAACTGCTACCACCTGTACCCGGCCCACGCCGCGTTCGGGGGCTACAAGAAGTCCGGTGTCGGCCGTGAAACCCACAAGATGATGCTCGACCACTACCAGCAGACCAAGAACCTGCTGGTGAGCTACGACATCAATCCGCTGGGCTTCTTCTAAATCGCGTCGTTTTTTTCGCGGGTGAGCCTGCTCCCACAGCGCTTGTGCGTTTTCTGGGGGAGTGGGTTT
>NZ_JBEGDO010000056.1:0-364 GCF_051913525.1 Pseudomonas sp. PKS | reverse complement strand
ATTTCCTCTAATGATGTTTGTTGCAGCTGTAACAGCAGTTCTAACTGCAGTTGTAGCTAATTGGATTGGAATGCTTTTATTTAAAGCTTTATTGAATACTTGAGCACAGTCTCCTACTGCATAAATGTCAGGGTTAGTTGTTTGCATGAAATCATTTGTTACAATAGCTCCTCTTTCGTCTAAATCACAAACTCCTTCAAGAATTTTAGTTTGAGGTCTTACTCCTACAGAGAAAATTACATAATCAACATCAATTGAACCTTTATCAGTAACAACTTGAGTAACTTTTCCGTTTTCTCCTTTAAATTCAGTAACTTTTGAACCTAAAACTAATTTAACTCCTGCTTTAGTCATTTTATCTTGC
>NZ_JBEGDO010000055.1:0-383 GCF_051913525.1 Pseudomonas sp. PKS | reverse complement strand
GTATGATTGCTGCTTGGTTATTTGCTAAGTACATGATTTCAGCAGAGAAAACAGCTGAGTATGCTATCCCTTCAGGGTATGCACCAATCCGTTATTCTGCTTATGAAACAGAAACATGGACAAAGTATGTAGAGGGTATTAAAGAAAATCCAACTACATTAGCAGAAGCACAAAACAAACTTGTTAAAGAAGCAATTGATATGTTTAGAAATAATGGTGACATCTTCTTTACTTCGGCAGTATTCAATTTAAGTTCCAAAACAAGAACCGAAGTTGGACCATTATTAGTTAAAGTATTCTCATACAAAGCTACAAGTGCAGAAGACTTAAATACATATATTGATAGAGAATACCAAAACACTTATAACTTTATTACCAATTGA
>NZ_JBEGDO010000054.1:0-386 GCF_051913525.1 Pseudomonas sp. PKS | reverse complement strand
CTGGCCACGTCGTTCAACCGCTTCGTCGAGCGCATCCACGCCTCGATCAGCGAGGTGTCCTCGGCTACCCGCCTGGTGCATGACCTGTCGGAAAAGGTGGTCCACGCTTCCAACGCCTCGATCATCGGTTCCGAGGAGCAGAGCATGCGCACCAACAGCGTCGCCGCGGCAATCAACCAGCTGGGCGCAGCCACCCAGGAAATCGCCCGCAATGCCGCCGACGCCTCGCAGCACGCCAGCGGCGCCAGCGAGCAGGCCAACGACGGTCGTCAGGTGGTGGACGATGCGATCAACGCCATGACTGCGCTTTCGCAGAAGATCAGCGAGTCGTGCGAGCAGATCGAGACGCTCAACGCCAGCACCGACGAGATCGGCAAGATCCTCGA
>NZ_JBEGDO010000053.1:0-410 GCF_051913525.1 Pseudomonas sp. PKS | reverse complement strand
TCCACCCCTTGCTGGTTGAGGCTGTTGATCTGGGTGATGTCCAGGTTCAGGCTCTCGACCACCGCGCTCTGCTCCTCGGTGGCGGTGGCCACCGACTGGTTCATGCCGTCGATCTCGCCGATGCGCTGGGTCACGCTGGCCAGGCGCTCGCCGGCCTGGTTGGCCACCTGCACGGTCTGCTCGCTGGACACCTGGCTTTCGTTCATGGTGTACACCGCCTCGCGCGAGCCTACCTGCAAGCTGGTGATCATGCGGTGGATCTCCTCGGCCGACTCCTGGGTGCGGTGGGCCAGGTTGCGCACTTCATCGGCGACCACGGCGAAACCGCGCCCGGCCTCGCCAGCGCGAGCAGCCTCGATGGCGGCGTTGAGCGCCAACAGGTTGGTCTGCTGGGAAATGCCCTTGATCAC
>NZ_JBEGDO010000052.1:0-423 GCF_051913525.1 Pseudomonas sp. PKS | reverse complement strand
GCATTCACGGTCACGCGGGTCTCGCTGCGCCCGGAGCGGTTGCCTTTGCTGTCCACGGCCACGCCGTGGAGGGTGTAGACGTTGGTGGGCTGGGCGCCGGTCTGGTAATCCGGCAACACCACGCTGTAGTGGGGGCCGCCGTCGTGGACGAGCTTGCCGCCGGCCTGCAGCAGCGCCGGGGCGGTCCAGTCGATGTGCGACAGCGGGTACTTGCTGTTGACCCACACGTTCAGGGACTTGGTCTCGCCGCCCTGGCCGTTGACATGGGCGGCGGCGGCCATCTGGATGACCTGCTTCTTGCGGTATTCGAGAACGATGTGGTTGTTGCGCTCGACCAGGTCGTAGCGGCTGCCGGCCAGGGTGCGCAGGGCGCCGACGCCGGCCGGGTCGACCTGTTTGGCCCACGGCTCGCCGATCTGGTAG
>NZ_JBEGDO010000051.1:0-449 GCF_051913525.1 Pseudomonas sp. PKS | reverse complement strand
TGGGCCTGTCCCATGACAACGGACGCCAAGAAGCGATACTTACATCGCTATCCTGGAGGTTGCCATGTACCCACGTACTCGCCGTAACTACACCGATGAGTTCAAAACCCAAGCTGTTGCGCTGGCCGAGGAAGTTGGCAGGACAGAAGCCGCGCGACAGTTGGAGATATCCGTCAAAACCCTGGACAACTGGGTCGATGCCTCGCGCAAGGGGTCGCCATTGAGTTCCCCGGAGCGTCGTCCCATCACCAAGGAGGACAGCGAGCTGGCGCGACTGCGAGCAGAGGTTGCCGAGCTGAAGATGGAGCGCGACATCCTAAAAAAGGCGGCGGTATTCTTTGCCAGAGAGTCCAGGTGAGATACGGCTTCGTCGCTGTTGAACGGGCTCAATTTCCGGTGCGTATGTTGTGCCGGGTAATGAGCGTGTCGGTGTCAGGGTTTTACGATTA
>NZ_JBEGDO010000050.1:0-506 GCF_051913525.1 Pseudomonas sp. PKS | reverse complement strand
CCAGCCTGGGCCTGGGCGTGCGTCGCTTCAACGACGGCTACATGCTCGGCGCCAACAGCTTTCTGGACTACGACCTCTCTCGCCAGCACGCCCGTCTGGGCCTGGGTGTCGAGTACTGGCGCGACTTTCTCAAGGTCAACGCCAACAGCTACACCCGTCTGACCGGCTGGAAGGATTCCCCCGACGTCGAGGACTACCAGGAACGCCCGGCCAACGGCTGGGACCTGCGCACCGAAGCCTGGCTGCCGGCGATGCCGCAGCTCGGCGGCAAGCTCACCTACGAGCAGTACTACGGCGATGAAGTCGGCCTGTTCGGCAAGGACAACCGCAAGAAAGACCCCAGCGCCGTCACTGTCGGCCTCACCTACACGCCCATTCCGCTGCTGACCCTCAGCGCCGACCAGCGCAAGGGCAACGGCGGCAACGAGACCACCGTGGGTGCCGAGTTCAACTACCAGATCGGCGAGCCGTGGGCCAAACAGGTCGACCCGGCCGGCGTCGGCGCC
>NZ_JBEGDO010000049.1:0-628 GCF_051913525.1 Pseudomonas sp. PKS | reverse complement strand
CCCCGCGGGCTTCCTCTCTCTTCAGGGTGGCGAAAAAGCTTTCTGCCACTGCATTGTCCCAGCAATTGCCTTTTCGGCTCATGCTCTGGATGCAGCCTTTTTCAGCGAGCGCCTGACGGAACCTGCTGCTGGCGTACTGACGCCCTTGATCAGAGTGGAACACCAGCCCTGAGGGCGACAGACTGGCGTTCCAGGCGTTAATGAAGGCGCGCTCAACCAAATCATCCGGCATCCGGTCCGCCAGGCTGTAACCCAATACTTGGCGGGTTTGAATGCTGATAACGACGGCTAGGTAGAGCCAACCCTCCCGCGTGGAGATGTAGGTGATATCGCTGACCCATGCTCTAGTGGGGTTCGTTGGCGAAAATTGGCGGTCGAGTACATTACGTGCAACCGGCTGGTAATGCCGACTGTCCGTGGTGCAAGGCTTGAACCGGCCTTTGGCCTGCCCCTGGATACCTTCCTCCTTCATCAGTCGCCTCACCCGCTTGTGACCAACGGCATGAGACGCCTGACGCAACGCCTCTACCAGGCGAGGTCGGCCATAGGTCTTACGGCTGGCTGCATGGATCTTGCGCAGATCCTGCCTGAGTTGAGCATCCTGCCTGGGATGCTCAGGGCGACGCAG
>NZ_JBEGDO010000048.1:0-709 GCF_051913525.1 Pseudomonas sp. PKS | reverse complement strand
CTGGGCGTGGTCGGGCAGATCATCCCGTGGAACTTCCCGCTGCTGATGGCCGCCTGGAAGCTCGCGCCGGCGCTGGCCGCCGGCAACTGCGTGGTGCTCAAGCCCGCCGAGCAGACCCCGCTGGGCATTGCCGTGCTGATGGAGCTGATCGGCGACCTGCTGCCCAAGGGCGTGCTCAACGTGGTGCAAGGCTTCGGCCGTGAGGCCGGTGAGGCCCTGGCCACCAGCAAGCGCATCGCCAAGATCGCCTTCACCGGCTCCACCCCGGTCGGCTCGCACATCATGAAATGCGCCGCCGAGAACATCATCCCATCCACCGTGGAGCTGGGCGGCAAGTCGCCGAACGTCTATTTCGAGGACATCATGCAGGCCGAGCCTGCCTTCATCGACAAGGCCGCCGAAGGCATGGTGCTGGCGTTCTTCAACCAGGGCGAGGTGTGCACCTGCCCATCGCGCGCCCTGGTGCAGGAGTCGATCTACCCGCAGTTCATGGAAGTGGTGATGAAAAAGGTCCTGCAGATCAAGCGCGGCGACCCGCTGGACACCGACACCATGGTCGGCGCCCAGGCCTCCCAGCAGCAGTTCGAGAAGATCCTCTCGTACCTGGACATCGCCCAGAAGGAAGGCGCCGAGCTGCTGACCGGCGGCAAGGTGGAGAAACTCGAAGGCAGCCTGGCCACCGGCTATTACATCCAGCCGACCCTGCTCA
>NZ_JBEGDO010000047.1:0-1163 GCF_051913525.1 Pseudomonas sp. PKS | reverse complement strand
TCGGAGCCGTCACGCATGGCTTCGGTTTCGCGGTTCGGGCTGGAGACCGAGCCGGAGTCCAGGTGGTCGCGACCGATGACGATCGGTGCCGACAGCTCGCCGCTGCGGACCATTTCGTTGAACGCCAGGCCCAGCTTGGCGCGCAGGCCCAGGCCAACCCAGCAGATACGTGCCGGCAGACCTTGGAAGCTGATGCGCTCGCGGGCCATGTCCAGCCAGCGGTGCAGGTGGGCGTCGTCCGGGATCAGTTCCTTGACCTTGGCGTCGGTCTTGTAGATGTCCTCGGCGTCACCGGACAGCGCCGCCCAGCGGAACGGGCCGACACCGCGGCAGAACAGCGGACGGATGTAGGCCGGCACGAAGCCTGGGAAGTCGAAGGCATTGGCCACGCCTTCTTCCTTGGCCATCTGGCGGATGTTGTTGCCGTAGTCGAAGGTCGGCACGCCCATTTTCTGGAAGTCCAGCATGGCTTGTACGTGCACGGCCATGGACTGCTTGGCGGCCTTGACCACGGCAGCGGCGTCGGTCTGGGCGCGGTCGCGGTACTGCTCCCAGGTCCAGCCGGCCGGCAGGTAGCCGTTGAGCGGGTCGTGGGCGCTGGTCTGGTCGGTGACCATGTCCGGGCGCACGCCACGCTTGACCAGCTCAGGCAGGATTTCAGCGGCGTTGCCGTGCAGGGCGATGGAGATGGCCTTGCCTTCGGCGGTGTACTTGGCGATGCGCGCCAGGGCGTCGTCCAGGTCCTTGGCCTGCTCGTCCACGTAGCGGGTCTGCAGGCGGAAGTCGATGCGGCTCTGCTGGCATTCGATGTTCAGCGAGCAGGCGCCGGCCAGGGTCGCGGCCAGTGGCTGGGCGCCGCCCATGCCGCCCAGGCCCGCGGTCAGGACCCACTTGCCGGTCAGGTTGCCGTTGTAGTGCTGGCGGCCGGCCTCGACGAAGGTTTCGTAGGTGCCCTGGACGATGCCCTGGCTGCCGATGTAGATCCAGCTGCCGGCGGTCATCTGGCCGTACATGGCCAGGCCTTTGGCGTCCAGTTCGTTGAAGTGTTCCCAGTTGGCCCAGTGTGGCACCAGGTTGGAGTTGGCGATCAGCACGCGCGGGGCGTTGGCGTGGGTCTTGAAGACGCCGACCGGCTTGCCGGACTGAACCAGCAGGGTCTCGTC
>NZ_JBEGDO010000046.1:0-1664 GCF_051913525.1 Pseudomonas sp. PKS | reverse complement strand
GCTACGACCGCACCGGCGCACAGCGCTTCGCCGAAGACGGCTACGACCGCACCGGTGCACAGCGCTTCGCCGAAGACGGCTACGACCGCACCGGCGCACAGCGCTTCGCCGAAGACGGCTACGACCGCACCGGCGCACAGCGCTTCGCTGAAGACGGCTTCGACCGCACCAATGCCCACCGCATCAGCTGATCCGATGCGAGCGCCCAGCCCGGCTTCGGCCGGGCTTGATCATTTCCAGCGGGCTGGAGCCTTGGCACACTAGGCACCTCGTCCACAACAAGGAAAAGGCCCACGGGCCTTGCGCAGATGTACTACTACGAACCCGCCAAAGGCCATGGCCTGCCCCACGACCCGTTCAATGCCATCGTTGGCCCCCGCCCTATCGGCTGGATCTCTTCCCAGGACCAGCAAGGCCGCCTCAATTTGGCGCCCTACAGCTTCTTCAACGCCTTCAACTACATTCCACCGATCATCGGTTTCTGCAGCGTTGGGCGTAAAGACAGCCTGAACAACATCGAGCAGACCGGCGAATTCGTTTGGAACCTGGCCACCCGAACGCTGGCCGAGCCGATGAACCAAAGCTGCGCGGCGGTAGCCGCGGATGTCGATGAGTTCGAATTGAGCGGTCTGACGCCGACGGCATCGCGCATCGTCGGCGTACCTCGGGTAGGCGAAAGCCCGGTGGCCTTCGAATGCAAGGTAAGCCAGATCGTGCAGCTCAAGCGGGCCGACCAGGCGCTGGTGCCCAGTTGGCTGATCTTGGGGGAAGTCGTGGCCGTGCACATCGCCGAGCATCTGCTCAAGGACGGCATCTACGACACCGCCGCCGCCGAGCCGATCCTGCGGGGAGGAGGCCCAGCGGACTACTTCGAGCTGGGCAATCTGTTCAAGATGGCCCGCCCGCAGGTCTGATCAGAAAATCAGTTCGCCTTCCTCGCCCACGCCTTGCAGGCGTGCGAGTTCGGCACAGGCGGCCTCGTCGGCCGCCACTGCACTCTTGAAGACCTGGCCATCGAGCACCTTGTGAAAGCGCGGCGCGCCGCCCATGCTCAAGGCTTTTACGGCGATCGCGGCGTTGTAACCGCCACCTTCCACCGGGACCATCGCCGAAACGGCTTCGAAGTGGGGAAATTCTCTACGTGCCATGCTGCAAATCCGCATCCGAAAAAACTAGGGCCGCCATTCTACCCCTCAATCACGGATGAAGCTTCAAGCCTCTGTGAGAGCAGGTTTGCCCGCGAAAGGGCCCATGCAGACAGCCAAGGGCCATCAGGCAAACGTATGCAGGTCCAGGCTGCTTACCACCTGGGCCTGCACCAACTCGCCGAACACCTCAAGGGTCGGCGAAGCGAAGTAGCCGCTCATCGCTTGCTGGTCGCACCAACTGCCGCTGAGCAACCACAGGTCATCGTCGGCCTGGGACCGCTGTACGGTGAAACTCAGGCAACCCGGCGTACGCAGCGAAGGCTCCAGCAGGTCGCGCAGACGCGCGCCCAGTTCCGCCGAACGACCGCTGCTGGCACGGATGAAAGCCAGGTGAGTGACCGGTTGTGGCTGGGTCATGAACGATCTCCTTGAAGCATGCGGACGGAAAAACCAGGCTGCCAAGGTTAGTGCCCCGCCCTCGCGCGACGTTAGGTCATTACTGCCGCTCGATTGCCT
>NZ_JBEGDO010000045.1:0-1696 GCF_051913525.1 Pseudomonas sp. PKS | reverse complement strand
ATCGACCCAGGCTGTGTGAAAACACCTGCGATTGTCTAACCTTCTGATCGTCGAGATCGTGGCGGGGACGATCATGAAACGGTTCATTGAAGGTGAAGCCCGGACGCAAGTCACGCTGCTGCCGGAGTGCCTGGATGATTACATCACCGAAGAAAACCCTGTTCGGGTGGTTGACGTTTTCGTCGATGAACTCGACCTCGGAGCGCTCGGGTTCGAGGGTGTCGATCCGGCTGCAACGGGTCGTCCGGCCTATCATCCAGCAGTCCTGCTGAAAATCTACATCTATGGCTACCTCAACCGGATTCAGTCCAGCCGCCGGCTTGAGCGCGAGGCAGCGCGCAATATCGAGCTGATGTGGTTAACGGGCCGGTTGGCTCCTGACTTCAAAACGATTGCCGACTTTCGGCGAGACAACGGCAAAGCCATTCGCAGCGTCTGCCGGCAATTTGTAGTGCTTTGCCGCAACCTCAATCTTTTCTCCCAGTCGATCATTGCCATCGACGGCAGCAAATTCAAAGCCGTAAATAACCGCGACCGCAACTTTACCCAGGGCAAGATCAAGGCGCGCATGCAGCAGATCGAGCAGAGCATTGACCGCTATCTTACGGCGATGGATTCGGCGGATCGGGCAGCGCCCGAGGTCGCCGAGGCCAAGGCTGAACGGCTGAGCGAAAAAATAGAAAAGCTGAAACAGCAGATGACGAAGCTCAAGGACATTGAAGCGCAGCTTCACGCCAGCCCAGATCAGCAAATCTCTCTTACCGATCCTGATGCACGCTCAATGGCCACGAGTGGCGGAGGTACTGGCACGGTTGGTTACAACGTACAAACAGCAGTCGATGACAAATACCATCTGATCATTGCTCATGAAGTCACCAATGTTGGCAATGACCGAACACAGTTGAGCAATATGGCGAACCAGGCACGCGAAGAGATCGGTGCTGAGTCGCTGACAGTGGTCGCCGACCGAGGCTATTACAAAGGTCCGGAGATCCTTGCTTGCGAGCAGGCCGGGATCACCACTTTTGTCCCGAAGCCGCTGACATCAAGCAGCAAAGCGGAAGGCCGATTCGGCAAGCAGGACTTCTTCTACATCGCTGCATCGGATGAATACCGATGCCCTGCGGATCAACTACTGACCCGCAGGCATTCTTCGGTGGAAGACGGCATGTTGCTGCACTCCTACTGGTTCTCTGGCTGCCAAAGTTGCGCCATGCAGAAGCAGTGTACGACGGGTAAGGAACGCCGGTTGAAGCGCTGGGAGCATGAAACGGTAGTCGAAGCCGTGCAGATCCGATTGGAACATGACCCAGGAAAGATGAAAGTTCGCCGGCAAACGGTGGAGCATCCCTTCGGAACGCTCAAATACTGGATGGGAAGCACTCACTTCCTGACCAAAACCCTACCGAGGGTAAGCACCGAGATGAGCCTTCACGTGCTTGCTTACAATCTCAAACGAATGATGAGCATCTTCGGCATCGCTGGGCTGATTGAAGCGATCAGGACATGAGTCCAAGCGTTCTATGCGTCCGTATACGGCTATCTGGGCCGCTGCCGCGGCCCAGATAGCACAGGTCGCGCCTGGTGCCCGACTGAGGTAGATCTGCATTTAGATCTGCTGAATTTACAGGAGGCCCCAGCTTCTTTCGCTACTCGACGTACTTACTGGCGTTTTCACACAGCCTGGACCCAAAGC
>NZ_JBEGDO010000044.1:0-2094 GCF_051913525.1 Pseudomonas sp. PKS | reverse complement strand
TTCTTTCGCTACTCGACGTACTTACTGGCGTTTTCACACAGCCTGGACCCAAAGCAGCCGGTGGGCAAAATCGGAAATCGGTCACAAGGGATCGGACTTGTCGACGAAATTTGAGGCGATTCACCTACTAGCTTCCGAAGTGTGTATAGCTTAGACATAGAGCGACTGGACACTTTCTAGCAGGTTTGGTTGGTGGAGGGGTGCTCGATTGACGGTGGTCAGCAATTATCGGATGCTGAGGTATGGCCATTTGCCCGCTTAAGCGGCGCTACGCACAAAATTGGCTTGGTCAGCCAGTCAAGCCTTTGAACGGAACCAACCACTGCAGGGATTGGAATGAGCATTTTTGATAAAGGGTTAGATCCCCAAATTTTTGAGGCTTACAAACGGGAAACGGCTGCGAAAGTTGCGATTTTGGAAGCTGCTATCAGGGATAAAATCACCGACACAGAGCAGGCCGCTCTCGAAGTTTTAGCTAGAATTACAGCTATAGAAACAAGCACCATCACAAAAGATACGTCAATCAAGGAAGCTCTTACGATATTAGAGGAGTGCCGCAAAGAGGCTACATCGGAACTTGAAAAAGTAAAAGCCGTCGGTGTTGGCGTTAAAAATAGTCACGCTGAACAGTTGGCCATGGTTAATCAGTGTGACGAGATGAAGGCTGGGGTTCTCGCGCTGAAAGCTACGGCGAGCGAACATGTAGCCGAGATTGTGGGTGATTATGAGGTAATAAAAAAAGCGCTAGCGCAGAGCGAAGAGCTACCTACACAGGTTTTGACCGCCACCAAGATGTTGGAAGAGGCGAAAACTCTAAACGAAAGTATAAAAAATCTGCTTACTCATTCTATGAAGCGAAAGTCCGAAATAGATGAGTTGCACGTGAAAACTTTTGGCGCAGATGTGAAAGATTCCGCTGGAGAAGCTGCACATATAGATGGTTTAGTGGATGAGCTGGAAAGAACATATGACTCTCTCGTCAGTCGATCAGAAAATTTGGATATTGTCCTTCAGGAGGCAGTAAAGGACATCACCGAAAAACATCATGCTCAGCTTGGTCAGGAGAAGGCTGAGTTCGACGCCCTGCTTGCTAGGTCTACGGACAGTATTGGAGCTATAACGGATCAGATTACAGGCCTTCTTCCTGGTGCCATGGCAGAAGGGTTAAGCGCAGCATACGAGAAAAAGAAAGAAGATGAAATTGCATCGCAAGCCAAGCATGAGTTCAGCTTTCGAGTCGCTATCGGTCTAATGGTTGCGGTGTCATTAATCCCTTTTGGTGTCGATGTATATCTTTTAGTTGGAAAAGATTTCGATATTCTTAGGGTTATCAATAATACTCCTAGTATTATTATTTCAATTTTGCCTTTGTATTTCCCAGTTTTATGGCTTGCTTACTCATCAAACAAAAAACTAAATCTCTCTAAGCGCCTGATTGAAGAGTATACGCACAAGGCGGTCTTAGGTAAAACCTTCTCTGGCTTGTCTAATCAGATTGAGTCCTTGCCGCATGAAAGCTCCGTTCGTGACGACCTACGGACGAAACTGCTATTTAATCTTTTGCAGGTAAGCTCGGAGAATCCTGGCAAATTAATTACAGATTACAACAAGTCAGATCACCCTTTGATGGAAGCATTGGAAAACAGTGCAAAATTATCAGATTCGATGGAGGCGCTTGCTAAAATTCCAGGGTTCTCCGCAATTAGCAAGTCGGTAACAGCAAGGGTAGAAAACGCGCTTAGTAAAGAGGCGGCGAAGGTCGAAGAAGGGTTAGACACTATGGCTAAACTTGAAAAGCCTCCCATAGACGTAGCAAAAGTCTAATCTAGCAAGGGCAATTCGCAGCCGATCAAAGCCGGGTTTTAGTCAGGCAGACTTTTCCCGGCACTTGATTTAGTCGTAGCATTGAAATTAGCTCTAAGCCCCGTTATAACATATTTCTATCTACCAATAATTTATGAGCAGCTACTATTGACTAATGTCGCCCATTGCGACCGTCTGCTATGGGTCGAAAGCGGTCAGTTGCGAACGGCAGCTTTCGACCTAGGCTGTGTGAAAACGCAGTAAACACATCGAAAACTGAGAGTCGCGCAG
>NZ_JBEGDO010000043.1:0-2283 GCF_051913525.1 Pseudomonas sp. PKS | reverse complement strand
GGTCCAGGCTGTGTGAAAACACATTTTTAGAACGATTCCGCCATGGGCGCATCGACAAGGTTTTGAGGCACCATATGGTTTCGAGGAATCCATCAGCTCGACGCAGCTCGCGAACCAAATCAGGAAGAATGAATGCCTTCCCTTCGCCGCCTCAGTAGTGTCTGTCAAAGTATTGCGCACCACGCTTCGAGCAGTCTGTCGTACGTACACCCACATCTGTTGCAAGCCCTCAAAGCGACCGGGGAGTCGATCGCGACAGTGGATCTACTGAGTGCGACCCCATACCCGAAAGAGCTTCTTAGTCATCCTCACCTTCCCACCGCCCTCTCTTCACTACGTGATCGTTTTGAACAGATTTTGAAATCTGAAGGTTTTTTAATAACCGACCTCAACGAGGCCACGCTATTTTTCAAACCTGATGGCCAATACCGTGACGAGTATTGCTGCGAATGCCACGCAAGGTTGTCCCATTCAAGCGGCCGTAAATACTTTGCGGCAGTCAATTGCATGGGTAAATCCATTGTTCCCCAGCTTGCCAATATCTGACCAATCCCCTCCGGTAATGTCTTCAATCCAGATGAAAAACGAGCGTTTCTTTAAGGCCAAAATCCGGAATATGCCGAGGATGACCTAAGCTTATTTTCGCCTAGATCGTATTGGGGGCGATCATGAAACGATTCATTGAGGGCGAGACTCGGACGCAGGTGACGCTGCTGCCGGAGTGCTTGGACGATTTTGTAGCCGAAGAAAATCCAGTGCGAGTGGTCGACGTTTTCGTCGATGAACTCGACCTGGGCGCACTTGGTTTTGAGGGCGTCGATCCTGCCGCAACTGGTCGTCCGGCCTATCACCCAGCGGTGTTGCTGAAGATCTATATCTACGGCTATCTCAATCGGATTCAGTCCAGCCGCCGACTTGAGCGTGAGGCCGAGCGCAACGTCGAGTTGATGTGGCTAACGGGACGCTTGGCTCCGGATTTCAAAACCATTGCCGACTTTCGCAAAGACAACGGCAAAGCCATTCGCAGCGTATGCCGCCAGTTCGTAGTTCTTTGCCGCAACCTCAATCTTTTCTCCCAGTCCATCATCGCCATCGACGGCAGCAAATTCAAAGCCGTCAATAATCGCGACCGCAATTTCACTCAGGGTAAGGTGAAGGCCCGTATACAGCAGATCGAGCAGAGCATTGATCGATATCTGGCGGCGATGGATTCGGCGGATCGGGCAACGCCCGAAGTGGCCGAGGCCAAAACAGAGCGGCTGAAAGAAAAGATAGAAACGCTGAAAAAACAGATGCAAAAACTCAAGAAAATCGAGGCGCAGCTTCAAGCCAGTCCCGATCAGCAAATCTCGCTTACCGATCCAGATGCCCGTTCGATGGCCACAAGCGGCCGAGGCTCCGGCACAGTTGGGTACAACTTACAAACAGCAGTCGACGACAAACACCATCTGATCATTACCCATAAGGTGACCAACGTTGGTAATGATCGCGGGCAACTGAGCAGTATGGCTAACCAGGCACGGGAAGAAATCGGTGCTGAGGCGCTGACGGTGGTTGCTGATCGAGGCTATTACAAAGGCCCGGAAATCCTTGCTTGCGAGCAAGCTGGCATCACCACCTTTGTACCTAAACCACTGACATCGAGCAGCAAAGCGGAAGGCCGATTCGGCAAGCAGGACTTCATCTACATTGCTGCATCGGACGAATATCGGTGCCCAGCAGGCCAGTTGCTGACGCGCCGGCATTCCTCGGTGGAAGACGGCATGCTACTGCACTGCTATTGGTTTTCAGGATGCCAGAGCTGCTCCATGCAGAAGCAGTGTACGACCGGTAAAGAGCGGCGATTAAAGCGCTGGGAGCATGAAGCCGTAGTCGAAGGAGTGCAAATTCGATTGGAGCATGATCCGGGGAAGATGAAGGTTCGCCGGCAGACGGTGGAGCATCCCTTCGGCACGCTCAAATTCTGGATGGGAAGTACCCACTTCCTGACCAAAACCCTGCCGAGGGTAAGCACCGAAATGAGCCTTCACGTGCTCGCCTACAACCTCAAACGAATGATGAGCATCTTCGGCATCGCAGGGTTACTTGAGGCGATGAGGGCGTAAACCCCGCCGCTTGCTGGCCCGCAAACAGCTATATGGGCCGCTGACGCGGCCCATATAGCACTGCAAACGTCTTTTTCGCAGGTAAGGCTATTCGCGCTCTCCCTTGCTGATTCCACAGGCAATCTGCGCGACTCTCAGTTTTCGATGTGTTTACTGCGTTTTCACACAGCCTAGGTCG
>NZ_JBEGDO010000042.1:0-3323 GCF_051913525.1 Pseudomonas sp. PKS | reverse complement strand
CGTGGGTCTTGAAGACGCCGACCGGCTTGCCGGACTGAACCAGCAGGGTCTCGTCGTCTTCCAGGCGGGTCAGGGTCTCGACGATCTTGTCGTAGCACTCCCAGTTACGTGCGGCACGGCCGATGCCACCGTAGACCACCAGCTCCTTCGGGTTCTCGGCGACCTGAGGATCGAGGTTGTTCATCAGCATGCGCAGCGGCGCTTCGGTCAGCCAGCTCTTGGCGGTCAGCTTGTTGCCACGCGGGGCGCGGATTTCTACGTCACGGTATTTGTTGTTGTCAGTCACGGGAATGTCCTCTGCGGTCAGGTCGACGGCGGTGTGTCGATGTGAATATACAAACACATCTTTACTTGTATGTACAAGCATGGACAACCAAATTTTCGTACCGTTCCTCGGGAAGCCGGAAAACAAAAAGGGCTGCTGCGCGACCCAATCACAGGAGAAACCCGCGATCAGGCTGCGCAGCAGCCCCTTTTCACAATGCCGGATTTAACGCGGCATCAATTCGATCAGGCAGAACCGCCCTTGCACATCCAACCCGAGCAACCCGTCATTGCCCTCCAGGTGCAAGCAGTCATACAAGCCGAGCTGCTGCTTGGGCTGTCCCGACGCCGTCACCTCCACATGCCCGCTGGCGGCGAACAGCAATACCGTGGAGGCCGAACTGAATATCCGGCTGGTGCCGTCGAACCACTGCAACCGCGCGCGGTAGCGTTGCGGCGCGTAGATCAGGTTGAAATCGCGGATCGCGCCACCGAGCAGCTTGCAACTGACCTGGCTCTCGCCATTGAAAGCAAAGGCGTCGAACGGCAGCAGCGGCCGGCTGGCCTGGCCATCGACCAGCAAACGCATGCCATCGCCTTGCAGCACGGTGATGATCCGCTGATAGCCGGCGAAGGTGGAGAATCCGCCAGACTCCTCGATGTCGGCGATCGACAGGCGCCAGCCGAAGCCATCCAGGCCCTCGCCTGCGTCGCGGGTGATCTCTTCGGTGAAACCGCCACCGTTCTTCCAAGGCATGCGCGGGTAATCTTTAGCGCGCAGCAACTGCAACTGAGTCATTTACTGAATCGTCCTTCGAGGCGATGACGGGAACCGGGATGGATCAGCCGCGCCGCGGTCACCGGCTGGCGACCGGACCAGGTGCGGCGGCGAATCAGCAAGCAAGGCTCGCCTTGCTCGATTTGCAGCAAACGGCACTCCTCGGGTTCGGCGAGGATCGCCTCGACCACGTGCTCGCCCTCGGTCAGTGGCGCGACCTGCGACAGGTAGGCATAGGGCGTTTGCTGGGTGAAGTCCTGCTTGAGGTAGTCCGGGGCGATCTGGGCATTGACGTAGCGATCTTCGATCTGCACCGGCACGCCGTTCTCGTAGTGCACGATCAGCGAATGGAACACCCGCTGGCCTTCGCGCATGTCCAGGGCCAGGGCACGCTCGGAACCGGCGGTCTCCTCGGCGAGGCGGATGACCTGGCAGCTATGCTGGTGACCACGGCCGGCGATCTCGTCAGCGATGTTGTTGACCTCGAACAGCGCCGAACGGGTCTTGGGTTCGGCGACGAACGTGCCCACGCCCTGCATGCGCACCAGCAGCCCTTCCGCGGTGAGTTCGCGCAGGGCACGGTTGATGGTCATGCGGCTGAAGCCCAGTTGGCTGACCAGCTCGCTCTCGGACGGCACCCGGTGATGCGGCGGCCAGCTGCCGTTTTCGATCTGCTGGACGATCATCTGCTTGACCCGGGCGTAGAGCGGCGCCGGCCCTTCGCCCATCTGGGCAACCAGCGCGGAGACAGGAGGTGTCGGCACGGCGTTGAATCCTTGTGCAATTGATTGAGCGGTAGCTTGCCGCAGTTTACCCGGCAGGCAAACGCCTGTATATGTATATACAAGTTAAACAATAACAGGATTTTCCCCGATGCCTGCCTTTTTCGCCGAACGCGCCCTGCTGCCTACTGGCTGGGCCAGCAATGTCCGCCTGGAAGTTGCCGAGGATGGCCGCTTGACCCATGTCGAGGCCGACGCCTCGGCCGAAGGCGCCGAGCGCCTGGGCGGTCCGTTGCTGCCGGGCATGCCGAACCTGCACTCTCACGCGTTCCAACGTGCGATGGCGGGTCTGGCGGAAGTGGCCGGCAACCCCAACGACAGTTTCTGGACCTGGCGTGACCTGATGTACCGCCTGGTCGGGCGCATTACCCCCGAGCAAGTGCAGGTCATCGCCCGCCAGCTGTACATCGAGATGCTCAAGGCCGGTTACACCTCGGTCGCCGAGTTTCACTACGTTCACCACGACCACAACGGCCACGCCTATGCCGACCCGGCCGAGCTGTCGCTGCGCATCAGCGCCGCCGCTGCCGACACGGGTATCGGCCTGACCCTGCTACCCGTGCTCTACAGCCACGCGGGCTTCGGCGGTCAGGTGCCGAGCGAGGGCCAGCGCCGCTTCATCAACTCCAGCGAGCAGTACCTGCGGCTGCAGGAACGTCTCGCCCCGCACCTGGCGGCACAACCCGCCCAGCGCCTGGGGCTGTGTTTCCATTCCCTGCGCGCGGTCACACCGCAGCAGATCGCCGAAGTGCTGGCGGCCGGCGACCAGGCGTGCCCCGTGCACATCCACATCGCCGAACAACAGAAGGAAGTCGACGACTGCCTGGCCTGGAGCGGTCGCCGTCCCCTGCAGTGGCTTTATGAGAATGTCGAGGTAGACGCGCGTTGGTGCCTGGTCCATGCCACCCACGCCGAGGCCGACGAAGTCAGCACCATGGCCCGCAGCCGCGCCGTGGCCGGCCTGTGCCTGACCACCGAAGCCAACCTGGGCGACGGCATCTTCCCCG
The DNA here is from genome assembly GCF_051913525.1 of Pseudomonas sp. PKS. Lineage (NCBI taxonomy): Bacteria > Pseudomonadati > Pseudomonadota > Gammaproteobacteria > Pseudomonadales > Pseudomonadaceae > Pseudomonas > Pseudomonas sp. PKS. The sequence continues at coordinate 492 of NZ_JBEGDO010000042.1, read as the reverse complement.
CCGTGGACTTCATGGCCCAAGGTGGGCGCATGGGCATCGGCTCGGACAGCCATGTGTCGCTCAGCGTCGTGGAGGAACTGCGCTGGCTGGAATATGGCCAGCGCCTGCGCGACCAACGCCGCAACCGGCTCTATCGCGGCGACCAGCCAATGGTCGGTCGTACCTTGTACGACGCAGCCTTGGTCGGCGGCGCCCAGGCGATGGGCCAGGCGGTCGGCGAGCTGGCAGTCGGCAAACGCGCCGATTGGCTGGTATTGGATGGACAGGACCCCTACCTCGCCACGGCCAGCGGTGATGGCATCCTCAATCGCTGGCTGTTCGCCGGGGGCGATCGCCAGGTGCGCGACGTGATGGTCAATGGGCAATGGGTTGTGCGCCAGGGCCGCCACGCGCAGGAGCAAGCGAGCGCTCGAGCGTTCATGGAGGTATTGCGTCAGTTGCTGGACTGATCCGTCACCTGCCCATACGCAATCGCGGGGGGGGGGGTGTGGG
>NZ_JBEGDO010000041.1:0-5461 GCF_051913525.1 Pseudomonas sp. PKS | reverse complement strand
TCGATGCGCCCATGGCGGAATCGTTCTAAAAATGTGTTTTCACACAGCCTGGACCCATAGCGGACGTTCTTCAAGTTCTAGAGATCCGCGATAGGCGACGACCAAGGCATGAGCGAGTTGGTCAAGGCAGACTTTCAGGGACGACACTGATCTCAGACCAGGCTCACGAAAAAATCAGATAGACCTACAAGCGATCCAGCGACCATCCATGGGCGATGTCTCCGCAATGCTTTGCCGTAAACATAAGGCTCAGTTCTGTAGGGTCGAAAGGCCGATACGCCCAATGCCCAGAAATAGGGCCCCGTGTCACCACGTACTCCAGCCGATATTTCTGAAGAAACTCACAATTGACCGTTGTCGTATTTACATCAAGCCATTCTCCCTGGCGAAGCCCCCACAGCTTGCTGACAAGGCCATCGTCATCTAACACCGCTATGCCGACATCTATAAGATAGAGCCTGTGCAACTTATTTTGAAGTCTAAGGCTTCTGGCCATGAGGCAACCTTTTGTAATAATGGCGGTAAAATATCTGATCGTGACACAAATGAGACGAGTTTCACTGCCGCTTTGGCCGTATCGCCCATCGCGACGCATGAAGGGGTGAAATCGACATCAACACGTTTGTCTTCTACGGCATTGGTTGGGGCTGTTCAAGATCATATTGCGCCCCAGATTCATAGACACCACCATGCATTGGCTCGACGGGCTGATATTGACTGTTAAAGCTGACGCAGGCGACAGGCTGCTTTTGGCCGTTATCTACCCGACAGGCTGCTATGGGTCGTGACCTGTCATCCATACCGACAGCTAACGCCCCAGGCTGTGTGAAGACACACATCTCGCGTGTTTTCACACAGCCTGGACCCAAAGCTGACGTTCAGGAGGGTAAACGCTGTCCTATCGTGAATGGCATATTCAAGGCGCTTGCGATCCCAGCTAGAGTTTTTATGCATTGTTCAGAAACGACGAGCGGTGGTTCGTTAATCATGTAAAGCAAGTGTTCGAACGCTACTCCAGCCTCGTTGTTGTCGACATAGTCCAGAACGATTTCAGCGCCATTCTGCAAACCTGCCTGAGCTAATACATGGCCTTCTGGTACAGGACCGAGCTGTTCGTATGCAATCGACATCTGCGTCGAGATTTCCTCAAGTGCCTCAACGAAAGCGGCCCTCACGTCGTTGTTAAGTGGGCTCATGACAGTCATTACTCAGATTGTGGTGACCTACGTGCCGTGGATCATTCGATTAAGGTCAGACGTTCAGCCAGACCCAGGCGGGGTTGCATGCGTTATTGGCCGACCGTATAGCCATCCTTGTGTCACGCTCTGATCAGGGCATGCCCCATACGCATCAGTTCAGTGCCCCGGTGATCCCCAGCTACTCTGGAAGCTTGGCCCATCCGATATGGGAGGTTGGGTTGGTCGACTGATTTGAATCGTAACCGGGATCGGGAAATCAACACCCACCATCGCTACTTCGCCTTGCTTCAGGTTCGGCAGAAATGCTGCAGCGGAGCGATCAATCTCACCGCAGGCTCGTTCAACGACTTCACGGTCACGGTCGTTCGTGAGCCGGTGGACGAGCAGGGTACCCATCTGACTGAGCACTCCTTCGGTTATGTCACGCGGTCGCTGGGTCGCCAGGCAGATGTTCAGCCCGTATTTTCGACCCTCCTTCGCGATCAGCTCAAAGGCATCCAGATTCTGTAGGTCATCCTCGTTTCCGACGGTTTTGCCCAGGAAATTATGGGCCTCGTCTAGGATGGTGATTAGCGGCCTTGTCCTGAAAACCTCACCCCGGGCTCGCTGCAGTAGAAGTCTGCCGATAACGTTGGCCACAACCTCACGGGCGTTGAACTCGTATCCAATTGAGCTCAAGCAGACCCTGAACAGTTTCTTGTCGCTGCGAATGAAACTGTCCAGTTGATCTACGAAACTGGGAAGGCCTGCAGCGGGACTGAAGACGCAGCCCAGCGACGGCGATTCCATCACGCCGAGAATGCGGGTCATCAGGGATGAGCAGTGTGAGATCTCGTTACTTGCCCCCCCAAAACGCTCTGAGTCGTTGAAAGCGGTCGGGTAGCAACATTCCTGCACCAACTGAGATACCAGCTTGCGAGGGTTAAATGGCGTTGTTGGATTTCCTACAAGGCTTGCATTGTTGCCTCTGTTCATGGCCTCGCGATAGACCTCTTTCGATTGGTCTACTTTCCAGACGATGTGCTTCGGGAACAGATCAGGTGCGAGATGTACGAGTCGGAGGCTTTTGATCGCCTCCCTCAGCTTAGGGCCTTGGGTTTTGCCCGATGGCTGGAAGAGGGCTATGAAGTCGGACTCGGTGAAGCTCGTCGGCGGAATCGCGACTTCTACAGAGCCTCCAGCCAGGTGAAGAGGGCTGCCAAGGTGGCAATGAACCGTGTCATCGCCAACGAGCGATCGGTATTCGCCCGTGGCATCGATCAGCACTACTTTGGCTGAGAAGCGGCGACACTCCTCGATCAGTTTGGATGTCGTCCAGCTCTTGCCACCGCCTGTGGAACCCAGGATTGCGCAGTGCCGTCCGAAAATTTTTTCGGGAGTGACGGCAATAGGAAATCCGCCATCCCCGGCAACGTGACCAAGGTTCAACGCTACCTCAGGTGGCGCACCGTCCACCCCTGTTGACGTCAATAAAGGGATCTGGGAAATAAACTCTCCAGGGGCTGAGTAGACCCGATCTCCAAGCCGTGGGTATGAGCTCACTCCTGCTGTGACTCGCAGTGATTGCGGGTTTACGGAGCCCAATAGGCGTATCAAGCCGATCGCATCGATTTGGCGGCTGCCTGCAAAGTCCTGTGAAATCTCCGAGCGATCCCTGTCAGGCAACGTCACCTCGGTTATGCGCCCGAGCAGCACTGCTTGCTGGCCTTCAATGAGCACGAGCTCGCCGACCTCACCCTTGCCGTAACGGTTGTGACCCAAGTACTGGCCGCTCACATTGCCGGCATGCGCCAGGTTCGTCTTTACCAAGTGGGCGCCTACACTTGAAACCACACCAATTTTGAGATTGCTGGCCAGAATCCCGTCGAGAGTATTCATGCGTTTTGGCTCCCCAGGCGTCTGACGGCATTCGCCAACTGCTCTGCTGGAGAGGCTGTTCTCAGGTGCGGGATGTAGCTGACCAGATCGCTGAACGAGCCACTGACGAAGTGGATATCCAGGCCGCGTTTGGCGAGGTCATGGAATCTGCCCCAATAGTCGCTTGAGCCATGGTGCCCCCGGTTATGCAGGTGTGTGATGCACTGGAAATCGCAGAGTATGAGTTTAAGGCTCGGATTGGATTGGATCGCTGAAAAGATTGGCTCGGAGAGGTGATCATCGTTGAAGCCGAAGCCCGCCACGATGAGGCAGCTGTTGGGCTGACGCAGAAACTCCAGGTAGCGCGACAGGAGCTCTAGGTGAGGCTGCAGGAATGCCTGCTGGTATTTGCCTTTGGCTGGGTAGATGAGGCACGCGTTCGCAGGTGTAGGCGCTGTGTCCTCGTAGATGTCGTTTCCCTCTCTGCTCCAGCTGACCGATCCATGCAACTTCAGTAGCTGGAACACACCTTCGGCGAATTCATGACCTTCCGCCTCTCGCCTGACGATGTCGTAGCTGAAATGCTTTCCATCGAACCGCCGCCTACGGGTATAGGAGAATCCATCAATGGCCATCATCCCGAGGTCAGAGGCTGCTGTCTCGAAGCACATGTCATAGTTTGTGGTGAAGACCTTCAGGCGAGGATCTCGAACTCGTCGTCTCGCCAGCTTTTGCAGCAACTGCCTGTATGCAGAAATGTCGGAGTTCGGGGCCCGCAGGAATGCCGAACATGCATCAAGGATGACTGCTTTGACCTCGCTGACGAACCCTTCAACGGTCGCGTCTTTGTTGAAGGCGAGGTAGGCGTCGCACTGAGAAAGGAAATGTTCGATGTTTGGATTGATGATTTCTTTGTACCGCACCACATCCATCACGCGCGCTGCCGCTTCAGTGGGATCTCCCGAGCCGGGTGTGCACATGGAGCGCTTCCATAGATCCCACATGCTTGGCCCACCTGGTGCACTAAGAGAAGTCCCACTTCCTGCCAAAAAGCCAAGATTGGGAACTTGCAGTGCCGCAGCGAGCATGTCCGACAGCGCTGTGCGGTTGGAAACGATCCTTGCAGGATCAGGTGGTGGTGCGCCCTTGAGGACTATGTAGGCTTCTTCATTCAAAGGCGCCCAATCAGAAGCCCCAGGTGCTAAGTAGGCCTGAAGGCCCTTATGGTTGGCATCAAGCTCCACAGGTTTGTCAGCAGTGGACGGGTGGGCTACGGCATCTTCAGAAGGGGTTGCGGCTGGCGGGGTGTTTTCGTTGGACATCAACACGATCCTTGAAGGTGTGGCGTATCCCGATGGCATGCTATGGGCCAATCGAGTGCGCGCGATGAAATCTGTGGGCAACGCGGTGCTGGCATAATGACATCGGTGCTACGACGCCGGAAGGGCAGTATGTCTCGTCTTTATCAAATCCCTCTTGAGGTCGAGCATTTTCTCCTAACTGGCAACTGGCCTCGACAGCCCTAAACCTCCTACTTGGCATTCTCAGGACGTGGAGGACGTCATAGATCCGCATGCTATAGGTGCGTACATCGCGTACTGTAAAAAGCAAGGTAGACCATGATGGGGCCCGCTTAGCTGAAGTTGAGTCAGGACCTTTCGGATAGGGATTTAGGAGGTGAAATGGCCTGGAAAATCGAGCAGTGGATGCGGGATGTATTCCCTGGTGCAGATAGAATTTACAAAGATTATCGAGGACTGCCGAGACGTGAGCTAGCTATTACTGCCGGCGCGGTTCTCGATCTCGCACTTGTCGAAATTCTATCCATGACGCTGACAGGGCCAGAGCAGGAAATACATTCGTTTCTAGGGATTAACGGCGATGGCCGTGCACCGTGTGGCTCGTTTGGTGCCAGGATCCAGCTCGCGTTGCTCCTGTCGATAATCTCTGAAAGGGATGCCGCCATCCTCAGAGCGATCAAGAATATTCGAAATCAGCTCGCCCATCAGGTCAATGCAGATTTTGACTCTTCATCGGTTCTACCTCTGCTTAATAAGCTCCATGACAATTTTCAAGAGCTAGCGGAGAGCTTGATGGAGTCAGGGAGTCTTTCAAGCGCATCCCGTTCAGCGTATTCAATCAAGCCTTTTTTGGCCATGGAAGCTGAGGCCGGAGCTGGATTGTTGCTTGTCATATTTTGCATCTACCAGGCATACCTGCATCGCATTTATGAACGGTTGTCCGCCGCTAAACAGGGCTAATTTCCTGAATGCGGTAACGTCCGTTACGGGTTGAAGCTGCCGGCCGTACATGGATGCTTTCGCCCCATAGCTGTCCCTAGGGAACGGCCGCTTTGGGTCCAGGCTGTGTGAAAACGCCAGTAAGTACGTCGAGTAGCGAAAGAA
>NZ_JBEGDO010000040.1:0-5630 GCF_051913525.1 Pseudomonas sp. PKS | reverse complement strand
GAATCCCCTTATAATGCGCCCCACTTCCGACGCAGTCGAAACGCAAAACTCCTTGATAATCAATGAGTTGAACGCTTCAGGTAGTATTGGAAGGGCTTCGATCTAGTGATCGGCAGCGGTGAAAAAGGCAGTTGACAGCAGGTTTTAACGCTGTATGATTCGCCTCCCGCTACGAGAGATCGCAGCGAGTTAAGCGGTTGAAGTTGAACGGGTTTCTCGGAAAAAACTTCAAAATAAACGCTTGACAGACTTAGAGGAAAGCGTAGAATGCGCGGCCTCGGTTGAGCAAAGCGCTTAACCAAATCGCTCTTTAACAATCGAATCAAGCAATTCGTGTGGGTGCTTGTGAGTACGGACTGATAGTCGCCAAGATTATCAGCATCACAAGTGGCCATGCGAGAAATCACATAGTCATTTGAGATTGCTGAGCCAAGTTTAGGGTTTCTTAAAAACCCAAGCAGTATTGAACTGAAGAGTTTGATCATGGCTCAGATTGAACGCTGGCGGCAGGCCTAACACATGCAAGTCGAGCGGATGACGGGAGCTTGCTCCTTGATTCAGCGGCGGACGGGTGAGTAATGCCTAGGAATCTGCCTGGTAGTGGGGGACAACGTTCCGAAAGGGGCGCTAATACCGCATACGTCCTACGGGAGAAAGTGGGGGATCTTCGGACCTCACGCTATCAGATGAGCCTAGGTCGGATTAGCTAGTTGGTGAGGTAAAGGCTCACCAAGGCGACGATCCGTAACTGGTCTGAGAGGATGATCAGTCACACTGGAACTGAGACACGGTCCAGACTCCTACGGGAGGCAGCAGTGGGGAATATTGGACAATGGGCGAAAGCCTGATCCAGCCATGCCGCGTGTGTGAAGAAGGTCTTCGGATTGTAAAGCACTTTAAGTTGGGAGGAAGGGCAGTAAGTTAATACCTTGCTGTTTTGACGTTACCGACAGAATAAGCACCGGCTAACTCTGTGCCAGCAGCCGCGGTAATACAGAGGGTGCAAGCGTTAATCGGAATTACTGGGCGTAAAGCGCGCGTAGGTGGTTCGTTAAGTTGGATGTGAAAGCCCCGGGCTCAACCTGGGAACTGCATCCAAAACTGGCGAGCTAGAGTATGGTAGAGGGTGGTGGAATTTCCTGTGTAGCGGTGAAATGCGTAGATATAGGAAGGAACACCAGTGGCGAAGGCGACCACCTGGACTGATACTGACACTGAGGTGCGAAAGCGTGGGGAGCAAACAGGATTAGATACCCTGGTAGTCCACGCCGTAAACGATGTCAACTAGCCGTTGGAATCCTTGAGATTTTAGTGGCGCAGCTAACGCATTAAGTTGACCGCCTGGGGAGTACGGCCGCAAGGTTAAAACTCAAATGAATTGACGGGGGCCCGCACAAGCGGTGGAGCATGTGGTTTAATTCGAAGCAACGCGAAGAACCTTACCAGGCCTTGACATGCAGAGAACTTTCCAGAGATGGATTGGTGCCTTCGGGAACTCTGACACAGGTGCTGCATGGCTGTCGTCAGCTCGTGTCGTGAGATGTTGGGTTAAGTCCCGTAACGAGCGCAACCCTTGTCCTTAGTTACCAGCACGTTATGGTGGGCACTCTAAGGAGACTGCCGGTGACAAACCGGAGGAAGGTGGGGATGACGTCAAGTCATCATGGCCCTTACGGCCTGGGCTACACACGTGCTACAATGGTCGGTACAGAGGGTTGCCAAGCCGCGAGGTGGAGCTAATCTCACAAAACCGATCGTAGTCCGGATCGCAGTCTGCAACTCGACTGCGTGAAGTCGGAATCGCTAGTAATCGCGAATCAGAATGTCGCGGTGAATACGTTCCCGGGCCTTGTACACACCGCCCGTCACACCATGGGAGTGGGTTGCACCAGAAGTAGCTAGTCTAACCTTCGGGAGGACGGTTACCACGGTGTGATTCATGACTGGGGTGAAGTCGTAACAAGGTAGCCGTAGGGGAACCTGCGGCTGGATCACCTCCTTAATCGAAGACATCAGCCTGCTGATGAGCTCCCACACGAATTGCTTGATTCCTTGAAGAAGACGATGCTGTAACGCGACCCTGTTATAGGTCTGTAGCTCAGTTGGTTAGAGCGCACCCCTGATAAGGGTGAGGTCGGCAGTTCAAATCTGCCCAGACCTACCATTAGCTTGGTGCAGATGACTACGGGGCCATAGCTCAGCTGGGAGAGCGCCTGCCTTGCACGCAGGAGGTCAGCGGTTCGATCCCGCTTGGCTCCACCACTTGCCGTTACCTGCAGAACTTAGAAATGAACATTCCGGTGTGAATGTTGATTTCTGGCTTTTGTCAGATCGTTCTTTAAAAATTCGGATATGTGATAGATAGACTGATGACCACTTTCACTGGTGGGCCATCAGGCTAAGGTAAAATTTGTGAGTTCTGCTCTTAATTGAGCAACATGCGAATTTTCGGCGAATGTCGTCTTCACAGTATAACCAGATTGCTTGGGGTTATATGGTCAAGTGAAGAAGCGCATACGGTGGATGCCTTGGCAGTCAGAGGCGATGAAAGACGTGGTAGCCTGCGATAAGCTTTGGGGAGTCGGCAAACAGACTGTGATCCAGAGATCTCTGAATGGGGGAACCCACCTAGGATAACCTAGGTATCTTGTACTGAATACATAGGTGCAAGAGGCGAACCAGGGGAACTGAAACATCTAAGTACCCTGAGGAAAAGAAATCAACCGAGATTCCCTTAGTAGTGGCGAGCGAACGGGGACCAGCCCTTAAGTTGATTTGAGATTAGTGGAACGCTCTGGAAAGTGCGGCCATAGTGGGTGATAGCCCCGTACACGAAAATCTCTTGTCAATGAAATCGAGTAGGACGGAGCACGAGAAACTTTGTCTGAACATGGGGGGACCATCCTCCAAGGCTAAATACTACTGACTGACCGATAGTGAACCAGTACCGTGAGGGAAAGGCGAAAAGAACCCCGGAGAGGGGAGTGAAATAGAACCTGAAACCGTATGCGTACAAGCAGTGGGAGCCTACTTTGTTAGGTGACTGCGTACCTTTTGTATAATGGGTCAGCGACTTATATTCAGTGGCGAGCTTAACCGAATAGGGGAGGCGTAGCGAAAGCGAGTCTTAATAGGGCGTTTAGTCGCTGGGTATAGACCCGAAACCGGGCGATCTATCCATGGGCAGGTTGAAGGTTAGGTAACACTGACTGGAGGACCGAACCGACTACCGTTGAAAAGTTAGCGGATGACCTGTGGATCGGAGTGAAAGGCTAATCAAGCTCGGAGATAGCTGGTTCTCCTCGAAAGCTATTTAGGTAGCGCCTCATGTATCACTCCAGGGGGTAGAGCACTGTTTCGGCTAGGGGGTCATCCCGACTTACCAAACCGATGCAAACTCCGAATACCTGGAAGTGCCGAGCATGGGAGACACACGGCGGGTGCTAACGTCCGTCGTGAAAAGGGAAACAACCCAGACCGTCAGCTAAGGTCCCAAAGTCATGGTTAAGTGGGAAACGATGTGGGAAGGCTTAGACAGCTAGGAGGTTGGCTTAGAAGCAGCCATCCTTTAAAGAAAGCGTAATAGCTCACTAGTCGAGTCGGCCTGCGCGGAAGATGTAACGGGGCTCAAACCATGCACCGAAGCTACGGGTATCACTTAGGTGATGCGGTAGAGGAGCGTTCTGTAAGCCTGTGAAGGTGAGTTGAGAAGCTTGCTGGAGGTATCAGAAGTGCGAATGCTGACATGAGTAACGACAATGCGAGTGAAAAACTCGCACGCCGAAAGACCAAGGTTTCCTGCGCAACGTTAATCGACGCAGGGTTAGTCGGTCCCTAAGGCGAGGCTGAAAAGCGTAGTCGATGGAAAACAGGTTAATATTCCTGTACTTCCAGTTATTGCGATGGAGGGACGGAGAAGGCTAGGCCAGCTTGGCGTTGGTTGTCCAAGTTTAAGGTGGTAGGCTGAAATCTTAGGCAAATCCGGGATTTCAAGGCCGAGAGCTGATGACGAGTTGCCTTTAGGCGACGAAGTGGTTGATGCCATGCTTCCAAGAAAAGCTCCTAAGCTTCAGATAACTGGGAACCGTACCCCAAACCGACACAGGTGGTCGGGTAGAGAATACCAAGGCGCTTGAGAGAACTCGGGTGAAGGAACTAGGCAAAATGGCACCGTAACTTCGGGAGAAGGTGCGCCGGCGAGGGTGAAGGACTTGCTCCGTAAGCCCATGCCGGTCGAAGATACCAGGCCGCTGCGACTGTTTATTAAAAACACAGCACTCTGCAAACACGAAAGTGGACGTATAGGGTGTGACGCCTGCCCGGTGCCGGAAGGTTAATTGATGGGGTTAGCGCAAGCGAAGCTCTTGATCGAAGCCCCGGTAAACGGCGGCCGTAACTATAACGGTCCTAAGGTAGCGAAATTCCTTGTCGGGTAAGTTCCGACCTGCACGAATGGCGTAACGATGGCGGCGCTGTCTCCACCCGAGACTCAGTGAAATTGAAATCGCTGTGAAGATGCAGTGTATCCGCGGCTAGACGGAAAGACCCCGTGAACCTTTACTATAGCTTTGCACTGGACTTTGAGCTTGCTTGTGTAGGATAGGTGGGAGGCTTTGAAGTGGGGACGCCAGTTCTCATGGAGCCATCCTTGAAATACCACCCTGGCAACCTTGAGGTTCTAACTCAGGTCCGTGATCCGGATCGAGGACAGTGTATGGTGGGTAGTTTGACTGGGGCGGTCTCCTCCCAAAGAGTAACGGAGGAGTACGAAGGTGCGCTCAGACCGGTCGGAAATCGGTCGCAGAGTATAAAGGCAAAAGCGCGCTTGACTGCGAGACCCACACGTCGAGCAGGTACGAAAGTAGGTCTTAGTGATCCGGTGGTTCTGTATGGAAGGGCCATCGCTCAACGGATAAAAGGTACTCCGGGGATAACAGGCTGATACCGCCCAAGAGTTCATATCGACGGCGGTGTTTGGCACCTCGATGTCGGCTCATCACATCCTGGGGCTGAAGCCGGTCCCAAGGGTATGGCTGTTCGCCATTTAAAGTGGTACGCGAGCTGGGTTTAGAACGTCGTGAGACAGTTCGGTCCCTATCTGCCGTGGACGTTTGAGATTTGAGAGGGGCTGCTCCTAGTACGAGAGGACCGGAGTGGACGAACCTCTGGTGTTCCGGTTGTCACGCCAGTGGCATTGCCGGGTAGCTATGTTCGGAAGAGATAACCGCTGAAAGCATCTAAGCGGGAAACTTGCCTCAAGATGAGATCTCACTGGGATCTTGAATCCCCTAAAGGGCCGTCGAAGACTACGACGTTGATAGGTCGGGTGTGTAAGCGCTGTGAGGCGTTGAGCTAACCGATACTAATTGCCCGTGAGGCTTGACCATATAACACCCAAGCAATTTGCTTCTGCAGATTGCGGTGGTGAAGACGAAAGAACCGAAAGTTCGCAACCACAACGATCACATATCCGAATTGGCTGGAGTGTCATAAGACAGTCTGGCAACAGAATTTCTTGACGACCATAGAGCATTGGAACCACCTGATCCCATCCCGAACTCAGCAGTGAAACGATGCATCGCCGATGGTAGTGTGGGGCTTCCCCATGTGAGAGTAGGTCATCGTCAAGA
>NZ_JBEGDO010000039.1:0-5821 GCF_051913525.1 Pseudomonas sp. PKS | reverse complement strand
GATCGTGTGGGGGTGGGCTTGTCCCGCGATGCTTTGAGATTTCACCCCATGAATCAAAAACCCACCCTGCACCCGCGCAATCGCCATCAGGGCCGCTACGATTTCCCCAGTCTGATCAAGGCCCATCCTGAGCTGGGCAAATTCACCATTACCAACCCCTATGGCAAGCCGAGCATCGACTTCGCCAACCCCGAAGCAGTGCGGGTCTTCAACCGCGCCCTGCTCAAGGCCCAATACGGCATCCAACACTGGGACATCCCGGCCGACTACCTGTGCCCGCCCATCCCTGGACGGGCCGATTACATCCATGTGCTGGCCGACTTGCTGGCCGAGGACTGCGGCGGCGAGATCCCCCGAGGCGTACACGTGCGCGCGCTGGACATCGGCGTCGGCGCCAACTGCATCTACCCGCTGCTTGGCCACAGCGACTACCGCTGGCGTTTCGTGGGTTCGGACATCGACGCTGTGGCCCTCGCCTCGGCCAGGACCATCGTCCAGGCCAACGGCCTGGGCAAGGTCATCTCCTTGCGCCAGCAAGCCAACCGCAAGCACATCCTCACCGGCCTGCTACAGGATGATGAGCGTTTCGACGTCACCCTGTGCAACCCGCCGTTCCATGCCTCCCGCGACGAAGCCACCCGCGGCAGCCAGCGCAAATGGAAGAACCTTGGCAAGCAGGATCCCAAGCGCAATCTGCCGGTGCTCAATTTCGGCGGGCAGAACAACGAGCTGTGGTGCGAGGGCGGAGAGATCCGCTTCGTCACCCAGTTGGTGGAAGAGAGTGTGCAGTACGGCGGCCAGGTGCTGTGGTTTACCAGCCTGGTCTCCAAAGCCAGCAACCTGCCCGGTATCGAGGCGGCGCTGAGAAAGGCAGGCGTGAAGGCACAACAGGTCGTGGCCATGGGGCAAGGCCAGAAACAGAGCCGCATGGTCGCCTGGAGCTTCCAGGACGCCGCCACGCGCCAGGCCTGGCATCGCTCAGACTGATCCCCTTTTCGCGAGCATGAAAAAACCGCGCCCGGACAAGCCGGGCGCGGTTTTTTCAAAGCTTCAACAATTACTTGTTGACGGCGTCGTTCAGGACCTTGGCAGGTACGAACTTGACGACTTTCTTGGCAGCGATTTCGATGGCAGCGCCAGTCGAAGGGTTGCGGCCGGTACGGGCAGGACGCTCGGAGACTTTCAGCTTGCCGATGCCTGGCAGGGTGATTTCAGCGCCGTTTTCCAGTTGGTCGGCGACGATCTGGCCCAGTTGCTCCAGGGCGTTACGCGCGGTGGTTTTCGGCGCGTCGATGGCTTCGGCGATATCGGCAATCAGTTGGTCTTTGGTCAATGCCATGGTGGTGTTCCTTCCCTATCAAATTCAGTGGTTATGCAGCGTGCCAGGTCGGTAATCGGGCCAGCCCCTGAAAAATCCGGCGGGCCGCGCCAATCGCGTATGTAGATACGAAAATCGGCGTTTGGTTCGACACGACCCCTGCGATCTGCCAGCAATGCGCCACCCAACGGGCGCAAGACCGCGCAAAGCTACCATAGGAATAGATAAATATCCGCTGCCGACTTCGATTTTATGCAGGTTTTTCGGGGCTTTTATCGTAAAACGCAAAAAATTGAACAAAAAACGAACAACAGACATTTACGCCACGATCTGACCACTGCATCGCCCTTGCCTGGGTTAAACTGCACGACTTTGCAGCGCGGCCTAGCACCGCCCAATCCCGCTCGAGATTTCCATGCCAATCCGTCATTGCATCGTTCACCTGATCGACAAGAAACCCGATGGCAGCCCGGCAGTCCTGCATGCCCGAGACTCCGAGCTCGGCGCCTCCGACGCCATCGAAAACCTGCTGGCCGACCTCAACGACAGCTACAACGCCAAGCAAGGCAAGGCCTGGGGCTTCTTCCACGGCGAATCCGGCGCCTACCCCTTCAGCGGCTGGCTCAAGCAGTACCTGGATGAAGAAAAAGACTTCACCGCCTTCAGCCGCATCGCTGTAGAGCACCTACAAAAGCTGATGGAAGAATCCAACCTGTCCACCGGCGGCCATATCCTGTTCGCCCATTACCAGCAAGGCATGACCGAGTACCTGGCCATCGCCCTGTTGCACCACAGCGAAGGCGTGGCCGTGAACGCCGAGCTCGATGTCACCCCGTCGCGTCACCTCGACCTTGGCCAGCTGCACCTGGCGGCGCGGGTCAACTTGTCGGAGTGGAAGAACAACCAGAACTCCAAGCAGTACATTTCGTTCATCAAGGGCAAGAACGGCAAGAAGGTGTCGGACTACTTCCGCGACTTCATCGGCTGCCAGGAAGGCGTCGACGGCCCAGGTGAAACCCGCACCCTACTCAAGGCCTTCAGCGACTTCGTCGAAAGCGAGGACCTGCCCGAGGAGGCCGCCCGCGAAAAGACCCAGACCCTGGTCGACTACACCACCACTCAGACCAAACTCGGTGAACCGGTGACGCTGGAAGAACTGTCCAGCCTGATCGATGAAGATCGGCCCAAGGCCTTCTACGACCACATTCGCAACAAGGATTACGGCCTGTCGCCGGAGATTCCGGCGGATAAACGCACCCTCAACCAGTTCCGCCGTTTCACTGGCCGCGCCGAAGGCCTGTCGATCAGCTTCGAGGCCCACTTGCTGGGATCGAAGGTGGAATATGACGAAGAGGCCGGCACCCTGATCATCAAGGGCCTGCCAACCCAACTGGTCGATCAGCTCAAGCGTCGCAAGGATTGAGCATGGCCGGGGCTGCAGCGCAGCCCCTCATCTAGCCCCCGGTAGCTGCATAGGCTGCCACCAGCGCTTCCTTGGCCGATTTGCGCAGTTTTTTCACCAACCGTTCCTGGCGCAGTGCCTCGCCTTTGTCCGGCCATTGCTCCACATACACCAGTGCCTGGGCCGGGCTGGTCTTGAAATAACGCGCCCCCTGCCCCTTCTGATGCTTCAAGAACCGCCGCTGCGGGTCGTCACTGATTCCGCAGTACAGCGAACCATTGGCAGCCCGCACCAGATAGACATACCAAGGTTTCACGTCCCCGCCCGAGGTTTTTTCACTCGGAGCATCCACTCTTTGCGTCATTAATTTGAAACCCAAAGCCCCACTGCAGCTACCACGAAAATGAACAGGCCGTGGCTATACCGTACTCTGCTGGTATGCCCGCAACCCCTTGAACGCTTGCTGACGCACCTTGTTCTGCAGCAGCGGCGACCAGCCCAGCAGCAAACCCGGCAGGCCCAAGGCCTGACGCGACCAGCGCCACAGGTCGAAACTGTCGTCATGCTGGCAAATCAGCCCATCGCGGATCACGAAGCGGGCCTGTATGTCGTTGACCACGGTGCGCCCGGTCTGGCTGAACAGGTAGCGCGCCACCCAGTGCGCACTCCCTCCGTCCTGATAGGCGTTAACGCTGTCGAAAGTCAGGGAGAAATTTTTTGCACGGCTGGTCAGCATCCGCCACATGTCCCCCACATCACGGCCTCGCAAGGTACCGAAGACAGGGTCACTGAAGGTAATGTCTTCGCTGTAGCAGGCCACCATGGCCTCGGCGTCCAGGCGCTGGAAGGCTTGGTAGAAACGTGTGATCAGCTCACGATTGGCGTCGCTCATGGGGCGGATCCCTCCGGGGGGCAAACCTCAACGATAATGTGCCACGCATGGGAGCGCCATGCTCATTCGCGCCATGAATAGGCTTTGTCACACCTTCTCGCTGACCACCTGCACATGCAATGCTCGCCCGGCCCCAAGGCCGAACAGAATTGCACCGATACCCAGCGCCGCGAATATCCAGCCCACGGCCGCCCAGCCCCCCGTCAGGTCATGCACCAGGCCTACCGCAAACGGCCCTGCGGACGCCAACGTGTAGCCAACCCCTTGCGCCATGCTCGAAAGATTCGCAGCCACGTGGGAATCCTTCGAGCGCAGCACGATCAGCGTCAACGCCAGGGCGAACGTACCGCCCTGCCCCAGTCCGAGCACGACGGCCCAGCCCCACAGCCCTGAAACCGGTGCATACAAGCAACCGAACAGCCCTGCCAGGGTGACCAGCATGACGATGACGATAGCCAGGCGCTGGTCCTTGCCTCGGGTGGCCAGCCAAGGCGCGCTTAGCGAGCTCACCAGTTGCACGATCACCGACCCGGACAACACCAGCCCAGCCTCCGTAGGGCTCAGCCCGCGGCCGATGAGCATCGAGGGGAGCCAGCCAAACACGATGTAGGCCAGCGAAGACTGCAAGCCCATGTACAGCGTGACCTGCCATGCCAGCGGATCGCGCCACAGACCACGCACCCGGTAGGCCACCTTGTGCAGGCCGTGCCCCTGGCGCGCCTGGGGCAGCCACACCAGCATCGCGATCAGCGCAGGCACCAGCCAGAAGCCCAGGCCCAAGGCCCAGCTGTCATCGAAGTGGCGTGCCAATGGTACCGTGGCACCGGCGGCCAGGGCCGCTCCCAGGCACAAGGCCATGGTATAGACACCGGTCAGGGTACCGGCGTGCCGTGGGAAGTCCCGCTTGACGATGCCTGGAAGCAACACGCCGATGATGCCGATACTCGCCCCGGCCATGACACTGCCCAGAAACACGCCCGTCACACCCAGGACGCTGCGCACCAGAATACCCAGCGCCAAGGTCAGCAGAATACCCAGCACCACCCGCTCACTGCTAAAGCGCCTGGCCAGGACCGGTGCCAATGGAGCGAACAGACCAAGACACAGCACCGGCAAGGTCGTCAGCAGGCCCGCCTGGGACGCGTTCAGCCCTAGCCCCTCGGACACTTGGCCAAGTACCGGCGCCATGCTCGACAGCGCAGGACGCAGGTTCAGTGCCACCAGTACCAAACCTAGCAACAGCAACCACGGCCGCTGCATCAGCACAGGCTGCTGCTGGACCTGATCGTCGTCGGCTTCGGCGTCGATCAGCAGTTCTTCGAACTCCTGCTGGCGAGGAGCAGTTTCATGAATCGTGGATTCGGCCATGGGCGTCTCGTTGTCAGGATTCGATGAGGGTCCGGCTCAGGTGCTTGGCACGCTCCGGATCACGTTGTTCGATGGCATCGACGATCTGGCCGTGCAGCTCGAATACCGTCTGGCAGCGGGGGGTAGTCGCCATGTTGTGCTCCAACGCCGCTGCCACTACACCGGAAAAGTAACGGTAGAGTTCGCTCAACGCCGGGTTGTGAGCGGCGTCCACGAGGTGTTGGTGAAAGACCAGGTCGCACTCAACGTAAGTCTTTATGTCGCCATGAAAGTGCGCGGCGCTGTTCTGCAGGGCCTGGCGCAGATGGCGTACATCCGCTTCGGTGCGGCGCTGGGCGGCCAGGCCGATCGCTTCGGTTTCCAGGATACGGCGGGTTTCCCGGGCTTGTTCCGACGTGCAGCGGGCCATGGCCTGGACCGCCTGGAGCGGGTCCTGGGCGGTGCGTAGGTAACTACCATCGCCTTGGCGGATCTCGACCAAGCCGCTGAAGGCGAGCACGCGCATGGCTTCACGGACGGTGTTGCGGCTGATGCCCAGTTCGTGGGCGAGTTCGGGTTCGGTGGGCAGGCGTTGGCCGATGGACCAGGTGCCACTGGTGATGCGGGTGCGGAGTTGGTCGACGGCTTGTTCGACTAGGGAGCGTTTGATGAGTAGGGTCATGGGTAGATCCGGTCATCGGATGAATTTTGGGTAAGATAGCTGGGTAGTGGGGGTGGGGCAAGGTTTGGGCTTGGGCTTGGGCTTGGGCTTGGGCTTGGGCTTGGGCTTGGGCTTTCAGGCTGTGTGAATATCCGGGTTTGGTGGGGGCGCCACCGGCGCTTTTCGCCTTTACGGCGACCT
>NZ_JBEGDO010000038.1:0-26435 GCF_051913525.1 Pseudomonas sp. PKS | reverse complement strand
ACCCCAAAGTTCCGCCAGGGTGGGTTCTGCGAAAAGGTTTACGCCTTGTTCAGATACATCCGTGTCGTCAGCAAATACACCGGTAACCCCGACACTACGATCAGTAGCGCCGCATAAGGCGCCGCTGCCGCGAATTCGACGTTGGCGGTATGCGCCCAGACTTCTGTTGCCAGCGTGGTCATGCCGGTAGGGCTGAGTAGCAGGGTGGCGGTCAGCTCCTTCATGGCATCGAGGAACACCAAGGCGAAGGCGGCCGCCAGAGCTGGGAAGATGATCGGCAGAGTCACCCGGCAGAAGGCACCGAAGCTGCTGGCACCCAAGGTGCGGGCCGCTTCTTCGAGCGTGGGTGAGGCCTTGTTCAGGGCCGTGCGCACGGGGGCCTGGGCCAGTGGCAGGAACAGCAAGGCATAGGCCAGCAGCAGCAGGGCGGATGTCTGGTAAAGGGCCGGCACATAGTGCAGGGCGAAGAACACCAGCGTCAGTGCAATTACCAGCCCTGGCAGGGCATGCAGCAGGTAGGGCAGGCGCTCGGCCCAGATCGCCAGGCGGCCCTTGTAGCGCACCACCAGGAAGCTGATGGGCAGCGCCAGCAGCACGCAAAAACCGGCTCCGCCCAAGGAGACTGACAGCGACGTCAGCAGCGCCTTGCCGATTTCCGTAACCGGAAATGCTGCCGATGAACCCACACTCAACCAGTAGCCGAGCATGGCCAAGGGGATGCCGCTGCCCAGCACGGCCAGTGACAGGCAGAACACCTGCCCCAGTGGCATCCAGGCCCGCAGGCGAACCGGTTGACCGCGACGTGCCACGCCCTGGCCGATCCGCACGTGGCGCGCTTTGCCGCGCACGCGCAGCTCCAGCCAGAGCATCGCCAGGCACAGCGCCAGCAGTACTGCCGAAAGCATGGCCGCGTTAGCGTTGCTGAACTCCAGTTCGAACTGCTGGTAGATGGCCGTGGTGAAGGTCTGCAGGCCGAGGATGGACAGGGCGCCGAACTCCACAAGCATGTGCAGGGCAATCAGCAGTGCGCCGCCGATCATCGAGGGCCACAGCAATGGCAGGGTGACCTTGAAGAACACGCCCCAGCGGCTGCAGCCCAGGGTGCGCGCCGACTCCTCAAGAGAGGTGTCGAGGTTGCGCAGGGTCGCGGCCACGGGCAGGAACACCAGTGGGTACTTCGACAGCGCCATGACCAGGATCGCCCCGCCCAGGCCCTCGAAGTCCGAACTCAGCGACACCCAGGTGAAGCTGCTGACGAACGACGGCACAGCGAAGGGTAGGCACAGCACTACACCCCACAGGCGGCGGCCTGGCAGGTCACTGCGCTCCAGCAGCCAGGCCAACGCCAATCCGACGATCAGACAGGCCACCGTAACCCCCACCATCAACATCAAGGTGTTGCGCAGCAGCCCCCAGACGAAGGGGCGCCAGAGCAGGCGAAACGCTTCATGCCAGCCGGCTTGCCATGCCTTGAGGGCGACATAGAGCAATGGCAGCAAGCTCATCGCCACCAGGAACAGGACGGGCAGCACCACCCAGATCGACGGGCGCTTGCGGCGTGGCACGAAGCGCGCCAGGGCTGGCTGGGGTAGGGTGGCAGTCATCAGAGCAGGCCGACCTCGCGTTCAAGCTCCAAGGCTTCCTCGGCGTTGCCAAGGTCCGCCGGCGAGATCTTTGGTGGGCGCAGCTCTTCGAACGGCTTCAGGCCCTGATCCGAGACCATGCCTTTATGCAGTGGGTACTCGGCGGTGGTCTGGGTGATGACGCGCTGGCCCTCTTCGCTGGCCATCCAGTTGAGCAGGGCCTGGGCTTCCTTCGGGTGCTTGCTGGCCTTGACGGCGCCGGCACCCGAGATGGTGACCAGGTTGCCGGCGTCGCCGTCGGCCAGGTAATAAAGCTTGGAGTCCAACTGTCCACGCTCGCGCTTGAGGGCGTACCAGTAGTAGTTGTTCACCAGCACGGTATCGACTTCACCGCGTTCGACGGCTTTGAGGGCTACCATGTTGTTGGTGTAGGCCTTGCCGAAGGCCTTGAGGCCGGTTAGCCATTCCTCGGTCGCTTCGCGGCCATGCAGCTTGAGGATGGCCACGGCTTGTTCCTGGAAGGCGCCGCTGGTAGGCACGTAGCCGACACGGCCATCCCACTCGGGGTTGGCGAAGTCCATGACACTTTTCGGCAGGTCCTTCTCGTCGATCTTCTTGGGGTTGAACACCACGATCCGGGTTCGCGCGGTCACGCCCATCCAGGTGCCGTTGGCGCCGACGTATTCCTTGGGCAGCATGTCCAAGGTCGCATCATCGATTTTCGCCAATAGGCCCAGCTCGCCCAGGTTGTTCAGGGGTGGGGATTCTTCGGTGTAGATGACATCGGCGGGCGAGCGATCGCCCTCTTCGATGATCTGGCTGGCCAGCTGGTTGCTGCTGCCCTTGCGGATATTGATATGGATGCCGGTCTTGGCCTCGTAGGCCTTGGCGATGGCTTCGCCGATTTCCTTGTGCTGGCCGTTGTACAGGGTCAGCGTGACCGGTTCGTCAGCCAAGGCGGCCGGTGCGCCGATCACCAGGCCCAAGAGAGCGGCGGCCAGGCTGCGCATCAGCTGTTGCGGGCGGATCGTCATGCGGGTACTTCCTCGCTTACGGCTACATATTTGGAAACAATGGTAAACGAAATCGTTTCTCAAGTGGCCGTATGGCGAGAAATTCATCAACAGGCAAAGGGCTAAGGCGGTGCGTCTCTTCCCGGTGGGGTTGGTTTGCTTGCGAAGAGCGATACGCAGTGCTTGGCGCCGGCTTTGCCGGTATTTACGGATGAACCCGCTCCCGCAGAGGGCAGGGGCTAAATCGCAGGCAAGAAAAAACCCACTAGCAAGCTAGTGGGTTTTTTGTATGGTGCCCAGGAGAAGACTCGAACTTCCACGACCGTTAAGTCACTGATACCTGAAACCAGCGCGTCTACCAATTCCGCCACCTGGGCAAAGCTTTACATCTTCTGTGTAAGGCGACTATCGTTCGCTTCACACAGTAGTAACAGATCCTTGGTCATCTGTTACTTGAAAATAGTTGGTGCCCAGGAGAAGACTCGAACTTCCACGGCCGTTAAGCCACTGATACCTGAAACCAGCGCGTCTACCAATTCCGCCACCTGGGCACACATTTCGTTGAGGTCACATGATGCTTTACATCGCGTTTCATCTCAACTACAACGTCGGCTGTCCGTCGTTGTGGTGCGCACTATACGGACGCTCCTGAGGGCTGTAAAGCCCCGGATCAAAAAAAATTTCAAAAAATTCAACTTGTTGATTCCGCAGGCCTATTGCCTCGACCTCGACGCTCCGCTGGGGCTGTCCAAGGCAGACATTTCCGGTTTCAATACGCCTATGCCAGAATTCTTATCTATATACCCCAAGGTGAACCTCTTCTGATGGCCGATTGGCAATCCCTCGATCCCGAGGCCGCTCGCGAAGCGGAAAAATACGAAAATCCCATTCCTAGCCGTGAGCTGATCCTGCAGCGTCTCGCCGACCGTGGCGAACCGGCCGCTCGCGAAGAGCTGGCCGCCGAGTTCGGCCTGCACGAAGAAGACCAGATCGAAGCCCTGCGCCGCCGTCTGCGCGCCATGGAGCGCGATGGCCAGCTTATCTATACCCGGCGCGGCACCTATGCCCCGGTAGACAAGCTTGACCTGATTTGCGGTCGCGTCTCCGGCCACCGCGATGGTTTCGGCTTCCTGATTCCTGATGACGGCAGCGAAGACCTCTTTCTGAGCCCTGCGCAGATGCGTCTGGTGTTCGACGGCGACCGTGGCCTGGCCCGGGTTTCCGGCGTCGATCGCCGTGGTCGCCGTGAAGGTGTACTGGTCGAAATCATCTCCCGTGCACACGAGAGCGTGGTCGGCCGCTACTTCGAGGAAGGTGGCATTGGCTATGTCACTCCCGACAACCCGAAGATCCAGCAGGAAGTGCTGGTGACCGCCGGGCGCAACGGTGGTGCGAAGATTGGCCAGTTCGTCGAGATCAAGATCACCCATTGGCCGACCCCACGTTTCCAGCCCCAGGGCGATGTGGTCGAGGTGATCGGCAACTACATGGCGCCCGGCATGGAGATCGATGTTGCGCTGCGTAGTTACGACATTCCTCACGTCTGGCCTAAGGACGTTATCAAGGAAGCGCGCAAGTTCCGCTCTGAGGTCGAAGAGAAGGACAAGGAAAAGCGCATCGATCTGCGTCATCTGCCATTCGTCACCATCGATGGCGAGGATGCCCGCGACTTCGACGATGCCGTTTATTGCGAGCCCTTGGGCAAGCTGCGGCTGTTCTCGGGCGGCTGGCGCCTTTACGTGGCGATCGCTGACGTCTCCAGCTATGTGCGCCTAGGTTCGGCCCTGGATGTCGAGGCGCAGCAGCGTGGCAACTCGGTCTACTTCCCCGAGCGCGTGATTCCGATGCTGCCCGAGGAGCTGTCCAACGGTCTGTGCTCGCTGAACCCGCATGTCGATCGCCTGGCCATGGTCTGCGAAATGACCATTAACAAGGCCGGCCAGATGGTCGACTATCAGTTCTATGAAGCGGTGATCCATTCTCATGCCCGTTTGACCTACAACAAGGTCAGCAGCATGCTCGAACACGCCCGTACCCGCGAAGGCAAGGCCCTGCGCGAGGAGTACAGCGCGGTACTGCCGGACCTCAAGCACCTCTATGCCCTGTATAAGGTGCTGGTAGCGGCTCGCCACACCCGTGGTGCGATCGACTTCGAGACCCAGGAAACCCGCATCATCTTCGGTGAAGACCGCAAGATCGATGAAATTCGTCCGACCGTACGCAACGATGCCCACAAGCTGATCGAGGAGTGCATGCTGGCGGCCAACGTCGCCACTGCCGAGTTCCTGCAGAAGCACGGCGTTCCGGCGCTCTACCGCGTGCACGATGGCCCGCCACCGGAGCGCCTGGAAAAACTGCGTGCATTCCTGGGCGAGTTGGGTCTGTCGCTGCACAAGGGCAAGGAGCCTTCGCCGAAGGACTACCAGGCCTTGCTGGCGAGCATTGCCGGGCGCCCGGACTTCCACCTGATCCAGACCGTCATGCTGCGCTCGTTGAGCCAGGCGGTGTACAGCGTCGAGAACAACGGCCACTTCGGGTTGAACTATGAGGCCTACACCCACTTCACCTCGCCGATCCGCCGTTACCCGGACCTGCTGGTGCATCGCGCCATCCGCAGCGTGATCCGCTCGAAGATCGATACCCCGCATGTCAAGCGGGCGGGTGCCATGAGCATTCCGAAGGCGCGCATTTACCCGTACGACGAGAACACCCTCGACCAGATGGGCGAGCAGTGCTCGATGACCGAGCGACGTGCCGACGAGGCAACGCGCGACGTGGTTAACTGGCTCAAATGCGAATACATGCGCGACCGTGTCGGTGAGACCTTCCCGGGCGTGATCACCGCGGTGACCGGCTTCGGCCTGTTCATCGAACTGACCGACATCTATGTGGAAGGCCTGGTGCACGTCAGCGCCTTGCCGGGTGACTACTACCACTTCGATCCGGTGCACCACCGTCTGTCCGGCGAGCGCAGCGGTCGCAGCTTCCGCCTGGGCGACACTGTCGAGGTCAAGGTCATGCGCGTCGACTTGGAGCAGCGCAAGATCGACTTCGAGATGTCCGAGGCGAGCGTCAACACCCCGGTCGGGCGCAAACCTGCTGCCGCGTCCGGCAAAGCGGCACCTGCGGCCCAGCCGGCGCCTGCAGTCGAGGCGAAGATCTCGCCCAAGCCGCGCAGCCGTAAAAGCGAGACCGCCGAGGCGTACTTCCCCAAGGATGCCGTGCAGCGTAACGCCGAAGTTCGCAAAAGCCGGGAAATGAAAAAGGCGCTGATGAGCGAGGCCCGTCACAGCCACGCCAGCGGCAAGTCGGACAAAGGCGCCAAGGCGTCCGGCAAGCCGACCAAGCATCGCAAGGGGCCGTCGAAGTCCGGCGCGCCGCGCAAAGGCAAGAACAAGTCATGAGTCAGCTGGAAAAAATCTACGGCGTGCATGCCGTGCAGGGGCTGTTGCAGCACCATCCCAAGCGGGTCAAGCAGATCTGGTTGTCCGAGGGGCGCAGCGAACCGCGTATCCAGGGCCTGTTGGCCTTGGCGGCGGAAAACCGCGTGCCCGTCGGTCAGGCCGAGCGCCGCGAGCTCGATGCCTGGGTCGAAGGTGTGCACCAAGGCGTCGTCGCCGAGGTCAGCCCGAGCCAGGTGTGGGGCGAGGCCATGCTCGACGAGTTGCTCGAGCGTGCCGAGCGACCACCGCTGATTCTGGTGCTCGATGGTGTCACCGACCCGCATAATCTCGGTGCCTGCCTGCGTACGGCTGATGCTGCCGGTGTCACAGCGGTGGTGATTCCCAAGGACAAGTCGGCAACGCTCACGGCCGTTGTGCGCAAGGTCGCCTGCGGCGCTGCCGAGGTGATCCCGCTGGTGGCCGTGACCAACCTTGCCCGTACCCTGGAGAAACTCCAGCAGCGTGGGCTGTGGGTGGTCGGGACCGCGGGTGAGGCCGAGCAGGAGATCTACCAGCAGGATCTGACTGGCCCGCTGGTGATGATCATGGGCGCCGAGGGCAAGGGCATGCGTCGCCTGACTCGCGAGCACTGCGACTTCCTGGTCAAGTTGCCGATGGCCGGTAGCGTCAGCAGTCTGAACGTGTCGGTGGCTACCGGGGTGTGCCTGTTCGAGGCTGTGCGCCAGCGTCAGGCCAAGGGCTGATGCCTGTTCGCGGTTGAATCCGCTTCTACACGGCTGTGGGAGCGGGGTTGCTTGCGAAAGGGGCGACGCCTCTTTCGCGGGAGCTTCGCCAATTTGTTTCTGGCTGTTCAAATAATCACCAGCCACCTTGCTTGTACTCCCCGCCTTCTCTACAATTGCGCCCCTTGCCGAGCAGGCAGGCGCGCATGTGCCTCTTTCCAAGGCAAGACATACAGTGTCATTCACTCCTTGTCTGACCAGAGTGCTGGCAGACTACTAACCCGTAAGGAGCATTCATGCGTCATTACGAAATCATCTTCCTGGTTCACCCGGACCAGAGCGAGCAAGTCGGCGGCATGGTTGAGCGTTACACCAAGCTGATCGAAGAAGACGGCGGCAAGATCCACCGCCTGGAAGACTGGGGCCGTCGTCAGCTGGCCTACGCCATCAACAACGTTCACAAGGCTCACTACGTGATGCTGAACGTTGAGTGCACCGGCAAGGCCCTGGCCGAGCTGGAAGACAACTTCCGCTACAACGATGCCGTGATCCGTAACCTGATCATCCGTCGCGACGAAGCCGTCACCGGCCCGTCCGAGATGCTGAAGGCCGAAGAGAACCGCAGCGAGCGCCGTGAGCGTCGCGAGCGTCCTGAAGCTGCTGATGGCGTCGATGGCGACGACAGCAACGACAGCGACAACAGCGATAACGCTGACGAGTAATCCACGGACCTTTTTGAGGAGCCTATTACATGGCACGTTTCTTCCGTCGTCGTAAATTCTGCCGCTTCACTGCTGAAGACGTGAAAGAGATCGACTACAAAGATCTCAACACCCTGAAAGCTTACGTATCCGAAACCGGCAAGATCGTTCCAAGCCGTATCACCGGTACCAAAGCTCGTTATCAGCGTCAGCTGGCTACCGCTATCAAGCGCGCCCGCTTCCTGGCCCTGCTGCCCTACACCGACAGCCACGGCCGCTGAGACCGGGTCGTCGACAAGTAGCAAGGGATAAGCATGCGAGCGTTGGCTGATTTCATCATGCGCGGTCGTGTGCAGGCCTCCATTGTGGTGGCCGGTTGTGCGGCGTTGCCGCTGTTGTTCTGGTTGAGTGCCGCCGCCGGGAGCCTGGTGTTCCTGCGGCGCGGTTTCAAGGACGCTTCCTCGGTCATCGTCTGGGGCATCTTGCCGGCGTTGGCCTGGTGGATCTTCGGCGAGCCACGCACCTTGATGGTGCTGCTGGGGACGCTGGGGCTGGCTGCGCTGCTGCGCGCCGGGCATTCCTGGAACCGGGTGCTGTTGTCCAGCATCGCCCTGGGCCTGTTGTACGGTGTTGTGCTTGGTTCGGTGTTCCGCGAACCGATTGAAGCTCTGGCGCGAGCGCTTGAAAAAGCCCTGCCGCAGATGCTCGACGGCCTCTACCAGCAGTTGTCGGTAGAGGAACAGGCACACCTTGGAAGCCTCATCGTACCGGTGCTCGGCGGCCTGATTGCGGCCCTGTTGCAAGTTGTCAGCGTGCTGGCCCTGATGTTGGGTCGCTACTGGCAAGCCGTGTTGTACAACCCGGGAGGTTTCGGCCGCGAGTTTCACGCGGTACGGATTCCCCTGGCGCCGATGCTGGTGCTGTTGGCCTGCATGCTGTTCGGCCCGAACCTCGGTTCTGGCCTGGCATTGCTGACGCCACTGTGCAGTGTGCCGCTCATGTTCGCGGGGATTGCCCTGTTGCATGGGTTGGTGGCCCAGAAGCGCCTGGCCAAATTTTGGCTGGTGGGGTTGTACGTGACGCTGGTGCTGTTCATGCAGCTGACTTATCCGTTGCTCGTGGTTTTGGCCATTGTCGATAGCCTGATTGATTTTCGCGGTCGCAAGTCCCCTCACGAGGGTGACGATTCCGCGAACGGTGAAGGTTAAAAGTTAAGAGGTTTTACCAAATGGAACTGATCCTGCTGGAAAAAGTCGCCAACCTGGGCAACCTGGGCGACAAAGTAAAAGTAAAAGGTGGTTACGGCCGTAACTTCCTGCTGCCTTTCGGCAAGGCCGTCGTTGCCAACGCCGTCAACCTGGCTGCGTTCGAAGAGCGTCGCGCCGAGCTGGAAAAAGCTGCTGCCGAGCGTAAAGCTTCGGCTGAAAGCCGCGCTGCCCAACTGGCCGAGCTGGAAGTGACCATCACTGCCACCGCTGGTGACGAAGGCAAGCTGTTCGGTTCGATCGGCACCCACGACATCGCTGACGCCCTGACCGCCTCCGGCGTTGAAGTGGCCAAGGCTGAAGTTCGTCTGCCGAACGGCACCATCCGTAACGTCGGCGAATACGACGTTGCCGTGCACCTGCACAGCGACGTTGAAGCCACCGTTCGCGTGGTTGTCGTCGCAGCCTAAGCTGCCGCGAATCGGTTGGCTCCTTGGGGCCAGCCGGTTAACATCGGGCACGGTCCTGCATCATGCAGGTCGTGCCCTTTGTCTTTTTCATCACCCAGATTTTTCGCGTGGACATGAACGAGATCAGCAATCCCGAACAACTAGACCTGCAGACTGCCGCCCTCAAGGTGCCGCCGCATTCCATCGAGGCCGAACAGGCCGTGCTCGGTGGCCTGATGCTGGACAACAACGCGTGGGAGCGGGTGCTGGACCAGGTCTCGGACGGTGATTTCTATCGGCATGACCACCGCCTGATCTTCCGCGCCATCCACAAACTGGTGGATCAGAACCAGCCGTTCGACGTGGTCACGCTGCACGAGCAGTTGGACAAGGAAGGTCTGTCGACCCAGATCGGCGGCCTGGCGTACTTGGCCGAGCTGGCCAAGAACACGCCGTCGGTGGCCAACATCAAGGCTTATGCGGCGATCATTCGCGAGCGGGCCACGCTGCGCCAGTTGATCAGCATCAGCACCGATATCGCCGACAACGCTTTCAACCCCCAGGGCCGCAATGCCGCGGAAATCCTCGATGACGCCGAGCGGCAGATCTTCCAGATCGCCGAAGCGCGGCCCAAGACCGGTGGCCCGGTAGGCGTCAACGAGCTGCTGACCAAGGCCATCGACCGCATCGACACACTGTTCAACTCCGACAGCGACATCACCGGCCTGTCCACCGGCTACACCGACCTGGACGAGAAGACCAGCGGCCTGCAGCCGGCGGACCTGATCATCGTCGCGGGCCGTCCCTCGATGGGTAAGACCACCTTCGCCATGAACCTTGTGGAGAACGCAGTGCTGCGCAGCGACAAGGCGGTGCTGGTGTTCTCCCTGGAGATGCCCGGCGATGCGCTGATCATGCGTATGCTGTCGTCCCTGGGGCGCATCGACCAGACCAAGGTGCGTTCCGGTCAGCTGGACGACGACGACTGGCCGCGCCTGACCTCGGCGGTCAATTTGCTCAACGACCGCAAGCTGTTCATTGACGATACCGCCGGCATCAGTCCTTCGGAAATGCGTGCCCGCACCCGTCGTCTGGTCCGCGAGCACGGTGATATCGCCATGATCATGGTCGACTACCTGCAGTTGATGCAGATCCCAGGCTCCAGCGGTGACAACCGGACCAACGAGATCTCCGAGATCTCTCGTTCCCTCAAGGCCCTGGCCAAGGAGTTCAACTGCCCGGTCATCGCCCTGTCGCAGCTCAATCGCTCCCTCGAGCAGCGCCCCAACAAGCGCCCGGTGAACTCCGACTTGCGTGAATCCGGAGCGATCGAGCAGGACGCCGATGTGATCATGTTCGTCTACCGTGACGAGGTGTATCACCCTGAGACCGAGCACAAGGGCATCGCCGAAATCATCATCGGCAAGCAGCGTAACGGCCCCATCGGCTTCATCCGCCTGGCGTTCATCGGCAAGTACACCCGTTTCGAGAACCTCGCTCCGGGCATGTACAACTTCGACGACGACGAATAACCCCTCCAGCGGTACGTCTGTCCCTTGTGAGGACGGGTTTGCCTGCGAATACAGTGGACCCTGCGCCATCGCATTCGCGGGTAACCCGCTCCCACAGGGCGGAAGTCTCTTTTTGTGAGCGCACGAATCCGACCACTATCGTCGGATTTGATCAAATTTTGTGCTATATTCCGCGCCCGCGATTTCCCTGCACACCAGAACCGGTCACTGACATGCAAGCAGCCAAACCACTCTACGACTATCCCAAGTACTGGGCCGAATGCTTCGGGCCGGCACCGTTCCTGCCCATGAGCAGGGAGGAGATGGATCAGCTCGGCTGGGATTCCTGCGACATCATCATCGTGACCGGAGACGCCTACGTCGACCATCCGTCCTTCGGCATGGCCATCATCGGCCGGCTGCTGGAAGCCCAGGGCTTTCGCGTCGGCATCATTGCCCAGCCGAACTGGCAGTCGAAGGACGACTTCATGAAGCTTGGCGAGCCGAACCTGTTCTTCGGCGTCGCGGCAGGCAACATGGACTCGATGATCAACCGCTATACCGCGGACAAGAAGATCCGTTCCGACGATGCCTATACCCCGGGTGGCCTGGCGGGCAAGCGCCCCGACCGGGCAAGCCTGGTGTACAGCCAGCGCTGCAAGGAAGCTTACAAGCATGTACCGATCGTGCTCGGTGGCATCGAGGCCTCCCTGCGTCGTATCGCCCACTACGACTACTGGCAGGACAAGGTCCGTCACTCGATCCTGATCGATGCCAGCGCCGACATCCTGCTGTACGGCAACGCCGAGCGCGCCATCGTCGAAGTCGCCCAGCGCCTGTCCCAGGGCGAAAGCATCGAGAGCATTACCGATGTACGCGGCACCGCCTTCGTGCGCCGTGACACGCCAGAGGGCTGGTACGAGATCGACTCGACCCGCATCGATCGCCCAGGACGTGTCGACAAGATCATCAACCCCTACGTCAACACCCAGGACACCCAGGCCTGCGCCATCGAGCAGGCCAAGGGTGAAGTCGAGGACCCGAACGAAGCCAAGGTCGTGCAGATTCTCGACAGCCCGCGCATGACCCGCGAGAAGTCGGTGATCCGCCTGCCATCGTTCGAGAAGGTGCGCAACGACCCGGTCCTCTACGCCCACGCCAACCGTGTGCTGCACCTGGAGACCAACCCCGGGAACGCCCGCGCTTTGGTGCAGAAGCATGGTGAGGTGGACGTGTGGTTCAACCCGCCACCCATCCCCATGACCACCGAGGAAATGGACTACGTGTTTGGCATGCCTTACGCACGTGTCCCGCATCCTGTATATGGCAAGGAGCGCATCCCGGCCTACGAGATGATTCGCTTCTCGGTGAACATCATGCGTGGCTGCTTTGGCGGCTGCACCTTCTGCTCGATCACCGAGCACGAAGGCCGAATCATCCAGAACCGCTCCCACGACTCGATCATCCGCGAAATCGAGGAAATGCGTGACAAGGTGCCGGGTTTCACCGGCGTGGTCTCCGACCTCGGCGGTCCGACCGCCAACATGTACCGCATCGCCTGCAAGAGCCACGAGATCGAGAAGCACTGCCGCAAGCCGTCCTGCGTGTTTCCAGGCATCTGCGAGAACCTCAACACCGACCACAGTTCGCTGATCGAGCTGTACCGCAAGGCGCGTGCCCTCCCAGGGGTGAAGAAGATCCTGATCGCCTCGGGCCTGCGCTACGACCTGGCCGTGGAGTCTCCGGAGTACGTCAAGGAACTGGTGACCCACCACGTCGGCGGCTACCTGAAGATTGCCCCGGAGCACACCGAGCGGGGGCCGCTGGACAAGATGATGAAGCCGGGGATCGGCACCTACGACCGCTTCAAGCGCATGTTCGAGAAGTTCTCGAAGGAAGCGGGCAAGGAGCAATACCTGATCCCGTACTTCATCGCCGCGCACCCCGGCACCACCGACGAGGACATGATGAACCTCGCCCTGTGGCTCAAGAGCAATGGTTTCCGCGCCGACCAGGTGCAGGCGTTCTACCCTTCGCCAATGGCCTCGGCCACGGCCATGTACCACTCGGGCAAGAACCCGCTGCGCAAGGTGACCTACAAGAGCGAAGGGGTGGAGATCGTCAAGAGCGAGGAGCAGCGCCGCCTGCACAAGGCGTTCCTGCGCTATCACGATCCGAAGGGCTGGCCAATGCTGCGTGAAGCGCTGCAGCGCATGGGGCGTGCCGACCTGATCGGTCCGGGCAAGCACCAGTTGATCCCGCTGCATCAGCCGCAGACCGACAGCTACCAGAGTGCTCGCCGCAAGAACTCGACCCCTGCCGGCAGCCACAAGGTGGGCAAGGACCAGAAGATCCTGACCCAGCACACCGGCCTGCCGCCGCGCGCCAGCGATGGCAGCAAGCCGTGGGACAAACGTGAGAAGGCCAAGGCCGAAGCGTTCGCCCGCAACCAACAGGCGGCCAAGGAGCGTAAGGAGGCGGCCAAGGGCGGTAAAGGCAAGAAGAAGCCTCGCCAGCCAGTCATTCCGCGCTGATCGGTCGTCTGGGCACCGGACCCTGTGGAGGCGGGCTTATCCGCGAATGCTGTGGTGTATCTACCGACGCATTCGCGGGTAAACCTGTCCCACAGGTCAGGTGTCGGACCCATCGATCGAAATCAATCAGGCTTCTTGTCGACCCACTTGGGTAGCACGGGCGGCACGAACTCCTCCATCGCATCCAGCAGTTCATCCGGCTGCTTGCCGAGCAACAGCATCGCCCGGTGCTGCGGTCTTACGAAGCCTTCTTCGACGATATGGTCGAGGAACCCGCCCAGCTTTTCATAGAACCCGTTCACATCCAGTAAGCCCAGCGGCTTGGCGTGGTAGCCCAGCTGGCCCCAGGTCCAGACTTCGAACAGTTCCTCAAGCGTCCCCAGGCCGCCCGGGAGGGCGATGAAGGCGTCGCTCAGCTCGGCCATGCGTGCCTTGCGGGCGTGCATGCCGTCGACCACTTCCAGCCGTGGCAGGCCTTTATGGCCGATTTCCGCATCGATGAGGCTTTGCGGCATGACGCCGATCACCTCGCCGCCAGCCGCCATGGCCGCATCGGCCACAGCGCCCATCAGGCCAACGGAGCTGCCGCCGTAGACCAGGGTCAGGCCGCGCCGGGCGATGGCCTGGCCAAGGGCTACCGCGGCTTCGCGATAAGCGGGGTTGGTGCCCATGCTGGCACCACAGAAGACACAAACGGAACGTACAGGCATTGCTCATCTCCCTTCACATGCGCGCACAGGGTAAGGCGCATGCCTGCTGCTTCCAAGCGCCGATTCACTCGGGGCGGGAGAACTCGCAGACAGCCGCGCCACTGGCGCCACAGGCGTAGGCAGCCAGCAGGCTGCGCATCATGCTGCTCAAGGTCATGGTACTTGCTCCTGAATGAGAGGTTGTCCCATCGTCCATTAAGAGGGCATGATGTGCACTTAGATTGGTTGTATACAATCCATTGAACAAATCTACTGGCTGAGGCCTTGATCCTCCTTGACCCACATCAGCGGGGAGGCGGGCGGTTTCAGGCAGTCTCGCAATGATAAAACCCTGCCAAGGAGATTCATGATGTTTGCGAAAGCTGTAGCGGTATCCCTGCTGACCCTCGCCAGCGCTTCTGTCTTTGCAGCCGAGTGCTCGGTGACTGTCGAGTCCACCGACCAGATGTCCTACACCACCAAGGAATTCACTGTCGACAAGAGCTGCAAAGAGTTCACCGTCAAGCTGACCCATTCCGGCAGCCTGCCGAAGAACGTCATGGGCCACAACCTGGTGATCAGCAAGACTGCTGACATGCAGGGCATCGCCACCGAGGGCATGAGCAAGGGACTGGACAACGACTACCTAAACGCCGCCAATGCTGGGATCATCGCCCATACCAAGATGATCGGTGCGCCCGAGAAGGAAACCGAAGTGAAGTTCGACACCTCCAAGCTGGAAGCTGGTGGCGACTACAGCTTCTTCTGCACCTTCCCAGGCCACATCTCGATGATGAAGGGCAAGGTCATCGTCAAGTAAGCGAAACCTGAGCGTATAACCTGTGGGAGCGGGTTTGCCCGCGAATGCCTCGGCGGCCTGCCATGGCATTCGCGGGCAAGCCCGCTCCCACAGGCGTTTCTAGCGTCTGATCAAGGCGCGAACGGCAGCTCGCGTTTGTGCTGGCTCTTGCGGTAGGTGGCGACGATGATGTCGAACGCCTCTTGGCTGACCGGCTCGCCGTGCAGGAACGCGTCGATCTGCTTGTAGGTCACGCCGTGGGAGGCTTCGTCCGGTTTGCCCGGCGCCAGGTCTTCCAGGTCCGCGGTCGGGACTTTTTCCACCAGCGCTTCTGGTGCACCGAAACTGCGAGCGATGTCTCGCACTTGGTTCTTCACCAGACCGCTCAGTGGTGCCAGGTCGCAGGCGCCGTCACCGAACTTGGTGAAAAAGCCCATCACCGCCTCGGCGGCATGGTCGGTACCGATCACCAGGCCGCCTCGGGCGCCGGCAATGGCGTACTGGGCCACCATGCGCATGCGCGCTTTGACGTTACCCACGACGAAATCCACCAGGGTCGGCGACCCACCTTCCAGGGCTTTGGTCTCGGCCGCCAGGGCTCGAACAGCCGGGGCGATGTCCACGGTGTGCACTTCATCGGCCTTGATCACATCCAGGCAGGCCTGGGCGTCGTGTTCGTCGTGCTGCACCTGATAGGGCAGGCGCACGGCGATGAAGCGGTAGCTGTCGTCACCGGTCTCGGCACGCAACTCATTGACCGCGCGCTGGGCGAGCAGGGCGGCGGTCAGCGAGTCGACCCCGCCGCTGATGCCCAGGACCAGGGTCTTGAGCCGAGCATTGGCCAGGCATCCCTTGATGAAAGCCACGCGCCGGGTGACTTCGGCCTGGAGCGCGGCGGCGTCGGCAAACGGTGGCTGCACCTTGAGCTGCTGCGCAATCTCTCGCTGAACGGCTTGCATGGGTTACTCCTTGCTGGGGACTTTGAATACGTGGCGCAGGTAATTGACGAAGTTCTCGTCACGGCACTGGGTCTTGGCGGCCTCGTCTGAGATCTTGGCCACCGGCGAGCCGTTGCAGTCGGTCATTTTAAGCACGATGCTCATCGGCGCTACACCTGGAATGTCACAGGTAAGGTTGGTGCCGATACCGAAGCTGACATTGATGCGACCGCGCAGGGCACGGAAGATTTCCAGTGAGCGGGTCAGGTTCAGGCCGTCGGAGAACACCAGCGTCTTGGTCATCGGGTCGATGCCCAGTTTGCGGTAGTGGGCGATGGCCTTTTCTGCCCAGGCCACCGGCTCGCCAGAATCATGGCGCAGGCCGTCGAAAAGCTTGGCGAAATACAGGTCGAAATCGGTCAGAAAGGCGTCCATGGTGATGCAGTCGGTCAAGGCGATGCCCAAAAGCCCACGGTATTCGCGTACCCAACAGTCCAATGCGGCGATCTGGCTGTCTATCAGCCGCGGCCCCAGTTGCTGGTGGGCCATGATCCACTCATGGGCCATGGTGCCCAAGGGCCTGACATCCAGCTTCCAGGCCAGGTCCACGTTGCTGGTGCCGACGAAGCGCGCCGGGAAGTCATCACGCAACACCCGTACCACTTCTTCCTGCACACGACCGGAAAAGCGCCGCCGGGTACCGAAGTCGGCCACTTGCAGTTCGGCCAGCTCCTCGTCGCTGGCATGGGCGCGCAGCCAGTCGAACTTGCGGTACAGCTGATCGCGCGCCTCGCTAAGGCGCATGCGCGGGTGTAGATGACGATTGCGCACTTCGCTGATGATAGCCAGCAACGGCACTTCGAACAGGATCACATGCAACCACGGGCCACGAAGGCGCAAGAACAGCTGATCGTTCTCGATGCCAATACGCAAGTAACGCAGGTTGAAACGAAACAGCCCAAGAAAACGCAGGAAGTCGGGCTTGAGGAAGCTGATGCGCTCGAGAAAGGCCAACTGCCCCTCGTCCAAGGTAAGGTCACTGAGGTGTTCGATTGCTTTGCGGATTTCGTCAAGGTAAGGGCGCAGGTCCTCGCCGTTGCGACAGCGGAACTCCCATTCCACGTCGGCATCCGGGTAGTTGTGCAGGACGGCCTGCATCATGGTCAGTTTGTAGAAGTCGGTGTCGAGCAGGTTGTGCACGATGCGCTCGGCAAATGCGCTCTCGCTCATTGAGGGGCTCCAGGTGGCGGCGCTCGCGTCACAAAGCAGGCGCGCGGAATCCGCGTCATTGTGCCAGCGTTTGCGCCGTGGTGAGCACATTGGCGTCGGTAACGGCCCGTGCGTTCGGCCCGGGCGGCCCCTGTCGGAGCGGGCTTGTCCCGCGATTTGGCGCTTTTGTCGCCCGTGATCAGGGCACTTTCCTACACACTGCGCCGCCTCGTAACGGTGCCGCCTGTAGCAGTTGTGCACCTGCAGTGTGCAGTTCGGTGACGTCGCCCTGTTACAGGGCGGTTGCACGTAAACACTTGCCAGGGTTGCAATGATGGCACCGAGCGGTTGCACAGAATGGCCAGCGGGGTTGCGACTTGTCTAGGTTAGACGGTTGCACGCTCAATAAAGAAAAGGCCGTCGGTCGCCTTTAGTCCGCTCTCTCACTGCGTTTTGCGACGAAGACAAATCTGCTGGCACGGCGCTTGCTCTGAGCTCAGTGCTGAAAGTTGTAGTGCCAACCAAAAAAACTCTAAGGAGCACCACCTCATGTCGCAGACGTTTTACAAGAAAGGTTTCCTGGCTCTCGCCGTAGCTTCGGCACTGGGTGTTTCCTCGTTTGTTCAGGCCGATGTGAAGATCGGTGTCGCAGGCCCGATGACCGGCGCCAACGCAGCGTTTGGCGAGCAGTACATGAAAGGTGCCCAGGCGGCAGCCGACAAGATCAACGCCGCAGGTGGGGTCAACGGCGAGAAGATCATCCTGGTCAAGGGCGATGACGCCTGCGAACCGAAGCAAGCCGTGGCCGTGGCCAACCGTCTGGTCGACCAGGACAAAGTCATCGGCGTGGTCGGTCACTTCTGCTCCTCCAACACCATCCCGGCCTCCGAGGTCTACGACGAAGCTGGCGTGATCGCCATCACCCCAGGCTCGACCAACCCGCAGGTGACCGAGCGCGGGCTCTCGGCCATGTTCCGCATGTGCGGTCGCGACGACCAGCAGGGCATCGTGGCCGGCGACTACATCGTCGATGTGCTCAAGGGCAAGAAAGTCGCTGTCCTGCACGACAAGGACACCTACGGTCAGGGCCTGGCCGATGCGACCAAGGCGCAGCTTGAAAAACGTGGCGTGAAACCTGTGCTGTACGAAGGCCTGACCCGTGGCGAGAAAGACTTCAGCGCGGTGGTCACCAAGATTCGTTCCACCGGTGCCGACGTGGTCTACTTCGGTGGCCTGCACCCAGAAGCCGGCCCACTCGTACGCCAACTGCGCGAACAAGGTCTGAAGGATGTGAAGTTCATGTCCGACGACGGCATCGTGACCGACGAACTGGTAGCCACCGCTGGCGGTGCCCAGTACGTCAATGGCGTGTACATGACCTTCGGCGCCGACCCGCGCCTGCTGCCTGACAGCAAGGCGGTGGTGGAGGAGTTCCGCAAGGCCGGTACCGAACCTGAAGGCTACACCCTGTACGCCTACGCCTCCCTCCAGGCCCTGGCTGCCGCGTTCAACGGCGCCAAGTCGAACAAGGGCGAAGACGCTGCCAAGTGGCTCAAGGCCAACCCGGTTCAGACCGTCATGGGCGAGAAAAAGTGGGACAACAAGGGCGACCTGACCGTCTCCGACTACGTGGTCTACCAGTGGGATGCCAACGGCAAGTACCACCAGCTGGAAAAACAAAAATAACAATGGCGACCGGCCCGGATGCGCAGTGCTCCGGGCCGCAGCCCCGCGGTACCTGTCTTTATCCGTAGATCTGCACAGTTCTGCGCTGCGAGGGCCGCTTCAGCGGTGGTCCGCCGTGGTCGGCGCTCGTGCAATCTCAATCAGGTGAGATTGCGTTATGGATGGTATTTTCCTGCAGCAACTGATCAATGGACTGACCCTTGGGTCTGTCTATGGTCTGATCGCCATCGGCTACACAATGGTCTATGGCATCATCGGCATGATCAACTTCGCGCACGGCGAGGTGTATATGATCTCCGCATACCTCGCGGCGATCAGCCTGGCATTGCTGGCCTATTTCGGTGTCGAGTCGTTTCCGCTGCTGATGTTGGGAACCTTGTTGTTCACCATCGTCGTCACGGGCATCTATGGCTTCACCATCGAGCGCATCGCCTACAAGCCCCTGCGTAACTCCACCCGCCTGGCACCGCTGATCAGTGCCATCGGCATCTCGCTGATCCTGCAGAACTACGCGCAGATCAGCCAGGGCGCCCGCCAGCAAGGCGTGCCCACCCTGCTCGAAGGCGCCTGGCGCGTCGAAGTGGGGACCGGCTTCGTGCAACTGACCTACACCAAGATCTTCATCCTGGTGGCGGCCTTCGTCGGCATGGCCCTGCTCACCTATGTGATCAAGTACACCAAGCTCGGCCGCATGTGCCGCGCGACCCAGCAAGACCGCAAGATGGCCTCGATCCTGGGAATCAACACCGACCGGGTGATCTCCTACGTGTTCGTCATCGGTGCGGTGATGGCTGCCCTCGCAGGCGTGCTGATCACCATGAACTACGGCACCTTCGACTTCTATGCCGGCTTCATCATCGGCATCAAGGCGTTCACCGCCGCGGTGCTCGGCGGCATTGGCTCGCTCCCTGGCGCCATGCTTGGCGGAATCATCCTGGGGATCTCCGAGTCGTTGTTCTCCGGCCTGATCAACTCCGACTACAAGGACGTGTTCAGTTTCTCACTGTTGGTGATGATCCTGATCTTCCGTCCCCAAGGCCTGTTGGGTCGCCCGCTCGTGGCTAAGGTGTGAACATGTCTGCTGCCAATACTGTTTCTTCCGGTTTCGATATCAAGCGCAGCCTGCTGGAGACCATCGTCGCTGGCCTGCTTGCCCTGATCGTGTTTGGCCCTGTCGTCGGCGTGGTGCTCGACGGCTACAGCTTCAATGCAGAACCCCGTCGCGTGGCCTGGCTGGTCGGAGGGGTGATGTTGGGGCGCTTCCTGCTCAGCCTGTTTGTGCAGACTGCCTCGGGGCAGCGCATGCTCCAGGGCTTCGAAAGTGGCGGCTCGGGCGTGCACGTGCTGGCGCCTGACTACAAGTCACGGCTGCGTTACATCATTCCGGCGCTTATCGTCATCGCCATCGTGTTTCCGGTCTTTGCCAACAAGTACCTGCTCACCGTGGTCATCCTCGGCCTGATCTACGTGCTGCTGGGCTTGGGCCTGAACATCGTGGTGGGTCTGGCGGGCCTGCTCGACCTGGGCTACGTGGCGTTCTACGCCATTGGTGCCTATGGCCTGGCCCTGGGTTACCAGTACCTTGGCCTGGGCTTCTGGAGCGTGCTGCCGCTGGCGGCCATTGCCGCGGCGCTGGCCGGGTGCATACTCGGTTTCCCCGTGTTGCGGATGCATGGCGACTACTTGGCGATCGTGACCTTGGGCTTTGGTGAGATCATCCGCCTGGTGCTGAACAACTGGCTGTCGTTCACCGGCGGCCCCAACGGCATGCCGGCACCGGCACCAACCTTCATGGGCCTAGAGTTCGGCCGTCGTGCCAAGGATGGCGGGGTGCCCATCCACGAGTTCTTCGGTTTCGAATACAACGCCAACCTCAAGTTCGTGTTCATCTACGCGGTGCTGTTCATCGTCGTGCTGGCCGTTCTGTACATCAAGCACCGCCTGACCCGCATGCCGGTCGGCCGGGCCTGGGAGGCGCTGCGCGAGGATGAGATCGCCTGCCGTTCGATGGGCCTGAACCACGTGCTGGTCAAGCTTTCGGCGTTTACCCTGGGCGCGTCCACCGCTGGCCTGGCTGGGGTGTTCTTCGCCACCTATCAAGGCTTCGTCAACCCGTCTTCGTTCACCTTCTTCGAATCGGCGTTGATTCTCGCGATCGTGGTGCTCGGCGGCATGGGCTCGACGGTGGGGGTGGTGATTGCCGCCTTCGTGCTGACCGTGGCACCGGAGCTGCTGCGCAGCTTCTCCGAATACCGGGTACTGCTGTTTGGTGTGCTGATGGTGCTGATGATGATCTGGCGACCGCGAGGGCTGATCCGCATCAGCCGTGCCGGTGTGACCCCGCGTAAAGGAGTGGCGCCATGAGCGACGATATCATTCTCTCGGTCGATAACCTGATGATGCAGTTCGGCGGCATCAAGGCGCTCAGCGATGTCAGCCTGAAGGTCCGGCGCAACCAGATCTTCGCCCTGATCGGCCCCAACGGCGCCGGCAAGACCACAGTGTTCAACTGCCTGACTGGCTTCTACAAGGCCAGTGGCGGGCGCATCGAACTGAACGTGCGCGGCGGCCGCACCAACGTGATCCAGTTGCTGGGCGAGCGCTTCCAGGCGGCGGATTTCGTGTCCCCGGCGCGTTTTGCCAACCGCTTGTACTACAAGATGTTCGGCGGTACCCACCTGGTCAACCGCGCAGGCCTGGCCCGGACGTTCCAGAACATTCGCCTGTTCAAGGAAATGTCGGTGGTGGAGAACCTGCTGGTGGCCCAGCACATGTGGGTCAACCGCAACCTGCTGGCTGGCGTGCTCAACACCAAGGCCTACCGCAAGGCCGAAAGCGATGCCCTGGACCATGCGTTCTACTGGCTGGAGGTGGTCGATTTGGTCGATTGCGCCAATCGCCTGGCCGGCGAGCTGTCCTACGGGCAGCAGCGCCGCCTGGAGATCGCCCGGGCCATGTGCACACGGCCGAAGATCATCTGCCTGGACGAACCGGCTGCCGGTCTCAACCCCCAGGAAACCGAAGCCCTGAGCCGCATGATCCGCGTGCTTCGCGACGAGCACGACATCACCGTGGTGCTCATCGAGCACGACATGGGCATGGTCATGAGCATCTCGGACCATATCGTGGTGCTCGACCACGGCAACGTGATTGCCGAAGGTGCGCCGCAGGACATCCGCAACAACCCGACGGTGATCGCCGCCTACCTGGGTGCCGATGAAGAGGAACTGGTATGAGTGCACCCATTCTCGAGCTCAAGGACCTGGATGTGTTCTATGGGCCCATCCAGGCGCTGAAGAAAGTCAGCATGCACATCAACGAAGGCGAGACGGTCAGCCTGATCGGGGCCAACGGCGCCGGCAAGTCGACCCTGCTGATGTCGATCTTCGGCCAGCCTCGGGCGGCGTCCGGGCAGATCGTGTACCGGGGTACCGACATCACTCGCAAGTCGTCGCACTACATCGCCTCCAACGGCATTGCCCAGTCGCCGGAAGGGCGCCGGGTGTTCCCCGACATGACTGTCGAGGAGAACCTGATGATGGGGACCATCCCGATTGGCGACAAGCATGCCGATGAAGACATGCAGCGCATGTACGAACTGTTCCCGCGGCTCAAGGAGCGTCGTAACCAGCGGGCCATGACTATGTCCGGCGGTGAGCAGCAGATGCTTGCCATTGCCCGGGCATTGATGAGCCGTCCCAAGCTGCTGCTGCTCGACGAGCCGTCACTGGGGCTGGCGCCGATCGTGGTCAAGCAGATCTTCTCGACCTTGCGCGAGCTGGCCAAGACAGGGATGACCATCTTCCTGGTGGAGCAGAACGCCAACCATGCGCTGAAGCTCTCCGACAGGGCTTATGTGATGGTCAACGGCCAGATCCGCATGAGCGGTACGGGGCAGGAACTGCTGGTCAACGAGGAAGTGCGCAACGCCTACCTCGGCGGACACTGACCCAGTAACCGGGCCGCAATGCGGCCCGGTTGTTCACGCCCATGTGGACAACTTGTCGCATACCCTGCATGAGTATCCGCAGAATCCCTGCGCAAGTCATTGTTTCCACAGGCTTCGCTTTGTCCACGGATCGTGTGGAGCCGCCTGTGGAAAACATGGTGGCAGGTGTCTCTACGCCTTTGCTGGCGCGCCTTGCGGGGCTCTGTATATTTTTTGATCAAGTCAGTCTTGTGGATGTTTTTGCGGCTGCCGTGCAGTCTGCAAACAGCGTGTCCATGCCTGCCTAAGTCTGTGGATAACTCTGTGAAAAAGCCTTGGACAGACCGCTGCAAGCGGCACAATTGAAAGCGTTGGGCCATCACCGGAAAAGCTGTCCACAGACGCGCTAGGCAAACTGCGTTCACTCAGGGTGACGAGTTTCCCCCAATCCGTGGGGAAAGCCTTGTGGATAAGGTGCGTATAGGTGTGTTGAGCCCCTCTATTACAAGGCTTTCAATGGGTTGGCTACTTATTGACCAGCATCGGGCGTGCTTGCTGGAGACGATGTCGCAGACCATGCTGAACATCGGTCGACGATAATCCACCGTGAAGGAGAGGCGCATGACATCCACCGTATTCATCACCGGCGCGACGTCTGGCTTCGGTGAAGCCACCGCCCGCCGTTTCGCCGAGGCAGGTTGGAAGCTGGTGCTCACCGGCCGGCGCAAGGAGCGCCTGGACGCCCTGTGTGCCGAGTTGTCGGCCAAGACCGAAGTGCATGGTCTGGTGGTCGATGTGCGTGATCGCAAGGCCATGGAACAGGCGATTGCCAACCTGCCGCCGGCTTTCGACAAGCTGCAGGGCCTGGTCAACAACGCAGGCTTGGCCCTGGGCGCCTCACCTGCGCAGGACTGCGACCTGGACGACTGGGAAACCATGGTCGACACCAACATCAAGGGCTTGATGTACACGACCCGGCTGCTGTTGCCGCGCCTGATTGCCCATGGCCGTGGGGCCAGTATCCTCAACGTCGGTTCGGTGGCGGGCAACTATCCCTATCCGGGCAGCCACGTCTATGGCGGCACCAAGGCGTTCGTGGGGCAGTTTTCATTGAGCCTGCGCTGCGATCTTCGCGGCACCGGCGTGCGTGTCAGCAACATCGAGCCGGGGCTGTGCGAGAGCGAGTTTTCGCTGGTGCGCTTCGGGGGGGACCAGGCGCGGTACGATGCCACCTACGCGGGGGCCGAAGCGATCCAGCCCCAGGACATTGCAGAAACCATCTTCTGGGTCCTCAACCAGCCCCCGCACATCAACATCAACAGCCTTGAGTTGATGCCGGTGAGCCAGGACTGGGCGGGGTTTTCGGTCCACCGCTCGAGCAAGGGCTGAACGGATGCGAACCGGCCTTGGCCGGTTCGCATAGTGCCGCCAATACCTTACTTGATCAGCGACAGGTAGGTTTTATTGGGCTCGATGATGTTCAGGGCCTGAAGCACATCGTTGATCGCGTCCTGGCGGCCGAGATCCTCGGCGGTGGCTTTTTTGCTCATCACGCGACGCAAGCTCAGCAGGAAGCTCAGTTTCCCGTGGGAGTGTTCATCGTAGCGCTGGCTGTTGCTGTCGATGATCTTCTGGGCAGCCCTGTTGATCTGCGTTTCCACGAATGCTGCGAAATCGTTTTGTTCCATGTCCAGTGTTCCTCCAAGATGAGAGAACAATGGAGAGGGAGCATCGCGGTCGATCAGCAGAGGGAAGTGTTGTCCGCATAGGCGGCCTGCAGGCCTTCCAGGCAGGTCGCCAAGTGATAGGGCGTGGTGGATGGCATGTCGTGCCGGCTGACCTCGCCCTGGCCATCTCGGCATTCATACCAGCCCCCGGCATGCAGGAACCGACCCTCAAGCGCGTGCAACTGCACCAGCAACTTCGCCTCGCTCCCTGGCCGCAAAGCCAGCGCCCGCAGGTATTCTGCCTGCGCCCAGATGCGTTGGGTGGGGTCGATCACCTTACCCGCCACATCCAGCATGGCCAGCACTGCCGAATCCTTCACGCCGGACTGTTCGGCATAGGTGAACGCACGATCGATGGAGGCATGCAACGGTGTGCCGCGCAGCAGCGGCGAGGTGTCGAGCAGATAGAACCATTCGAACTGATGCCCCGGCTCGAACCAGTTATCCACAGCCCCGTTCGGTTTCTCCAGCATCAAGCCGTGAACGGGATCGACGAAGTGCGCCTGCAGCGCTTCACACAGCGACAACAAGGCGTGCTCGACGGCATCGTCGTCGCGCACCGCCAGGGTTTGCAGGAAGGCTTCGGTCAGGTGCATCTGAGGATTTTGCAGGGGACCGCTACCTAGGTCCGACCAGTCTTCGCCCAGGCTGGCCTCATACAGCCCGTCATCCCGGGCGAAGCGCTCGGCGACGATATCCAGGGCGGCGTTGAGCGCGGACTCCACCAGACCCTCGCGCACCTTGCCCCAGTAATGGGCGCACGCGAAGACGATGAAGGCATGGGTATAGAGGTCCTTACGCCTGTCCAATGGCCGGCCTTGGGCATCGATGCTGTAGAACCAGCCGCCATGTTCGGCATCGTGGAAATGCCGTTGCAGCGAGCGGAACAGCGCCGCCGCACGCTCGGCCGCGCCCGGTTGCTCGATGCGGCTGCTGAACAGGTACAGCTGCCGGGCGCAGGCCATGGCGCGGTAGCGCTGCACGGGCATGGGGCGGTGTTCACCATCAAGGGCCTCGAAGGGCAGGGCGAGTTCGGCATTCCAGCCTGGACCCTGCCACAGCGGCACGATGCAGTCGGCGAAGTGCTGGTTGAAGCGAGCCAGTTCGGGCAGGGTAGGGCGGGGGTCGGACATGAAGGCGCTCGTCGCAATCGGGCAGTGCGCCATGGTAGCAGAATGGGGTTGTGGGGCGCTCGCGCCGGTACTTTGCCGTTGTTGGCGATGATCAGCCTGGGTTTCCCAACCCTTGCCAGTGGCGCGCACCCACGAAGATGAAGCGCAGCTGCTGGGTGATCTTTTCCTGCGGGGTGAGGGCCTGTGGATTGGCGGCGTCAGGGCTGTCGATCAGTTCCGGCAACGTGGCGAACACGGTCTTGACCACCAGGTCTGCCATCACCGCCAGGGCGGCGCCGTCCAGATGCTGCCAACGCGGCATGCGCGCCAGGTCGGTGGCGAGGTCTGCGCTGATGCCCTGGCGCAGTTGAGCAATGGCCTGGCGCACGGCCTGGGAGCCCCCGTACTGTTCGCGGGCCAGAAACAGGAACTGCGCGCGGTGGGCCGCCACCACGTCCAGGAAGATACGCACCGAAGCGTCGGTGATGCCTCCGAGTTCGAACTCGTTGTGCCGCACGATACGGATGGTCTGGCGGAACGTTGCATCGACCTCGGCCACCAGGGCCAGGCCCAGGGCATCCATGTCGGTGAAATGCCGATAGAAACCGGTGGGGACGATGCCCGCGGCCTTGGCTACCTCGCGCAGGCTGATGCTGCCGAAACCCCGACCACTCTCCATGAGCTGGCAGGCGGCATCGAGCAGGGCCTGGCGTGTCTGTAGCTTCTGTTCGGCGCGCGGCAGCATGGGGCGTGTTCTGTGACTGTACGACTGGGCACTCTAGATAAAAAAACGAAGCCCGGTCAATGGACCGGGCTTGGAGGAGAGCAGGTGTTGCTTGGCAGGTTGTTGTTCTCGGCCATGGTGATCAGCCCATGCGGCCAAGTTCTACCAGGCGATCAGAACCACCCTCGGCAACGCGGTTGTTACGCTCGATCAGACGATCGGAACCACCCTCGGCAACGCGGTTGTTACGCTCGATCAGACGATCGGAGCCACCCTCGGCAACGCGGTTGTTACGCTCGATCAGGCGATCGGAACCACCCTCGGCAACGCGGTTGTTACGCTCGATCAGTCGATCGGAACCACCTTCGGCGACGCGGTTGTTACGCTCGATCAGGCGATCGGAACCACCTTCGGCAACGCGGTTGTTACGCTCGATCAGGCGATCAGAACCACCCTCGGCAACGCGGTTGTTACGCTCGATCAGTCGATCGGAACCACCTT
>NZ_JBEGDO010000037.1:0-31515 GCF_051913525.1 Pseudomonas sp. PKS | reverse complement strand
TAAGGGCGGAAAGGTGACTAACCGTCGCCAAATCAAACGGATAAGCCCACAAACCACCAAACCACAAAACCACAAAGCCACAAAGCCACAAAGCCATCAGGAAACCGCCGAAACCCCCTCAACCTCCCGCGCAGCGTATTTCTGAGCCAACACCGCACACACCATCAACTGAATCTGATGAAACAACATCAACGGCAAGATCATCGCCCCAATCCCACCACCCACGAACAAGACCTGAGCCATCGGCACCCCTGTCGCCAGGCTCTTCTTCGACCCAGCAAACAGAATGGTGATCCGATCTTCCACACTGAAACCCAACACACGCCCAAGCAGCCGGGTCCCGAACAACACCGCTGCAAGCAAGATCCCGCAGACGACGAACAGCCCCGCCAAATGCTGCGCCGACACCGT
This sequence comes from Pseudomonas sp. PKS, assembly GCF_051913525.1. Lineage (NCBI taxonomy): Bacteria > Pseudomonadati > Pseudomonadota > Gammaproteobacteria > Pseudomonadales > Pseudomonadaceae > Pseudomonas > Pseudomonas sp. PKS. The sequence continues at coordinate 31,104 of NZ_JBEGDO010000037.1, read as the reverse complement.
GTGCCAAAGCCCGGTGACCACCGCATCACTGAATGCCGTATAGACCACCAACAAGATCGAACCTTGGTCGACGATCTTCAGCCACCGTGCATTGCGCTTGACCCACTCCCCGATCCAGCGACGCGCAACCTGCCCTGCCACGAACGGTACCAGCAGTTGCAGCGTGATCTTCAAGACCGCATCCAACCCCGAGCCGGTGTCGCCCTCGGCACCGAGCAGCAGCATCACCAGCAACGGCGTCAGGAAGATCCCCAGCAAGCTCGATGCCGCTGCACTGCAGATGGCCGCCGGAATGTTGCCGCGCGCCAGCGAGGTGAAGGCAATCGCCGACTGCACCGTCGCCGGCAAGGCACACAGATAAAGCACGCCCAGATACAGCTCGTTGCCCACCAACGGCACGAACAGCGGCTTGAAGGCCATGCCCAGCAACGGGAACATCACGAACGTGCAGGCGAACACCAGCAGGTGCAACCGCCAATGGCTGGCGCCAGCGATGATCGCTTCGCGCGACAGCTTGGCGCCGTGCAGGAAGAACAGCAGGCCAATCGCCAGGTTGGTCAACCAGCCAAAGAACACCGCGCCATCTCCTGAACACGGCAAGAAGGTGGCGACCAGCACGACCCCAAGCAAGGCCAAGGTGAAGTTATCGAAGATTTTTCTGACGTACTTCATGGATTATTCCGAGTTGTTTTTGTGCAGGAGCAAACGATAAGGTCTCGCCTTCCCTACTGCTAACGCCGGAATCCCCGACAGTGTCGCTGAACGGACATCCCGAGGCCTGCCTCGATCAGCTCGAACTCCTACCACGACCGGTCTATGGCCAGGCCGAAAGCCTCCCCAACATTGCCCTGGGCTATCGTCACCGGCATCCATGGGGTCAGCTCTCCCACGCCCGCAACGGCATCCTGCGCGTGCACACGCCAGAAGGCCTGTACCTGGTGCCCCCCCAACGGGCCGTCTGGATCGCCGCACAGGTTCCTCACCGTGTGGTCTGCGAGCCCAACACCTGTATCCGCAGCCTGTATATCGAGCCTGCCGCCCTGCCCTGGCCGGCCACCGCCTGCCGGGTGGTGGTAGTGGAGCCCCTGCTGGGCGAACTGATCCAGGCGTTCTCGCAGCTGCCTGTGAACTATGACGAGTCAGGCGCCGATGGGCGTCTGGTACAGGTGCTGCTCGACCGTCTGGCCAGTGCCCAAGAAGAACAGATGCTCCTGCCGCTCCCCCGCGATCGCCAATTGCGTCAGATCTGCCGCCGCCTGCAGGCCTCGCCCGACGATGCCCGCAGCCTGGCCGACTGGGCGCTGCGTCTGGGCCTCTCGGAAAAGACGCTCAGCCGGCGCTTTTTGCGCGAGACCGGCCTGACCTTCCGCCTATGGCGTCAACGGGTGCGCCTGCTAAGTGCCTTGCCAGCCCTGGAGCGCGCAGAACGGGTCACCGACGTTGCATTGGCTTGTGGGTACGCCTCGCTTTCCGCATTCATCGCTGCCTTTGGCGAGCATTTCGGCCAATCGCCAGGCGAGTTCCTGCGACGCCACACACTTTCCTGAATCTGATAAGGACCTTTTGCATGAAGCCGCTTCCCTACGTGCGCTTTGCCCTCACCCTGAGCCTCGCCGCCGTGACCGGGCAAAGCCTGGCCGACGCGCTGCACACACAGGTCGATGATGTTATTAAGCCCTTGATGCGCGAACACGACATCGCGGGCATGGCCGTGGCCGTGATCGCCGATGGCAAGGCGCACTACTTCACTTACGGTGTGGCCAACAAGGCCAAGGCACAGCCCGTGGAACGGGACACGTTGTTCGAAGTCGGCTCGCTCAGCAAGACCTACACCGCCACCCTCGTCGCGCTTACCAGCGCCCAAGGCACGCTGGCGCTGGATGCCCCCGCCAAACGCTACCATCCGGCCCTCAAAGGTACGTCCCTGGGCGAGGCCAGCGTGCTGGAACTGGGTGCCTACAGCGCCGATTGCCTACCGCTGCAATTCCCCGACAAGGTGCAGACCGAGGCGCAGGTGCTGGCCTTCTATCAGCATTGGAAACCGCGTGTTGCACGCGCCACTCAGCGCTGCTACTCCAACCCTAGCCTGGGCCTGTTTGGTGATGTGGCGGCGCGGGCGCAGAAAAAACCGTTCGCCACGATCATGAGCGAACAGCTTTTGCCTGCACTGGGCCTGACCGATACCTACCTTGCCGTACCAAGCACCGCACAACAGCGTTATGCCCAGGGCTACAACGCCACTAACCAGCCGGTGCGGGTCAATCCAGGACCATTGGCGGACGAAGCCTATGGAATCAAGACCACCGTGAGCGATGCCGCACACTATGTACGCCTGCAGTTGAACGCAGACTCGCTGACGCCATCGCTGAAAAAGGCGATCGCCCTCACCCAGGCGGGCTACTTCAAGGTCGGCCAGATGACCCAGGGCCTTGGTTGGGAGCGCTACCCGTATCCAGTCGCCCTGGAGACCTTGCTCAAAGGCAACAGTTCTGAAGTGGCTCTCACCCCCCAAGCTACCGTCCGTTTGCAACCGCCCCTGCCCGCCGAGCCAGCCGCCTGGTACAACAAGACCGGTGCCACCGGAGGTTTCGGTGCTTACTACGCCTTCATCCCGGCCAAGGGGCTGGGGATTGTCCTGCTCGCCAACCGCAACTACCCAAATGAAGCCAGGGTACGCGCGGCCTACCAGATCCTTTCCGCTCTGGAGCATTGATTCACGAAGCAGCCACCACAGCTCCAAGACATGCTCAATGCGTCGTGCGTGATCGATTGTCGGACAACATGTAGTGCCAAAAAATATTCACTACAAACCTGTTGACGCCGTTCATCAGCCTTGGGCATGATGAAGCCGTCTCCCCGATCGGGAGCGGTGGCAAGGGTGTTCCAGACGGCCTGCGCGGTAACGCAGGTCGTCCGTGGAGAGGGAAACTGTCCAAAAGGCAGCGTGAGAAGGCCCCTGTTGCAATGCTGCTGTAGCAGCCGTGTTAGTGCGCTACACGTCGTGGCGCCGAGTGAAAAATCACTGACTGATGGGTAATGGGGGCTTTATGATGAACTTGAACAACAATCCTACGATCGACCAATTGGCCCAGCTGTTCGCCGCGCGCAAGGACAGCCTCGATGACCACCTGCTGTGGGTCAGCCAGACTGGCGAGGTACGCCTCGACCGTCTGCCACCCAACACGGTCGAAGATGAATTCGAATCGCACATGCCCAGCATGCGCGCCCGCTTCAAGGTCTACCGCCGTGGCCAGGGCTACGTCGGCAAGAAGGCCGCCGCCGACACCGAGTTCGTCGGTCGCGTCCTGCAGACCCTGCAACAAGAATGGCCTACCGCCCGTGAGCGGCAGGCAGTCAAGGTGATAGACCCACTGAACTGAGTCGTACCACCCTTCTTTGAGCCCGGCCCTGCAAGGCCGGGCTTTTTCATGCCTGTTACACTAGGCGCTCCTGTTTGTTGGAGCCTGCGATGAATACCCCTGCCTATGGCACCGGCGACGCGTCCTACTTGGCCGCTGGTGGCATCGATGGCCTGCGCCGTTTGGTCGATGACTTTTACCGACTGATGGACCAGTGTCCTGAAGCATCCAGCGTGCGGCGCATGCACCCTGACAACCTTGAAGGCTCACGGGACAAACTGGCCTGCTTTCTGAGCGGTTGGCTCGGTGGACCACGCCTTTACAGCGAGCGCTATGGTTCGATTGCCATTCCCTCATTCCACGCGCAATGGCCAATCGACGAAGAGCACGCCAACGTCTGGCTGAGTTGCATGGAACAAGCCATTGCCTTGCAACCTTGGGCTGCGGATTTTGCCAAGTACCTGTTGCGCCAGTTGCGGGTACCGGCCGAACGTATCGTCCAGGCCAGCCGCAACCGCCGCCGCGCTCAGGCCTGAAGTCGCCGAGCCCTGGCCACGGGCAACGGCACGGCGCCGGTGGCCAAGGCCCGAGCGCGCTCCACGCCCCAGACCAGGGCGCGGGTCATGGTCTCACCGGGGCGTGCGGGATAGTACTCCTCCAGCAACGCTTTGCCGTTTCCGGCATATAGCCCAAGAAACAATTGCGTGGCACCCAGCCGCGACAACCGTACCTGGATATCGAGCACGGTGCCGTCGCTCAGGACTTCGTCATGGCAGCGGCAGTGCAACTGGGCATCGGCCCACTCCCAGTAAGTCTGTTCCCTGACGCGCATGCATTCACCTCCTTGTGCTGAAAATCGGCGCAAGAAAAGCACAGCCGTGACTGCCCGGCGAGTGCCACCCACCGATGCCATGAGCAAGATCAACAAACTAGATAAAAAGCTGCCAGCGATCGTGATGCAGTTCTCCGATCGATCAGGCAGGTGTATGCGCAGGAGGGATATCGCCCTCGCCTGACCGCTGCATTGCTGGCCAGGCGAGAACGGTGGGCGGGGTTACTTCCGGGTCCGGAACCGGGGCGTGAAACGACCCTTTTTGACGCGCTGCAGATGTGCAGGCTTAAGTTGTTCCGATTCATCCAAGGTCATGTTGGCGAACCCCAGGCGCAAGAACGCCTGGCCGCACCACACTTGGCTGTTGATCGGGAACGCATCGTTCATGTCTTCGAAAAAGGATTCGCTCATGCCCTGCTCCCTCCAATGATGGCTGCGCCGGCAAGCACTCTGCTTGCTCAGATGCGACAGCCCGTTGAAATGGAGACTAGTCGGTCATTTGCAGACCTTCTGGACAATCCCACACCATCCGACCAGTGGCAAAGTGCCCTATTTCAGACGAACTGCCGTACCGGTTGCGAACACCACGACCATGCCACCTTGGACCGACGGCATGCTGATCTCGAAGTCCACGCCCAGCACTGCATCGGCCTGCAATTGACGTGCCCGCGCCTTGAGCTCCTCGGTGGCCTGCTCACGCGCCTCGCGCAACGCGCTTTCCAGCGTCTGAGAACGACCGCCGAAGAAATCACGAAAGCGAGCAAAGAAATCGCGCACGAAGTTGATGCCTTGCACCGATTCGGCGCTGACCACTCCCAGGTATTCGGCGACGGGACGGCCTTCGAGCTGGCTGGTGGTGGTGATGATCATGAAACGGCTCCTTCGCCACAATTGAAAACGCGCGAATCTTAACAGACCTTTCCATACGACCTGGCCTGGCCAGCTGCCGCATGGGCGTTGCAATTAGTGTCCGGCTGTCCCAAGCTCTGCATTCCCGCCGCCACGGATCGCCCGATGCTCAACCGCCGCCGTTACCTGATCGCCCTGCTCTTGCTGGTCCTGGTATCGGGTGTCATCGGCTACCTGAGGCGTGATCCGCAACCCACTGCCCCCGCCATCCCTGCCCACAGCTATGCCAAGGCCTTGCGCCAAGCCCATGATGGCGAGCCGGGGGCGGCGCGGGTGCTCTACCAGCAACTGCAGCGCAACGACCTGACGCCGATCCGCCGGGCTGCACTGTACGCTGAGTTGCCCAACTACCCCTCGCCCCAGGCACTGAAACTCGCTCGCCAGGATCTGGAGCACGACGATCCGATGGTTCGTCGCGCCGCCATCACCAGCATTCGCCGGCTGTTGCCCGCGGCTCAACGTAGCCTGGTTCTGGGGCCGTTGCTGGAGGACGAGGACCAAAGCGTGCGTTTTGCTGCGGTGGATGCCTTGCTGGGTCTTGATCCCGATGCCATCGGTTTGTACTTCGGTCCCTTGCAGGACACCTTGGAACAGTACCAGCAGGCGCTAGAGGCCCAGCCCGACGACGCCGCCGCGCAGGTGCACCTGGCGCGTCTGTACCTGCATGAAGATGCCTACGATCAGGCCGCCGCAGCCCTGCAACGCAGCCTCAAGATCGCCCCCGACAGCCTCGACGCACTGGCCACGCAGGTTCGACTGCTCGAACGCCAGGGCCAGCACGACGCCTCTCGTCAGGTGCTTGCCAAAGCCTTGGCGCTGCGCCCGGACTCAGCCTTCCTGCAGCATCAGCTGGGCCTGTGGCTGACCCGCCACAATCAGGAAGAGTACGCCCTGCTCGCCTTCTCACGCGCCGTCGAGCTGGAACCGGACAATGTCGACTACCGCTACATCCTGGCCGTCACCCTGCACGACCTGGAGCAGGTCGAGGCTGCACAGAAACAGCTGGAGACCGTGCTAAGCCGGGAGCCTGCGAATCGGCGTGCGCGGGTGCTGTTGATTCAGTACTGGAAGGAAACCGGGCAACTGCAAAACGTGCAAGTTCTGCTGGCCGAACTCGAACGGCAGAACCCGGACGATCCGTTGCTCCAGCAAGGCTTGTAGAAGGTCGCTCATCCGCAGCGGAACCCCTGCCGACTGTTCGTGGTCCAGTGGGTATCGGTGACCAGAGTCAGGAGAATCCCTTGGCCGCTGCGGTGCTCGTAGACGAACGGGCCCTCATCCTGGGGCCCGCGCGGATTGCTGCGCAGATGTCTCGCCTGCTGACAGGCGCAGGCTTCGTGTGTCTGTGCACAGACAACGTCACGCGCCTGGGCGAATGGCTGGCAGAAGGCGTAGGTCTGTTGATCGCAGCGAACAGCACGCTGCCGACGGACCCGCAATCGCCCGTACAGGTGTTCATCGACCAACAACCGGAGTGGTCGGACCTGCCTGTTCTGCTGCTGCTCGATACCCTCCTTTCAGGCACCGGTCCTCCTCGCTCGCGACTGGGCAATCTGATGCAGTTGCCATCGCCTATCGACGATGCCCAGCTCCTTCAGATGAGCCAGGTTGCCCTGCGTACGCGGCGCCGGCAGTACCGTTCCCGTGATCGTCTGTGCGAGCTGCAACAGCGCCTCGATGACCAACGGCAACAGACTCAGGATGAGGATCGGGCATGGCGCCAGGCCCGAAAGATGGACGCCGTGGGCCAGCTGGCCGGCGGCATCGCCCATGATTTCAACAACCTGCTCACCAGTATCGGCGGCAGCTTCGAATTGATCGAAAAGCGTTTGCACCAGGGACGTACCGAGCAGTTGGAAGGCGTGCTGCGCATGGGGCGCGAAGCCGTGGCCCGTGCCGCTCGCCTCACCCATCAATTGCTGGCGTTCTCTTCCCGACAGTCCTTGCAACGAAAGATCATCGATCTACGCAGCCTGCTCCAGCCAGACATACTGCAAGCCAAGCTCAGCGTATCTGTGACGTTGCAGCTGATCCTGCCCGCCAAGCTTTGGTTGGTGGAGGCAGACGAGATGCAATTGCGCGAAGTGCTAGAGAACTTGGTACTCAATGCCTGCGAAGCCATGCCCAGCGGCGGCCAGCTCGACATCGAAGCCAGCAATCAGCATATCGATGATGCCTGTTTCAGCGGCGGCAGACTGTCCAGTGGCGAGTACTTGCGCCTGAGCATCCGTGACAACGGCCACGGCATGTCGCAAGGCATCCTTGAACGTGCCTTCGAGCCGTTCTTCAGCACCAAGCCGATCGGTCAGGGTATCGGCCTGGGGCTGTCGATGGTCTACGGTTTCAGCAAGCAGTCTCAGGGCCACGTGGTACTGCACAGCCAGATTGGCCAAGGCACCCAGGTCGACCTCTACCTGCCACGCTATCGGGGCCAGCCAAAGCCGAAGACAGATACGCACCCCATGGAAGCTGTCGACGGCACCCGCGATGTGCTGATCGTCGAGGACGATCCTCATGTACGGAACCTGGTTTTCCAGGCGCTGCGCGAAGAGGGTTTTCCCTGTCAGGCCGCCTGCAATGCCGATGAGGCCCTGCAGCTGCTGAATTCGCCAAGGCCGTTTGCCTTGTTGGTCAGCGATGTAGGGCTACCTGGAATGAACGGTCGTCAACTCGCGCAGATCGCCCGCAAACGGCGGCCTGGCCTGCAGGTGCTGTTCATCACCGGCTATGCCGAGACCGCCATGGCTCGCGACGACTTCCTCGACCCCGGCATGCAGTTGATCTGCAAACCCTTCGAACTGAGCCAATTGCAGGCGCGGGTCACACAGATGCTCGGCGAGGCCTGATCAACGGCCGATATCTTCATTCCACAGCGCTGGGTGGCTATCGATGAAGGTGCGCATCATCTGCTCGCACGAGGCATCCTGCAGCACTTCAACGCGTACTCCCCGACTTTGCAGCAACTGCTCTTCCCCCATGAACGTACGGTTTTCTCCCACCACGACATGGCCGATGCCATAGAGCAGGATGGCGCCACTGCACATCGGGCAGGGCGACAGCGTGGTGTACAACGTGGCCTCGCGGTAGACCTGCGCGCTTTGGCGACCGGCCCGTTCCAGGGCATCCATTTCGCCGTGCAGGATGGCGCTGCCGCATTGCACCCGCCGGTTATGCCCGCGCCCGATGATCCGCCCCTCATGAACCAGCACCGAGCCGATGGGAATACCCCCTTCGGCAAGTCCTTGGCGCGCCTCATCGATGGCCGCCTGCATGAATGTGTCCATACTGCCTCCTGTCATGCCGCCATGCTCGACGGTTTGCCGAGCAGGCTAGCACACGCGCCGGGCCGTGGCTTTCCCGCCATGGGCGTCTATGCTCATTAGGTTTTCCTCTGCCCCGGGCAGATCCGGGCCCTTTCCTGGCGCTGGGAGTGTGGTCATGAGCAAGAAAATCCTGGTTGTGCTGACCAATACGGCGAAATATCCAACGCTGCGGCGCGCCACCGGTCTGTGGCTGGGCGAAGCGGTGCACTTTGTCGACGAGGTCCAGAAAGCCGGCTATGCCGTCGACTACGTCAGCCCCGCCGGGGGCTATGTACCGATCGACCCCCATAGCCTGCAAATGGCGCCCGAGCTCGATTGGCAGTGGTACGACGACAAAGCCTTCATGAACCGCCTGGGCAACACCCTTTCCCCTGGCCAGGTCAAGGCCGACAGCTATTGCGCAATCTACTACGCCGGCGGCCATGGCGTGGTCTGGGACCTGCCCGACAACGCCCCGCTGCAGGAACTGGCCCGGCGCATCTATGAGGCCGGTGGGGTGGTGGCTGCGGTGTGCCATGGCGTGGTCGGCCTGCTCAACATCAAGCTCAGCGACAACAGCTTGCTGGTCAGGGGGCGACAGGTCACCGGATTCTCCAACACCGAGGAGAAACTCGCCGAACTGGACAAGGTCGTCCCGTACCTGACGGAAAACGAACTGGTCGCCCGTGGCGGCAAGTACAGCAAGCATGAAGACCCTTGGGCCGCATTTGTCGTCAGCGACGACCGGCTGATCACCGGGCAGAACCCGGCCTCGAGCCAGCGGGTGGCGCAACAGGTGCTGGAGCGGCTGAAGAAGCCGGCATGACTCCGACAACGTCTTCTGCCATGTACCGCTGCGTAAACGGATCGCAGCTACAGTCCATCGGCTACCTGCCCCGTTAATCTCTCCGGCTTCTGTCCATTCAGGGCAGTCTGGTCGGAGGGTTGCATTTCGATGTCGAGGTTCACTCACGCAGGCCGTAGCCTGCTCGAGATACTGCTGGTCCTGACGATCGGTCTGGTTCCCATGGTGTCAGGCCTGCTGGTCATGGTGTACCAGTTGGAAAGAAAGCTCGAAGAAAACACCCAGGTTTCCGTTCAGGAAGCGATCTTCACCGTCGACAGAGTGTTGGACCATCTGCAAACGGCCGCCTCCACTGCCCTGCCGCTGGCCGGACAGCCCTGTGCGAAGGTTCTGGGGAAACTCGAGCGACTGGTCGCTGGCGACCCGCGCATTCGGTCACTGGTCCTGACCCAGGACGGCCAGGCCTACTGCAGCACGATCGAAACCACCTCGTCCTATAGCCCTGCCTTCACCAACCCCAGCGCCCATGTGCAGCTCAACTTCAATTCGCCGGTGACGCCCAATGGCGTGGTCGTCGAACTGCGTCTGACATATGCCAACCCAGGAGTGATTGCCACCGCCTACGGCCTGGAACTGCGCAACGAACTACGCGGATTCCAGGATGGCCTGGTGCTGCTGCTGGAGTTTGGGGAGACGTATCTGTGGAGTGCAGGCGATAGCCGGGAGGCCCAACGCCCTTCGCAAGCGGAGTTCTTCCGCAGCGCGATGTCGAGCAAGCATGGGTACACGGTCAAGGGCGGGTATCCACAAGGCCATACCAGCCAGGAGATTCGTCAATCGATGTTGCAGATACTCCCCTCACTCGCCCTGATAGGGCTGCTGACGGGGGCAATGATGTATTGGGGGATTTTCAGGAATCGTGCCAATGGCAGACACGCTGGGCCATCCCGGGGATGATCCAGCGTGTCCTGGGGCTTACTCGACGTTCAGGACGCCTCGGCGAACCTGGTCACGCTCGATGGATTCGAACAGCGCCTTGAAGTTGCCCTCACCGAAGCCGTCGTCACCCTTGCGCTGGATGAACTCGAAGAAGACCGGGCCCAGCAGGGTCTCGGAGAAGATCTGCAGCAGCAGACGCTTGTCGCCCGCCTCGGAAGAACCGTCGAGCAGGATGCCGCGGGCCTGCAGCTCGTCGACCGGCTCGCCATGACCTGGCAGGCGCTCTTCGAGCATTTCGTAGTAGGTCTGTGGGGGCGCGGTCATGAAGCGCATGCCATAACCCTTCAGGGCATCCCAGGTCTTGATCAGGTCATCGGTGAAGAAGGCCACGTGTTGGATGCCCTCACCGTTGTACTGCATCAGGAACTCTTCGATCTGCCCCGAGCCCTTGGACGATTCTTCGTTCAGCGGAATACGGATCATGCCATCGGGCGCCGTCATGGCACGCGAGGTCAGGCCGGTGTACTCACCTTTGATGTCGAAGTAGCGGATCTCGCGGAAGTTGAACAGTTTCTCGTAGAAACCGGCCCAGTAGGACATCCGGCCGCGATAGACATTATGGGTCAGGTGGTCGATGAGCTTGAGGCCCGCGCCTTTCGGATTGCGGTCAACGCCCTCGATGAACTTGAAGTCGATGTCATAGATCGAGCTGCCTTCTTCGAAGCGGTCGATCAGGTACAACGGTGCTCCGCCAATACCTTTGATCGCTGGCAGACGCAGCTCCATCGGACCGGTTTCGATTTCGACCGGCTGGGCCCCCAGTTCCAAGGCTCGGGCGTAGGCTTCGTGGGCATTGCGAACACGAAACGCCATGCCACAGACCGATGGGCCGTGCTCGGCGGCAAAGTACGAGGCGATGCTCTTGGGTTCGTTGTTCAGGATCAGGTTGATGCCGCCCTGGCGATACAGGTGCACATCCTTGGAACGGTGGGTAGCCACCTTGGTGAAACCGAGCATCTGGAAGACCGGCTCCAAGACGCCTGGGGTGGGCGAGGCGAATTCGATGAACTCAAAGCCCATCAGACCCATCGGGTTGTCGAAGATATCAGCCATGTTGGTGTCCTCATCTATAAGCGAAAAACAGTGAAATCAGGTGCTTTGGATGTCGGACAGGCGTGGTGGCGAGCAGGGTATGCCGCGCACGCTGCGGGCAAGGAAGTCACCAATGATGAGTTTGAACCCTTGGTATGTCATATGGACCCATTCTCGGCGGGCTTGATCCTCCGGAACGCGGAGAACCTTATTCTTGTATTCGTAAACGGATTCTACAGTGCGTAAAATCATTTGTCGCGCTTTAGTTCACCGCTTTGGCCGACAAACGGCTATCCTCTGGCCATTGTTTTCATCAGATTAGATCAGCATGCCCTTCAAGGTTAAACGCTCCGCCCGTCGGGGCTGGCGAGTCCTGCTTCCCTGGGCCGTCGGCGCGCTGCCACTGCTGTGCGGCCTGGCAGTCATGCACTGGCAGGCCCAACGCGAATTGCAAAACACCAGCCAGGCCACGACCCGACAAGTGGTAGAACAGGTCGAACATATCCTCGACAACATTGCCCACGCCGCCCAGGAGCTGCTGCCACTGGTCGGCCGTCCCTGCGACGAGATCGACCTGGCCCTGCGTAGCCAAGTCACCCGTAACGCCTTCGTACGCTCCACCAACCTGTTCCACCAGAACACCCTCTATTGCTCCTCGCTGTTCGGCAACTTCGACGAGCCGGTCGACGCGCGAGACTATACCGACGGTCGCCTCTGGCTGATGAACGGCAACTCAGTCACGCCCAACCATCCCTTGCTGGCCTATCGCGTGAGCAACGCTGGCAGTGGTGCGATCACCACCGTCGACGGCGACCACCTGACCAGCGCACTGCAGTGGGTCAGTTCTGGAGAGGAGCTGCAGCTTCAGGTCGGCGACTACTGGATGGGCAAGGACGGTGTGGTGCACAAAGGCACAGCGCCAACAGCTGCCATTGCACCATCGCTACAGGCATCGATCCGCTACCCGTTCAGCGTTCATGGCGGTTATGGGGCGGGCAAGAAAGTTCAGTTCGTCTCCGAACACTATCCGGCGCTGCTCACCCTGTTGCTCTTGCTCGGCGTCCTCGCAGGCATCGTCTGCCACTGGCAGATCCGGCGTGCCTCGTCACCCAGCGCCGAACTCAGCCGTGCCCTTGAGGCCGATGAATTCCTCCCGTACTTCCAACCCGTGGTGCGCAAGGACGACTACCGCTGGGCTGGGGTCGAAGTCCTGATGCGCTGGAATCACCCACGCGAAGGCCTGGTGCGCCCCGATCTCTTTATTCCCTATGCCGAGCACAGCGGCCAGATTGTTCCCATGACCCGCGCCTTGATGCTGCATACCGCCCAGGCCCTGGCGCCGTATGCCGCACTGCTGGAGGATGGCTTTCACATCGGCATCAACATTACCGCCGATCACTGCCGCGACCTGGAGTTGCTGGATGATTGCCGCACCTTCCTCCAGCACTTCCCGCCGGGACGCGTGGTACTGACCCTGGAGCTGACCGAGCGCAAGCTGATCGAAGCCACGCCCATTACCCTGGAGCTGTTCGAGAAACTTCATGACATGGGTGTAATGATCGCTCTGGACGACTTCGGCACGGGCCAGTCGAGCCTCAACTACCTGCGCCAGTTCAAGGTCGACTACCTGAAGATCGACCAGAGCTTCGTGGCCATGATCGGCGGCGACGCGTTGTCCCAACACATTCTCGACACCATCATCGAACTGTCGGGCAAGCTGGGCCTGGGCATCGTGGCCGAAGGGGTCGAGACCGAAGTCCAACGCGATTACCTCGCTCGACACCAGGTAGACTTCCAGCAAGGCTACCTGTTCGGCCGCCCGATGCCTGTGGACGACTTCCTCCAAGCCCTGGCCGCCCGCCCGGGGAGCTCGCGGTTGCCGCACAGCATACGCCCTGAGATCATGCCCAACTGATCCACCCGCACACATCCATTAACAGAGGCATTCGTGTCAAAAGGCATTGTTTCGTCCGTCATGGCGTCCTGTTTGTTCGCCGTGATGTATTTCTATACCTCCCTGATGGCTCCGCTTGATGGCGAGGAGATCTTTGGCTGGCGCACGCTGCTCACGCTCCCCTGCCTCACCCTGTTCATGCTGGCCACCAAGGACTGGAAACTGGTGGGTGGCTTGCTCGCTCGGGTCAAACAGACGCCGACATTGCTACTGGGGATGATCGGCACGTCCTGGCTAATGGGGGTGCAGCTATGGCTGTTCCTCTGGGCACCTCTGCATGGGCGCAGCCTGGAGGTTTCCATGGGCTATTTTCTGCTGCCGTTGGCCATGGTCCTGACCGGGCGACTGGCCTATGGCGAACGCTTGTCGCGTCTGCAGAAAGTGGCGGTAGCGTGCGCCGTCCTAGGCGTGGGGCATGAGCTGTATCAGAACGGCAGCTTTGCCTGGGAAACCTTGGTGGTGACCATCGGCTACCCGATCTACTTCGTCCTGCGTCGACGCTGCCGCACCGATCACCTGGGCGGTTTGTGGTGCGATATGTTCCTGTTGCTGCCGTGGGCGCTGTACTTCGTGATGCAGCGCCCGCTGACGCCGGCCGATTTGGCCGAACATCCGGGTCTCTATGGTTTGATCCCGTTACTCGGCGCGATCAGCGCCTCAGCCCTGATCGCCTACGTGCTGGCCAGCCGCTTGTTGCCCTTCAGTCTGTTCGGGCTGCTCAGCTACGTGGAGCCTGTGCTGTTGGTCGGCGTGGCACTGCTGCTGGGCGAGACCATCGGCCCTGACCAGTGGCTGACCTACCTACCGATCTGGGCCGCGGTGCTGGTGCTGGTACTTGAAGGCTTCAAGCACCTGCTACGCCAGCGTCGTCGCTCGGTGTAAGGCGGACCTGTCGTACCCTGCGCTCCTCCACTGCCATCACCGTCAGCGTCCAGCCATCGCAGGCCAGGCGATCACCGACCACCGGCAGACGGTCCAGCAAGCTCATGACCAGGCCTGCGAGGGTCTGGTAATCCTCGGTAGCGCGGGCGCTGAAACCGGTGCGTGCCTGTACTTGGCTCAGGTTCAACGCACCGCTGACCACGAACGCCCCGGCCTCTTCGACAATGCCTGGCCCAGTCACTTCACTGGCGTCAGGCAGTTCTCCAGCGATCGACTCGAGGATGTCGGTCATGGTCAGCAAGCCCGTGAAATCACCGAACTCATTGACCACGAAGGCGATGTGCGTCGATTGCGCGCGCATCTGCTCCAACGCATTGAGGATGCTGAAGCTTTCCAGCAGGTTCAGCGGCGCACGTACCAGGCGCTCCAGGTCAGGTTGCCCACCGGACAACAACTCTTTGAGCAACTCCTTCTTGTGCACGAAGCCCAACGGCTCCTCGATCCGCCCATCACGGATCAACGGCAGACGTGAATACGGCGAATGGGCCAAGGCTTGGGCGACGGCGTCGGCGGGCAGGGCCAAGTCGATGGCATCCACCTTGACGCGCACCGTCATCACGGTGCGAATCGGTCGCTCGGCCAGATTCAGCACGCCGCTGATCATCACCCGCTCTCGACGGTCGAAGACCACCTGTTCGCCACTGCCTTCGACCAGATCGGCAATCTCATCACCCACTTCGTCGGCCTCCACTCGCCGCCCGCCCATCAGCCGCAGTACGGCATGGGCAGTTCGCTCGCGCAGCGGTCGATGCTGCTGCAGGCTGCGCTTGCGACGCGCACGCGCCAACTGGTTGAACAGCTCGATCAGCAACGAGAAACCGATGGCCGCGTACAGGTAGCCTTTCGGAATGTGGAAGCCCAGGCCCTCGGCCGTCAGGCTGAAGCCGATCATCATCAAGAAGCCCAGACACAGCATGATCACCGTGGGGTGGGCATTGACGAAGCGGGTCAGGGGCTTGCTGGCGACGATCATGATGCCGATGGAGAAGATCACCGCGATCATCATCACCGACAAATGCTCGACCATACCCACTGCGGTAATCACCGCGTCGAGGGAGAACACCGCATCCAATACCACGATCTGCGCCACGATGGGCCAGAACGCCGCATGCCGGGTAGCACCGTTGGCCTGAGCCACATGCCCTTCCAAGCGCTCGTGCAGCTCCATGGTGGCCTTGAACAGCAGGAATACACCACCGAACAGCATGATCAGGTCGCGCCCCGAAAAACTCTTGCCCAGCACCTCGAACAACGGCGCGGTCAAGGTGACCATCCAGGAAATGCTGGCCAACAGGCCCAGGCGCATGATCAAGGCCAGGCTCAGGCCAATGACCCGCGCACGGTCGCGCTGATGCGGTGGCAGCTTGTCGGCCAGGATGGCGATAAAGACCAGGTTGTCGATGCCCAACACCAGCTCGAGCACGATAAGCGTGGCAAGGCCCAGCCAGGCCGTAGGATCGGCTAGCCATTCCATTGCGAAGTACTCATGCGGGAGGCGTCACGGGGACGGGGGAAGGAAGGCCGATATGGCCAGAGACTGGGGGGCTCCGAGAAGGTGCTCATGGTGACCTTGATGGCTAATTGGGATGTTGATCCTACAATCACCGCGGCTTTTTCTGACAGGGCGAAACTATTACAAAAGCTGTAGGGAACTTTTCTTCAATACCCTGCCCGCCCCTTCAGCCAGGATGGTGCTCCTACCCATTCAAGGAATATTTCTCATGAGCCTGTCCCTGTCCATGGCTGCTTTCGCCCTGGCGGCGTCCATTTCACCCGGCCCGGTCAACATCGTCGCCCTCGGCAGTGGCGCTCGCCATGGCCTGCGCGCAAGCCTTGGCCATGCCGCCGGGGCGACCCTGGGCTTTTGCCTGTTGCTGGTGCTGGTTGGCCTGGGTCTGCACGAACTGCTGCTGCGCTGGCCGTTGCTGGGCCGCTTGCTGCATGGCGGCGGGGTACTTTTCTTGCTGTACATGGCCTGGAAGCTGGCCAGTGACGATGGCCAGCTGAATACCGAGCATCAGGATGGCGCACCTTCAGCGTGGCATGGCGCGGCCATGCAGTGGCTCAATCCCAAGGCCTGGCTGGCCGCTGTGGCAGGCATCGGAGCCTATACAGGGGGTGAGCAGCATTTGTTATGGCTGTTTGCCTGGATCTATGGACCGATCTGCTTCGTCTCGATTGCCAGCTGGGCCTGGGCCGGCAGTGTGATTCGCCAGTATCTGGGCAACCCCCGGCACATGCGCGTGTTCAACCGAGCATTGGCAGCTTTGTTGCTGGCCAGCGCGCTGTACTTGGCCGTGGGCTGATCCTAGCGGCCCGACCGATAATGCCCAGGGGTCGCCGCCAGGTGCTGCTTGAATGCCCGTTGCAGATGCGCCTGATCGGCAAAGCCTGCCTCCACCGCCACCTCGGCGATCGCCCGCCCCTGGCGCAACTGGGCCCGAGCGTGCTGCACGCGCTGATCGAGCAGGTAACCATGGGGTGTCAGGCCAAAACGCTGGCCAAAGGCGCGGATCAGGTAGGCCCGCGACAGGCCGACGGCAGCGCAGATATCTTCGATCGTCAAAGGGTCGAGCCGATGAGCGCGAATGAACGCAGCAGCAGCTTCCAACCGGGGATTGGCCTGTATCGGCTGGGAGGGCTCATCGTCGAGGTCACCCGGCAACGTCCCGAAAAACGCGGTCAGGCAGGCTTGACGGTCAGCACGCTGATCATCGAACAGTGTGGCAAAGACCTCGAGCAGGCGGCCGTACAGCACCGGCGAGGTGCTGTACGTCGCCACGGGCAGTTCGAAGCCCTGGGCCTGTAGCCAAGGCAGGTCGACGAACAGCATCAGGTAGGACCAAGGCTCGTCCTTGATGGGGTTGCAGGTATGGACCACGCCGGGGTTCATCAGCACCGTGGTGCCTGCGCTTACCTCCCGCCGTGCGGTGCCCGTCACATAGGTGCTGCGCCCACCGGTGATCACGCCGATGGAAAAGCTCTCGTGGGAATGGGGCGCATAGCACACCTGACGCCCATCCCCCACTCGCCGGGCTTCGACGAAGGGCAAAGCAGGATCCCGCCAAAACCGCGACACCTCGATCATCGCTGCGCCCTCATCGCCCCTCCAGGAACGTCAAAACATGATGTGATACGGCGTATAGGCCCACTCTGATGCACGCTGTACAGCGCCGGTTTGCGGCTCGAGCAGTTGCAGGCACAGCCATTGGTCGATGAACAGGTTCGCCGCATGAGCACTTTTTTCATTCTGCCCGAACACGATACCCACCGAGTAGGGATACAGATTGTTTTCCGAGTATGCAGTTCTGGCAGCCTTGGTTTTGTAGGCCAAGGCGAAATCATCGCAATCGAACACCTCTGGCTTGTATTTAAAGTACTTGAGGCCTGACTCCACCCAGATGCCGTGCGCTTGTTGCGCGGAAATAGCTTCGTAGTACGAATCCACGGACGTCTGATACGTCAGTGTCGTATTGGGCCAGGTCGCTTTGATCAGGTCTCTCACCCTGACAAACGGAATCGACAGTTTGTGCAAGGAGAACCGAAGCTCGTCACCGTCGGAGACGTCGCTTTCAGGCACTAGCTTCACCCACCCCCACTTACCAGCAGGCGCCTGCACGGCCATACGCGTGCTGCCGATTTCACAGCTCAGCGTGAAAGCAAATGTTTGTCGATGGTTGACGATTGTGGCCCCACTTCGCTTGATCCTGAAGCGTAGACGTGGATAGTCCTGCCAAACCTTGAAGCCCGCGAAGACATAATCTCCAGCGGTCGAGTTGCCATCGGCAAAGAACGACCAGCCGACCATCTTCTTTTCCGCTGACATCGACAGGATTTGACTGGTGGGATCCAGGTGAACCACCAGCGGCACCAACTCAGCGCCGTATCGTTCCGGTTCACCAAGATACACCCACCCCCAGTCATTGGACTTTGCATGAATGCACAGGACGCGCCCATGTTGATCACGCAGTACCATGCGATCAGTGGCCTTGATCTGCTTAAGGCCCAGGGCACGGGTCAGCTCTGCCGTGAAATCCGGGGTGGTGGTGTCAGGTTCCGGTGGCGGCTCGACGGGTTCAGGACGCGGCAGTATCTGGCCAACGAGTGGACTATTGGCATCATTGGGTTGACCAGGGACAAGTTTGTGAATGGGCATGGGCAATAGCTCGTCGACTTGAAATGAGCCGACAACATGCGCGATACCCGAGCCCACCATCAGCAGGTAAACATTCCAAAGACCTCCCGACAAGGCGCAATCAACAGGCAAAAAGGGCGGTTTTCACCGCCCTCTTCCCGCCCTCAGCAAACCTTACGGCATGACCGGGGGCACGTATTGCAAAGTCGTACCCAGGGCCCACAGCAACACCAGCACCAACGGCACGTGCACCAGCAATTGCACGAACGAAAAGCCGATCAGGTCCCGCGCCTTGAGCCCCAGCACACCCAGCAGAGGCAGCATGTAGAACGGATTGATCAGGTTGGGCAAGGCCTCGGCGGCGTTGTAGATCTGCACCGCCCAGCCCAGGTGGTACTGCAGGTCATTGGCCACCAGCATCACGTAGGGCGCTTCGATGATCCATTTGCCGCCGCCGGACGGGATGAAGAAGCCCAGCACCGCTGAGTACACCCCCATGAGCACGGCATAGGTGTCGTGGGAGGCGATCTGCACGAAGAACGTGGAGATGTGGTGGGCCAGGGTCTGTTCATCCACGCCCTTGACCTGGGTGAGGATCGCGGCGATCGAGCCGTACAACGGAAACTGGATCAACACCCCGGTGGTGGTCGGCACCGCGCGTGTCACGGCATCGAGGAAACTGCGCGGACGCCAGTGCAGCAAGGCGCCGAGCATGATGAACAGGAAGTTGTAGGTGTTCAGGCCGGAGATGGCGGTGATCGCAGGTTTGGTGGCGAATTCCTGGTACAGCCAACCGCCAGCCAGGGCAACCAGCAGCAGGGTCAGTATTGGGCTGTACTCCAGCCACTCGCCCGGACGGGTGCGTTGGGCCACCGGTGCTGCGCTGAAGCTTGGATCGACACCGCATTGCTCGGCGGTGCGGGCACTGCTCGGACCCGGCGCAGTGGCATAAGCGATGACCAGCGAAACGATCACCAAGGCCGCCAGCATGACGCCGGATTGCCAGAGGAAGATGGTCTCGGTGAACGGAATCACCCCCGTAATGGCGAGGATCGACGGCGGAAGGCTGGCCGGGTTGGCCTGCAACTGCGCAGCCGACGACGAAAGCCCCAGCGCCCAGACTGCACCCAGGCCCAGATAGGCGGCAGCGCCTGCGGCACGGTAATCCATCTTCAGGTCCTGGCGCCGGGCCAGGGCACGAACCAGCAAACCGCCGAATACCAACGACAGCCCCCAGTTGAGCAAGGATGCGAGCATCGAGATCAGCGCCACCCAGCACACCGCCGAGCGACCGTTCTTCGGCAGCCTGGCCAGGCGGTCGATCAGCCGCGCGGCGGGCGGCGAGCTGGCCACCACATAACCACCAATGACCACGAAAGCCATTTGCATGGTGAATGGGATCAGGCTCCAGAAGCCATCGCCGAACGCCTTGGCGGTGTCGGTAGGCTTGGCGCCCATGACCATCGCGCCCAGGCACACCAGCACCACGGCCAGCGCGGCAAATACCCAGGAATCGGGGAACCAGCGTTCGGCCCAGTTGGAGCAGCGCAAGGCAAAACGGGCGGAGCGGCTGTCTTGGATTTCAGCGGCCACGGGATTTTCCTTTTATTTGTTTTTTTGATTTTCAAACACTGAAGCAGCACAAAACCCTGTGGGAACAGGCTTGCCCGCGAAGACGTCCGATCAGGCGACGGTGTCGCCTCGACTGACGCTTTCGCGGGCAAACCCGCTCCCACAGGGCCGATGTTTCTTAGAAGGTCATTTCCTTCACGTCATCCGGCACGATCAGCTTGCCGGCGGTCTTCTCGATGATTTCCTCCACGCTGACACCTGGGGCGGTCTCGCGCAGGATGAACGCGCCGTCTTCGATTTCAAGGTAGGCCAGGTCGGTAAGCACCTTGCGGATGCAACCGGCGCCGGTCAGCGGCAGGCTGCAGCGCGGCAGCAGCTTGGACTCACCATCCTTGGAGGCATGGGTCATGGTGACGATGATGTTCTCGGCACCGGCCACCAGGTCCATGGCGCCGCCCATGCCCTTGACCAGCTTGCCAGGAATCATCCAGGAGGCGATGTTGCCCTCCACGTCCACTTCGAACGCTCCCAGCACGGTGAGGTCGACGTGGCCGCCACGGATCATGGCGAAGGATTGCGCGGAATCGAAGATCGATGCACCGCGACGGGCGGTGACGGTCTGCTTGCCGGCGTTGATCATGTCGGCGTCGATCGTGCCTTCGGTGGGAAACTCGCCCATGCCGAGCAGGCCGTTTTCCGACTGCAGCATCACGTCCATGTCGGCGGGCACATAGTTGGCCACCAGGGTCGGGATGCCAATGCCGAGGTTGACGTAGTAACCGTCCTTCAGTTCACGGGCGACGCGTTGCGCCATCTGTTCGCGGGTCAGTGCCATGGTCAGGATCTCTTTGTTGTTCTGTGGACGGCGCTTTAGGCCTTGACGGTGCGCTTCTCGATGCGCTTTTCGAAGGTGCCGACGATGACCCGGTCGACATAGATGCCCGGGGTGTGGATCTCGCTGGGCAGCAACACGCCTGGCTCGACGATTTCCTCGACCTCGACCACGGTGATCTTGCCGGCGGTGGCGGCCAGCGGGTTGAAGTTTTGCGCGGTGTTGCGGTACACCACGTTGCCGTAGTGGTCGGCCTTCCAACCTTTGACGATGGCGAAATCGCCGGTGATGGATTCTTCGAGGATGTACTTGCGACCCTTGAATTCACGCACTTCCTTGCCTTCGGCGACGGGAGTACCGTAGCCGGTGGCCGTGTAGAACGCCGGGATGCCGGCGCCGCCTGCGCGCATCTTTTCGGCCAGGGTGCCTTGAGGGGTCAACTCGACTTCCAGCTCACCGCTGAGCAGTTGGCGTTCGAACTCGGCGTTTTCGCCGACATAGGATGCGATCATCTTGCGGATCTGGCGGTCTTCCAAGAGGACGCCCAGGCCGAAGCCGTCGACGCCACAGTTGTTGGAGACCACGGTCAGGCCCTTGACGCCGCGGCGCTTGATTTCGGCGATGAGGTTTTCGGGGATGCCGCACAAGCCGAAGCCGCCGGCCAGTACCGTCATGTTGTCGGTCAGGCCTGCGAGGGCCTCTTCATAGGTTGCTACGCGCTTGTCCAGTCCGGCCATGCTCAGTCGCCTTTTGTAGTTGTTGGAACCGTGGAGGCATCTTCACCGCTGCCGACTGATTTGTTAATTTTGTTTTCGTCATCGATTGATAATTTTTTCAAAACAAAATTAGGTTCCTCATGAACGTCAAGCAGTTACGCGCCTTCATCACCGTGGCCAAGTACCAAAGCTTCGCCCAGGCCGGCGAACACCTGCATGTTTCCCAGCCGGCCTTGAGCCTGACCATCAAGGCCCTGGAGGACAACCTCGGCGGTGCGCTGCTAACCCGCACCACCCGCAGCGTCAGCCTCACCCCCGAAGGTGAAGTGCTGCTGCCCCTGGCCCGGCGCCTGCTGGCCGACTGGGACGACACCGAGGAGATGCTACGCCAGCGCTTCACCCTGCAATTGGGGCGGGTCTCGGTGGCAGCCATGCCCGCCTTTGCCGGCAACCTGCTGCCGCGCTCGCTGAAGGTGTTCCGTCAGCGCTACCCCAAGGTCAACGTCACGGTGCATGACGTGATCAATGAACAGGTGCTGGAGCTGGTGCGCCATCGCCGCGTCGAGCTGGGTATCGGTTTCGAGCCGGAAAACCTCGACGGTTTGCGTTTTCATCCGCTCTATCTGGATCGCTTCGTGGCGGTGGTGCCCGCCGACTCACCGCTGGCTAGCCAACCTCAGGTCACCTGGCAGGACCTGCTGGCCCAGGATTTCATTGCCTTGCAGCGTCCTTCGGCGGTGCGTCTGCTGATGGAACAGAATGTGGCGGCCAGCCATGGCAAACTGACCGCGGCGTTCGAGAGCCACCAACTGTCGACCGTGGGTCGCATGGTCGCCAACGGCCTGGGCGTGAGCGCCGTGCCGGCGCTGTGCATCAACCAGATGCAGGAGCTGGGCGCGCGCTGCGTGGCCCTCGTCGAGCCTCGCGTGGAGCGACGCATCGGCGTCATTGCCCTGGCCGACCACAAGCTTTCCACGGCAGCGCAAGCGCTGCTCGACGTCGTGCTTTCCCACACTGATCCACAGGAGGTGACATGCGTTTCGTGAATCTGGCAGACGCCAGCGTCCCGGCCATTGGCCAAGGCACCTGGTACATGGGCGAGGACCCACGACGCAAGGCCGCCGAAGTGGCCGCCCTGCAACAGGGTATCGAATTGGGCCTGACACTGGTCGACACGGCAGAGATGTATGCCGAAGGTGGCGCCGAGCAGGTGGTCGGCCAAGCCATTGCCGGCCGTCGAGAACAGGTGTTCCTGGTCAGCAAGGTCTACCCGCACAATGCCAGCCGCCGTGGCATTCCCGCGGCCTGCGAGCGGAGCCTGACGCGCCTGGGTACCGACTGCATCGACCTGTACCTGCTGCACTGGCGCGGCCAGTATCCGCTGGAGGAAACCGTCGAAGCCTTCGAGCGCCTGCGCGAGCAGGGCAAGATCCGTCGCTGGGGGGTGTCCAACTTCGACCTGGACGACCTGCTCGAGCTGGACAACCCCGGCTGTGCCGCCAACCAAGTGTTGTACAACCCGGCTCAACGTGGCATCGAGTTCGACCTGCTGCCGTGGAGCCAGACGCATCGATTGCCGACCATGGCCTACTGCCCGCTGGCCCAGGCTGGGCGTCTGCTACAACACCCGGTGCTGGCCGAAATCGCCGAGCGTCATGGGGCCACACCAGCCCAGGTGAGTCTGGCGTGGGTGACGCGCAACGAAGGCGTCATCGCCATTCCCAAGGCGGTGGACCCACTGCATGTGCGGCTCAATGCGGCGGCGGGCGAACTGAGCCTGACCGACGAGGACCTGCAGGCAATCGACAAGGCGTTCCCGGCGCCGACGCGCAAGCAGCACCTGGCGATGGTCTGAGTGTTCTTAGCGCCTGCTTGGCCTGGCGCACTCCGCGATCGGGTTCGAGGCTAGTGAAAATCCCGGCTGCGTACATCCAGCCCCTGCAACATGGGGCTGATGTCCTCAAGGCGCCGGGCAATCAAGTGGCGGACGCCCTTCTCCTGCTCCAGCCGTCCGCTCACCTTGAGCAGTTGCGACCCGACCAGTGCCCTGCGTTGGCGCTCAGCCAGGTCACGCCAGACCACCACGTTGACCATGCCGTGCTCATCCTCGAGGGTGACGAAGGTCACGCCGCTGGCGGTCTGCGGCCGCTGTCGCCCTACCACCACACCAGCCACGGCGATGCTGTCCCCGTGCTCGACACCCGCCAGCTCGGCAGAGCTGCGACACCCCAATGCCCGAAGACTTCGCCGCAACAACGCCAAGGGATGTGGCCCCAAGGTCGTGCCCAGGGTGGCGTAATCGGCAAACACGTCCTCGGCCACACTCGGCACCGGCAACACCACCGCCACTTCTGGCGCAGCCTCCACCTGGGCGAACAACGGCAGTTGCGCCTGCACGGCCGCCACCTGCCAGCGTGCCTGATGACGGTCGCGAGCCAAAGCACGCAAGGCGCCGGCATCGGCCAAGCGGGCACGGGCGCGGCTGTCGAGCTCGGCGCGCAGGCACAAGTCCTCGATGTCACGCCAGGATCGTCTCGCCCTCGCCTGCTCAAGGCGCCGGGCATCGGCCTCGCTGAACCCGCGGATCTGCCGCAATCCCAGGCGAATCGCCAACGCGCCCTCACCGTGCGGTTCCAGGGTGCAGTCCCATTCGCTGTGGCACACGTCCACCGGACGCACCTCGATGCCCTGGCGACGCGCCTCCTGCAACAGCTGATCAGGGCTGTAGAAGCCCATGGGCCAGCTGTTGATCAGCGCACAGGTGAAGATCGCCGGCTCATGGCACTTGAGCCAACTGCTGGCATAGCAGAGCAAGGCGAAGCTGGCGGCATGGGACTCGGGGAAGCCATAACTGCCAAAGCCCTTGATCTGCTCGAAGATCCGCTCGGCAAAGGCCCGTTCGTAGCGGTTCTTCAACATGCCATTGATCAATCGCTCACGGTGCGGTTCCAGCCCGCCATGGCGTTTCCAGGCAGCCATGCTGCGCCGTAGCTGGTCCGCCTCGCCCGGGGTGTAGTCGGCAGCGACCATGGCCAGCTCCATCACCTGCTCCTGGAACAACGGCACGCCCAGGGTGCGCTTGAACACGGCTTCCAGTTCGGGTGAGGGATAGGTCACTTTCTCCTGTTTCAGGCGTCGGCGCAGGTAGGGGTGGACCATGTCGCCCTGGATCGGCCCGGGCCGGACGATGGCCACCTCGATCACCAGGTCATAGAACTTCTTGGGTTTGAGGCGCGGCAGCATAGCCATCTGCGCCCGCGACTCGATCTGGAACACCCCCATGGTCTCGGCGCGGCTGATCATGGCGTAGGTGGCCGGGTCTTCCTTGGGGATGGTCGCCAAGCTCAGGTGCCGGTCCCGGTGACGGGCCAACAGGTCGAAGCAGCGGCGCAAGGCGCTGAGCATGCCCAAGGCCAGCACATCGACCTTGAGCAGGCCGACCAGGTCGAGGTCGTCTTTGTCCCACTGGATTACCGTGCGCTGCGCCATGGCGGCGTTTTCCACCGGCACCAGGCGGTCCAGCGACTGCTGGCAGATGACGAAGCCCCCTGGGTGCTGCGACAGGTGCCTGGGAAAGCCGATCAGTTGGCCAGCCAGCACCAGGATGCGTTGCAGCGAAGGGCTCTGTGCCTCGAAACCTGCCTCGGCCAGGCGCTGGACATCGGGGATGCGGTCGCTCCAGCGTCCGCAGCACTTGGCCAGGGCGTCCACCTGGTCGGCCGGCAGCCCCAGGGCCCGGGCCACATCACGTATCGCGCCGGCGGCATGGTAGGTGTTGACCACGGCGGTGAGCGCCGCCCGGTCGCGGCCATAGCGGCGGAACACATACTGGATGACCTCTTCCCGGCGGTCATGCTCGAAGTCCACGTCGATGTCCGGCGGCTCGTTGCGCTCACGGGACAGGAAGCGCTCGAACAGCAGCCGATGCTCCATCGGGTCCAGCTCGGTGATGCCCAGCACGAAACACACCACCGAGTTGGCGGCAGAGCCCCGCCCTTGGCAGAGGATGCCCTGTTTGCGGGCGAAGTCGACGATGTCGTAGACGGTGAGAAAGTAGCTTTCGTAACCCAGCTCGGTGATCAGTTGCAGCTCGTTGTCCAAGGTTTCCAGCGCCTCGCGGCTGGCACCTTGCGGCCAGCGCTCGGGCAAGCGCGACTGGCACAGATGGCGCAACCAGCTGGCAGGTGTGTGTCCTTGCGGCACCACTTCGCTGGGGTACTGGTATTTCAGCTCATCCAGGCCGAAGCGACAGCGGTTGGCAATGACCTGGGTTTCGGCCAGCAGGTCGGCCGGATACAGCTCGCCAAGCTCGGTCAAGGTGCGCAGGTGGCGCTCGCCATTGGGGTACAGGTAGCGGCCGGCCTCTGCCAGGGTGCAATGCTGGCGGATCGCAGTCATGCAGTCCTGCAGGGCGCGCCGGCCCCGGACATGCATGTGTACGTCGCCGCACGCCACCGCGCGAATCCCCACCTGTTCCGCCAGGGTGTGCAGTTGCTGCAGACGCCGGGCATCGTCCCACCCTCGATGCAGGTGCACCGCCAGCCACAGCCGCTCGCCGAACAGCGACTTCAGCCATAACCCATTGGCCGGGGCATCCCCGGGCTCGGCAACCCACAGTGCCAGTAGGCCCTGGCAATGGGCTTGCAAGTCCTCGCGGAGCAATTGGTAGGTGCCTTTTTCCGCCCGGCGTCGCGCCCGAGTGATCAGTGCGCAGAGGTTCTGGTAGCCCTCGAGGTTTTCGACCAGCAGCACCAGCTTGACGCCCCCATGAAGCTGTACCTCGCTCCCGACGATAAGCCGTACATCCTGCTGCCGGGCCGCCTGCCAGGCGCGGACGATACCGGCCAGGGTGCACTCGTCGGTGATCGCCAGGGCCTGGTAACCCAAGGCCTTGGCCCGTTTGAACAGCTCGTCGGCACTGGAGGCCCCGCGCTGGAAGCTGAAATTCGACAGGCAGTGCAGCTCGGCGTAATCCGACAGACTCATGCGAACCACCCCTGCAGCCACAATTGCCCGGGCTTGCTCAGGTCGTCATAGGCCCAGCCCTGTAACCCATCACGGGTCTCGATGCGGTAGTAGTCACGACGCACGTCGCCGCCGTCCCACCAGCCCGACTCGATACGCTCGGCCCGCCCCAACCGGCGCAAGCCCGCTTCGGTCAGAGGCAGGGGCTCAGGTAGCAGCCAGCCAGGGCGGCTGCCGGGCGCGACCGGCAATACGCCCAAAGCCCCCTGCTCCACCGGCTGCCAAGCGCATTCGGGACGGTGATCGGCTTCGGCGCTCAGCGCCTTGACCGCATCATCGCCCAGGCGCGCCCGCAGGCGTTCGCGCAGCTGCTCCCAGGGTTGGGCCTGTTGGGCCCGAGGGTCGAACAATGCCTGATGCTGGGGCACGAAAGGTGGCAGGTCCTCGGCCAGTAAACGCAGGTTGCGTACCGGCGCAGGGATGCGCAGCGCCTCCAGGCGTCCGCGTGCCAGCTCGAACAGCCTGGCGGCATCGCGCTCGGCGGCCAGCAGACCGACCTTGAGCTCGGTCGCCGGCCCTTGGGCATGTTCCAGATACAGGTGGAAGCGCTGTACGCCGCAGTCCCGCCCCGCGAGAAAGACCGCCAGATCGCTCAGCAGACGGCGCAAGGGGAACAACAACGCCTGGTGCGATTCGACATCGAAGTTCAGCTCCAACCGCACCTCGAAGCGCTCCGCTGGTTGATGGTAGGCCAGGCCCAGGCTGCGCAGGCCGAGCAACTGGTCCAGGTGCACCTGCACCTGGGCGGCAAAGCGCCGGGCCAGCGCATCGCGTGGCAGGGCCAGGACTTCACCGAGATGGCGCAGCCCCATGCGAGCGAACGCCGTCGCCGCCTCCGGGGGCAGACCGATCTTGTCGACAGGCATGCATGCCAGGGCAGCCCGCGTATCCTCCACCGTCATCACTGCCAAGCCGTCATGACCATTGGCGAGCACGCGCGCGGCGACCGGGTTGGTGGCCAGGACAATCCGGTGACGCAGCCCAAGCTCGTCCAGCTCCAGGCGCAATCGTGCCTCGAACGCCGGCCAGGGCCCGAACAGCCCCAGACTTGAACCGATCTCCAGGAGCAATGCCCGCGGGTAGTGTCGACTGACCTGCCCACTGAAGCGGTAGGCCCAGGTAGCGAGCAACTGCTGGAGCCGCTCGATGCGCGCAGGGTCGGCCTCCACACATGTGAAGCCATCAGCCAGGGCACGGGCGGTCGTGAGGGTTTGCCCGGCCCGCAGGCCCAGCGCCGCAGCCGCCGCATTGACCGATTGCACCAGCCGCCGTTGCTGCGGCCCGCCGATCAGCACCAGGGGGGCATCAGGGTCGTCACGCTCACGCAGGACGCTGTCCAGCGCCAGTTGCGGAAAAACGATACACGCCCACAGCATGCTGCATCAGCTCCGCACCGGGCAGGCGATGGGCGCTGCCGGCGACAAGCCGCCGCGGCATTTGAGCACCCGCCATTGGGCAGGCTGGGTGTCGATGGCAATACGCAAGGCTGCTGGCGAGGGATTGTGCGAAGCCTGCTGCCCACGGCAGACGAACGCCAGGGCCTGTCCCGTCTCGGCAGCCACCTGCAAGCGCCGCAGGGCTCGGTCATCGGCGCGCCCAGGCCAGCACAGCACAGCCGCGCAACTGCCGGCGCGCAGGCACTGTTCGGCGGCCCACAAGGCTTCGGCCGCAGGAGCCTCGACGTGGGCCAACCAGCGCAGGTCGACCCCGGCCGCCTGCCAGGCCGGTGCATAGGGAATGAACGGTGGTGCCACCAGCACCACCCGGCCGCCCTCACCGGTCAGGCGCGCCAGGCTTGGCCAGAGCAATTGCAACTCACCGCAGCCAGGACTGGCCAGCAGCAGCTCCGTGAGTGCAGCAGCCGGCCAGCCGCCTTCGGGCAGCCGATCGTCAAGCGAGGCATGGCCGGTGGGCTGCAGGCCCTGAGGCCGCGCCTGGACCTGGCGCCCGCGCCAGATTCTGCGCTGGTCAAGCAGGCGATCGAGGTCGACTACCGCGCCCATCAGTCACGCCTCAGCAGGCCACAGAACACGCCCTCGATGACGAAATCCCGCCCCGGCGCCACATCGATCGGCGCATAGGCCGGGTTGCGTGGCAGCAGGCGATAGCCTCCGGGAATGCGCTGCAGGCGCTTGATGGTCACCTCGCCATCCAGGCGGGCGACCACGATCTGCCCGTCGCGGGCCTCGCCCTGCTGGCGGATGCCGACCAGATCGCCATCGAAAATGCCATCGTCGATCATCGAGTCGCCGCGCACCTTGAGCAGGTAGTCGGGCGTACGACGGAACAGGCTGGGGTCGAGCAACAGTTGCTCGTGGATGTCCAGGTCAGGGCCGATCGGCGCGCCCGCCGCCACCTGGCCGAGCACCGGGATCTCGAGGATCTCGGGCCGACGCAGTGGCTCGGCCAGGCGAATGCCGCGGGCCTGGTTGGGCGTCACGTCGATGAAGCCGGCCTGGCTCAAGGCGGTGATGTGCTTGCGCGCCACACTGCGCGAGGCAAAACCGAAGCGCTGGGCGATGTCGGCCAGGCTGGGGGGCTGGCCGTGATCGGCGATGCGCTCGCGGATGAATTCGAGAATGGCGCGGCGTTTGGGGGTCATGTTGTCCATGGAGTACATTTGTACTCTTTTCGGCGTACAGTGAACAGCCCCCTTCGTCGTCGGGTTTGGCTATCATGGCCGGGATTGACGTTTTCCCCTTCTGGATACCCGATGCTGACCGCCCTGCTGTTCGACCTCGATGGAACCCTTACCGATACCGATACCCTGCATTTGCAGGCCTTCCGCCAGTTGCTGCGCGAGCATGACGGCCGCGAGCTGAGCCAGGCGCAGTTCGAGGCCCAGGTCAGCGGGCGGGCCAACGGCGAGCTGTTCGCCGAGCTTTTTCCTCTCTGCAGCCCGGCCCAATGCCTGGCCCTGGCCGAGCGCAAGGAGGCGTTGTTCCGCGAGCTGTCGCCTCGCCTGACGCCCATGCCTGGATTGGCACGCCTGATGACCTACGCCCAGCAGCGTGAAATCGGCATGTGCGTGGTGACCAATGCGCCCCGCCTCAATGCCGAGCACATGCTGGCCGCCATGGGCCTGGAGGGGTGTTTCGGGCATGTACTGGTGGCCGAGGAAGTGGCCCGCCCCAAGCCCGACCCACTGCCCTACCTGACCGGCCTGCAGCGCCTGGCAGCCACGGCCAGCCAGGCCCTGGCCTTCGAGGACTCACTACCCGGCGTAAAGGCCGCCAGCGATGCGGGCATCTTCACGGTGGGTATCGCCACCACCCAGACTGCCGAGCGGTTGCTGGCTGCCGGGGCGCGATTGGTGGTCGACGATTTCAACGACTCGCGGTTGTGGGCGTTGATAGACGAGATGGCCGGTTAGCCGGCTAGCGCCGACGGTAGCTCTTGTTACCCGAGGGTGTCAGACAGTACACCCCGCCTCGCGGACCCGTGCAGTAGTTGCCGCTGCCGCATCCGCAGCTTTCGTCACTGGCGCGCAATGACCGCACTGCCGGGCGCGCGGTACGGCTCCCGT
Source organism: Pseudomonas sp. PKS (assembly GCF_051913525.1). NCBI lineage: Bacteria > Pseudomonadati > Pseudomonadota > Gammaproteobacteria > Pseudomonadales > Pseudomonadaceae > Pseudomonas > Pseudomonas sp. PKS. The sequence continues at coordinate 1,164 of NZ_JBEGDO010000037.1, read as the reverse complement.
ATATCGCGCTGCAGTCTTTCTTCGAGGCGCTGATCGAGCCGTCGTTGCACAGGAAGATCTCTCCGTCACATCCTGCAATCCCACCCTTGCGACCCGAGCACGGGGTGTTAGCCGCCTGGGCCGACGTGATGCCGAGCAGCAGGGTCAACAGAAATAGCGACAGACAACGCCAGCGCATGCACACCTCCTTGTGATTAATGGCCCGATGATATCACCCAAGTTCATCCTGGCCACTGCACCATTCGTCGTGAGGGGGGCAAGCCTTTGTCGAATCCAACAGCCACCATTCGACCATTCGCTGAATCCCTCACGTGGAGCCAGCGTCATGAACAATCCAGACATCAAGCACGAGGTGGTCACCCGAAGCGAGTGGCTCGCGGCCAGGCGCCAGCTCTGGCTGCATGAAAAAGCCCTTACTCATCAACGTGACGAAGTGGCCGCGGCCAGGCGGGCCCTGCCGTGGGTCAAGGTCGAACAGCCTTACCGCTTCCTCGGGCCCGATGGCGAGCTGGGGCTGGTGGATCTGTTTGCCGGGCGTAGCCAACTGCTGGTCTATCACTTCATGTTCGCCGACGGTTGGAGCGAGGGCTGCCCGGGGTGTTCGTTCCTGGCCGATCACTTCGACGGCGCCAATCTGCACTTGGCGCATCATGACGTTTCGCTGGTCGCGGTGTCGCGGGCGCCCTATGGGCAGTTCCAGGACTTCCGGCGGCGGATGGGGTGGCGGTTTCCTTGGTTCTCGTCACACGGTGGCAGTTTCAACGAGGACTTTGGGGTGAGTGTCGCCACGGATGGGTCTGGGCAGTACAACTACGAGGCCTATGCGGGGAATGAGCGGGAGCTGCCAGGGCTCAGTGCGTTCTATCGGGACGGGAATGGGGCGGTCTATCACACCTATTCCACGTATGCGCGGGGGTTGGACATTCTGGTGGGGGCTTACAATTTTCTCGATATTGCGCCGTTGGGGAGGAATGAGGGGGGGACGATGGATTGGGTGCGGCATCATGATCGGTATGAGGTGGGCGCACGGGCTGGGCAGTGTTGTCATGAGTGAGGGATTGGGCTTTTTTCAGGCAGTGTGAATATCCGGGTTTGGTGGGGGCGCCACTGGCGCTTTTCGCCTTTACGGCGACCTACTTTTGCTCTTGGGCAAAAGTAGGCATG
>NZ_JBEGDO010000036.1:0-34422 GCF_051913525.1 Pseudomonas sp. PKS | reverse complement strand
GAAAGGTGAATCAGCGTCGACAAATCAAACGGATAAGCCCACAAACCTCAAAACCCAATCCCAATCCCAATCCCAATCCCAATCAAGCCTTGAGCGCCTTCTTGGGATAAATGTCATACCGACTCGATTTCCCCTCCAGACTGTGGCTCGGCTTGGGCCCATCGATAATGGGTGCCTTGCGCGGTCGCTTGACCACTACCCGATGCGACGCCAACGCCAACGCGGCCTCGAGCAACGCCGGTGCATCCAAGTCATCACCGACCAAAGGCCGAAACACCCGCATCTCCTTCTTCACCAATGCACTCTTGTCCCGGTGCGGGAACATCGGATCCAGGTAGATCACCTGCGGCGGCTCGCCCTCCCAAGCCCGCATGCGCTCGATGGCATTGCCGGTCAGCAGGCGCATGCGCTCGACGATCGCTCCCACCTCTTCATCACCACGCGCCCGTGCCAGCCCATCCTCGAGCAGGGCAGCAATCAGCGGCTGGCGCTCGATCAGGGTCATCTGGCAGCCCAGGCTGGCCAGCACGAACGCATCCTTGCCCAAGCCTGCCGTGGCATCGAGCACCTGGGGTCGGACGCCTTGGGCGATGCCGACGGCCTTGGCGATCATCTGCCCGTTACCCCCGCCATAGAGCCGCCGATGCGCCGCCTGTCCTTCGACGAAGTCCACCCGCACCGGTCCCGGCGCCTGCGGCCCCAGTTGCTGGATCTGCAAACCATCAGGTCCGACCTGCACGGCAAATCTCGCTTCATCATCCACCAGCGGCACACCCAGGCGCTCGGCCCACGCTTGTGCCTGGGCCTGGAACGCAGCCGACAACGCCTCGACCCTGATACCCATGCCCTGCTCTAGCTCCACCATCGGTTCGCGCACTCGAAAAAATTAATGAAATCCCGGCCACCGCCGATACACGCAGTATCCGCTATTCTGCCAGAGCACAACGCGCGCGACTGCCATGTCAGAAATCCTTCCCATCGGCTTGACCTACCTGTCGCCTGTCGGCAACTACGGTCGACAGAACACCCAGGCACTCGGGGGCGTAAGCCACCTGTGGCAGGATTTCTTCGCCCGCGCGTTGGCCGAGCAGCAGGGAACAGAAGCGGACCCAGTCAGCCAGGCCATCGCCAAGCAGGTCGACAAGGACAGCGGTGAACCGCTGGGCGGTGTGCGCACTTTGGCGCAGATCCATGTCCAGCGCAGCTGCGATGTCCATGACACCGAGGTCAAGCCGCCCGAGCCGCTGTTCCTGCCAAAGGCCGAATTCGAGACAGATCTGCTGGAAAACGCCCCCGAGCCCTTCAGCACCGCCGAACTGCTCGAACAACAGCGCCAGCTCGATTTGAGCAACAGCTGGTTGCGCCCCGTGGTCATGAGCCAGGGCCATCCGCTTCCCGAGCCTGGCCCGGCACCGTCGCCGCGAGCGTTGTTCCTGCCCATCGCCGAGTTCGAAACGGATCTGTTGGAAAACGCCCCCGAGCCCTACGACGAACCCACCGTGGCCAAACAGCAGAACGACCTGGAGTTCGACCTTCACTGGGCGCGTCCGGTAGTGCTGAACAACGTGCGCACGCACGCCTGAGTTCAGCGGCAGACCTGCCAGAACCCCATGTCCAGGTGAAAGTGGTTGTGGTGCGCCGTGTTGTAGTCCGGCCCCAGCACCGTATTGAAGCTGTTGCAGGCCGCGTCATGGACCTCCCGTAGAAACGCCGCCTTCTCCCCGCCCCGCTGCCAATCCTTCGCCAGCACGATGCGTTGTCCATCCTTGAGGCGAAAACCCGTGATATCCAGTGCATTGGCGCTGGCATGCTGGCTGAGCCGCCCCTCTTTGCGGTGGTACACATTTCGGCAGGCATAGCTGCCTAAATGCTCGACCTGGGCCACGGGCTGGCCAAAAAACCGCTGCGCCGCAGGTTGCAGCCCATGGTTCTCGAACAAGGCATAGGCCACCGCCAATGGGCAGGACGCCAGAAAGCTGCTGCTCAGACGCGCTTGGCCTGCTTCGATTCGCCATACGTTGCGCAACGGGCAATTGGCCGTGGACGCGCTGTCGGCCTGTTGCCGGTAGCGCAAGGCCGATGTCTGCAAGGCCTGCAGGCACAAACGTGGGTTCTCGCGCAGGCGCGCGAGCTTGTAGGGCGTCAGGAGATTGGGCGGCTGGCGTACGTCCAGCACCGCCCAGGGGTTCCAGGCGGCAGGTGGTCGCCAGCCCAAGTACCACGCCAGGGCCGCCATTGACATCAGGCTGACAACCAGCAGCGTGGCAACACGCACGGGCGCCTCAGCGACGGAACAGGTCGTTGAGCTCGACGAACGGCAGGGCCTGCGCGCTGTAGTCGAACGAGCCCTGATCACGGATCTCCAGCGCCGCCCGCTGCAACGCTCCCAGCGCGGCGCGTGCGAGCGAGGAGCCTACGCTGATGCGCTTCACCCCTAGATCCTGCAACTGGTTCACGCTCAGCGGCACGCCAGCCAGCCCCATCAGCACGTTGACAGGCTTGGGCGCGACCGCCTGCACCACGGCGCGGATTTCATCGACATTGCGCAGGCCTGGGGCATACAGCACATCGGCCCCAGCCTCGGCATAGGCCTGCAGGCGGCGGATGGTGTCATCCAGGTCCAGGCGCCCGTGCAGCAGGTTCTCCGCGCGGGCGCAGAGGGTGAAGGGAAACGGCAGCGCACGAACAGCCTGCACGGCGGCGCGCACCCGCTCCACCGACAAGCCGAAGTCGTAGATGGGGTCGTCGCAGCGACCGCTGGCGTCTTCGATCGAGCCGCCCACCAGCCCTACCTCGGCCGCGCGCCGGATCGTCTCGGCACAATCCTGTGGCAGGTCACCGAAGCCGTTCTCCAGATCGGCGGCCACAGGTAACGGAGTCGCATCGACGATCGACCGGGCGTTACTCAGGGTTTCCTCCAGGCTCAAGGCGCCTTCGGCATCCGGCCGCCCCAGGCTGAACGCCAAACCTGCACTGGTGGTGGCCAGGGCCTCGAAGCCGAGGCTTGCCAGCAGGCGGGCAGAACCTGCATCCCAAGGGTTGGGAATGACGAAAGCGCCCTCACGCTCATGCAAGGCCTTGAAGGCTTCGGCTCGCAGGGTTTGCACATCCATGGTCACAACCTCCGGCAGATAATCAGGAGTCGTCAGAGTAGTCCCAGTTGTTCGACCTCGGGCGCACGCGGCAATTCCGGCAAAGGGGCAAGACCCGGCAAGCGCGCCATCAGGCGCTCATGAAAACGCTGGGCCAGGGCCGCGGCCTGAAGGTTGTCGGCGGTATGCAAGAAGACATAGGGACTGCGCCCTTCTTCGATCCAAGCGCCGACCTTTTCCACCCATGGCGTGAGAAAGGTCTCGTTGGCCTCCAGCACCGGATGCCCGATGAATCGCACCTGAGGGTGCTGGCTGAATGCAGCCGGACGTGGCGGGACCCGTGGTTTCTTGGACTGTGCGTGCAATACACCTGGCTCGCGCGATGTGCAACTGAACAGCGCCCGTGGATCCAGGCAGATGCGCTCGACACCCCGCTCGTGCAACAGCCGGTTGAGCAGGCGCTCCTCTTCGCCACGGGCGAAAAACGCCTCGTTGCGCACCTCGACCGCCACCGGCACGCCGATCTGGTCGAGAAAATGACACAGCTCGCCAAGCCGCGAAGGGCCAAACTGGGCCGATAGCTGCAACCAGTATGGCGAAACCCGCTCGCCCAACGGCGCCATCAGCCGGGTGAAGGCAAGCGCGGACTCCAGATGCTCTCGCAGGTCACCCTCATGGGTCACATCGCCCGGAAACTTGGCAGTGAAGCGAAAATGCGCGGGCATGACCTGCGCCCAACGCTCCACCGTGGCAGGCGCGGGACGAGCATAGAAGGTAGTGTTGCCTTCGACGGCATTGAACACCTGACTGTACAGGCCGAGAAATTCAGCAGGACGGGCGTCGGCGGGATAAAGGTAGTCGCGCCAGGCGTTTTCGCTCCAGGACGGACAACCGAGAAAGTAAGGCAGGGGCGATGGATTCATCCATCAAATGTACAGGTCCAGCCCCAGCACTTCCATCTCCCAGTCGGTGAAGCCGGCGGTGGCCAGGTAGCTGGCCAGAGCGGTTGCGGTGCGTCGATCACGGGCACGAGGAAAGATCATGTCCTGCTGGCGGGCTGGCAGGCCACCGGAACGGCGGTTGGTGCGGGGCTCCTGGGGGACCTCGACGTCCTCGACCAGTTCGGCATCGTCGATGTTCTCGTCGCGCACCGGTGCCTTGCGCGGGGTGCGCTTGATCGGATAGGACTGCGAAGAGAAACCATCGATACGCATGGACAGGGTACTCAGGATCAATGATGGCAATTTAGCAGCATCAGAGATCCCTCGCTAATGCCCAATTGATAACTGGACCACAGTTCGCACAAAAGGTTGCGACGCCGGGAGGCCTGCCGACGAGAGGTTTCAGCGCGCCTTGGGTGTCGCTACGTTGTCGCGCAGGTACACAGGTTGCGCCTGCTCGGCCGGAATGGCCTCGCCGCGTGCCCAAGCGAAGCGGGCCAGCTCGAGGATGTCCAGGGCGTTGGGCAGCAAGCTGGCATCGCTTGCGCTCACCGGCACGGCCAGCCGCTCGCCATAACCCCATCCGGTACCGGCGCCGAACCACTCGCCGGTGCTGGCCTCCGGCAGTTGCACACGCTCTGGCGCCAACACCGCCTCATGCCCTACCAGGCGCATCTCGCCGTCATGGGCTTGATAGCAGCCCCAGTACACCTCATCCATACGGGCATCGATGGCGGCGGCGACCTGCTGCACCCCGCGCTCACGCAGCGCACCCTGGGCCAGCGCCGCCAGGTTGGAGACCGGCAACACCGGGCGCTCGAGGGCAAAGGCCAGGCCCTGGACCACACCGATGGCGATCCGTACCCCGGTGAACGCCCCGGGGCCACGACCGAAGGCAATGGCATCCACGTCGCTGAGCGTCACGCCTGACTCGGCCAGCAACTGCTTGATCATCGGCAGCAGCTTTTGCGCGTGCATGCGCGGGATCACCTCGTAATGGCTGGTCACCTTGCCATCATGCAGCAGAGCGACGGAACAGGCTTCGGTAGCGGTATCCAGGGCCAGCAGGGTGGTCATCGAACGAGGTATCCAGGCAACGGGGAAAAGAGCGGCAGTATAAACGACAACGGCCCGCAAGCGGGCCGTCGTGACGCACGGAGATGGATCAGCTCAGGGCTGCCAGCACCTTGGCGGTGATCGCCTCGACCGAGCCGACACCTTCGATGTGGCTGTACTTCGGCTTGCCGTTGTTGGCGGCCGAGAGCTTCTGGTAGAAGTCCACCAGCGGCTTGGTCTGGCTGTGGTACACCGACAGGCGATGACGCACGGTCTCTTCCTTGTCGTCGTCGCGCTGGATCAGGTCTTCGCCGGTGACATCGTCCTTGCCTTCCACTTTCGGCGGGTTGTGCTGAATGTGGTAGGTACGGCCCGAAGCCAGGTGCACACGGCGGCCGGCCATGCGGCCGACGATCTCTTCGTCGTCAACAGCGATTTCAACCACGGCGTCGATGTCGACACCTGCGGCGACCATGGCTTCGGCCTGGGGAATAGTGCGCGGGAAGCCGTCGAACAGGCAGCCCTTGGCGCAATCCGGCTGGGCGATGCGCTCCTTGACCAGGCTGATGATCAGCTCGTCGGAAACCAGTTGGCCGGCATCCATGACTTTCTTGAGTTCCAGGCCCAGCGGGGTGCCGGCCTTGACGGCGGCACGCAGCATGTCACCGGTGGAGATCTGTGGAATACCGAACTTCTCGGTGATGAACTTTGCCTGAGTACCTTTACCGGCCCCGGGAGCTCCCAGCAGAATTACGCGCATCTTGTGCTCCTCATATTTTTCTATGTAAATCAACGGATTCGGCGCAGAGGGCCAAGTCCGAAAAATCGGGTGAGACCGAAAATCGGTCAAAAGGCTGCTCAAGATACACAGCGCCCAGCAACCAGACAAGCGTCCCAAAGTTGCAGGAAATCGCCACTTGGCCCCGTTTCGCGGCACGGTTGCGCTCGGCGCAACCTGCCAGCACAACCTCGGCCGAGGGGCCTGCGCCACCCCGCCAAGGTCAGCCACCGGATGCCTCAACCGGTGTTGCGAAGGCCCGCGGCGATACCCGCCACCGTGACCAGCAGGGCCTGCTCCAATGGGCTGTCCAGAGCGGCTTCCCGGCTGCGCGAGCGCGCCAGCAACTCAGCCTGCAGGCGATGCAGCGGGTCCAGGTAGGTATTGCGCAGGCTGATGAACTCCAGGGTCTCAGGGCTGTGCGCCAGTAGCACCGATTGCCCGGTCAACCCCAGTACTACCTGGCACGACTGCGACAATAGGTCGCGCAGATGTGCCCCCAGGGAAAGCAAGTGCGGTTGCACCAGACGTTCGTCGTAGGCCTTGGCGATCTCGGCATCGGCCTTGGCCAGCACCATCTCCAGCATGTCGATTCGGGTACGGAAGAACGGCCACTGCTCACGCATCTGTGCCAACAGCTCGCCCTGCCCACGCGCCAAGGCATTGCTCAGGGCCGTCTCCCAGCCCAGCCAGGCCGGCAGCATCAGACGCGTCTGGGTCCAGCCGAAGATCCACGGAATGGCACGCAGGCTCTCGATGCCGCCGGCGCGGCGCTTGGCCGGACGGCTGCCCAGCGGCAGGCGTCCGAGCTCCTGCTCCGGCGTGGACTGGCGGAAGTACTCGACGAAGTCCGGGTTTTCCCGCACCACGGCGCGATACGCCTTGACGCCGTCGGCAGCAAGCTGGTCCATCAGCTCGCGCCAGGCGGGCTGCGGAGGTGGCGGCGGCAACAGGGTTGCCTCAAGCACGGCGGCCAGATACAGGTTGAGGTTCTGTTCGGCGATGCCAGGCAGGCCGAACTTGAAGCGGATCATTTCGCCCTGCTCGGTGGTGCGGAACCGCCCGCCCACCGAGCCGGGTGGCTGCGACAGGATCGCCGCGTGGGCTGGCCCGCCGCCTCGGCCGACGGTGCCACCACGGCCATGGAACAACAGCAGCTCGACCTGATGCTCTCGACAGATGCGCACGAGGTTTTCCTGAGCCCGGTACTGGGCCCAGGCCGCCGCTGTGGTGCCCGCGTCCTTGGCCGAGTCGGAATAGCCGATCATCACCTCCTGCGGTCCATGCAAGCTGGCACGATAGCCCGGCAGGCCCAGCAGGCGCTCCATCACCGGCCCCGCGTTATCCAGGTCGGCGAGGGTCTCGAACAGCGGCACCACGCGCATGGGCCGGGTCAGGCCGGCCTCCTTGAGCAGCAATTGCACAGCCAGCACATCGGATGCGGCACCGGCCATGGAGATGACATAGGACCCCAGCGAAGCCGCTGGCGCGGCGGCAATCTCGCGGCAGGTGGCAAGCACCTCGGCGGTCTCGGCGTCGGGCTTGAAGTGCGCAGGCAACAACGGCCGGCGGTTTTTCAGCTCTGCCTGGAGGAACGCGATGCGCTGTTCCTCGTCCCAGTCGGCATAGCGCCCCAGGCCCAGGTAGTCGGTGATTTCGGTCAGCGCGTCGCGGTGCCGGGCGGCGTCCTGGCGCACGTCCAGGCGCACCAGGAACAAGCCGAAGGTCACAGCCCGGCGCAGGGTATCGAGCAGCGGGCCGTCGGCGATGACACCCATGCCGCATTCATGCAAGGACTGATAACACAGCTCAAGCGGCTCGATCAGCTCGCGGTTGCTGGTCAGCACGTCGGCCCCGGGCACCTGGGCGCTGCTCAGCGCCGCGTGGGCCCAGGCACGGGTGGTGCGCAGGCGTTCGCGCAATTGCTTGAGCAAGGCGCGATAGGGTTCGGCACTGTCGCCCACGCGCTCGCGCAGGGCATTGCTGGCCTGCTGCATGGACAGCTCGGCAGCGAGGTAGTCGATGTCGCGCAGGAACAGGTCAGCCGCCATCCAGCGGGCCAGCAGCAGCACCTCGCGGGTCACCGCCGCGGTGACATTGGGGTTGCCGTCGCGATCGCCGCCCATCCAGGAGGCGAAACGAATTGGCGCGGACTCCAGCGGCAGGCGCAGGCCGGTCGCTTCGAACAACGCGTGATCGACCTTGCGCAGGTGGTTAGGGATCGCCTGCCACAGGGAATGCTCGATCACCGCAAAGCCCCACTTGGCCTCGTCCACCGGCGTTGGCCGGGTGCGCCGGATTTCCTCGGTGTGCCAGGCTTCGGCGATCAGGCGACGCAGGCGCTCGCGCACCTGTTGGCGCTCGGCAGGTGTCAGATCGCGGTGATCCTGCGCAGCCAACTGCCCGGCAATGGCGTCGTATTTCTGGATCAGCGTGCGGCGTGCCACTTCGGTGGGGTGGGCGGTGAGCACCAGTTGGATGTCCAGCTTGGCCAACTGCCTGGCGAGGGCATCGTCCGAATGGCCGGCCTGTTTCAGCCGGGCGAGCAATTCCGGCAGCACCTTCGCCTCGAAAGGCTCGGATTGGCCAGCATCGCGACGGCGGATCAACTGGTACTGCTCGGCGATGTTCGCCAGGTTGAGAAACTGGTTGAAGGCCCGAGCTACCGGCAGCAAGTCGTCGTCGGCAAGGTCGCCCAGGGTCGAACTCAGTTGCTCGGCAGCGCCACGGCGGTCGGCCTTGGCACTGTGGCGGATGTCTTCGATCTTCTGCAGGAACGCCTCGCCATGCTGCTGGCGAATGGTCTCGCCCAGTAGTTCCCCCAACAGATGGACATCCTCACGCAAGCGTACATCGATATCGGTCATCGGCCTTCTCTCCGGCGCGGCTCACCGCGCATCCGCTCAGGAACATTGCCCAAGAGTGCCCATGGCAAGGCGGTACTGGCAAGCCGGTTCGGCACCGAGCAACTAAAGTGAATGCAAGGCATCCGAAGTCATGCCCACTTCAGGTTTCGAGCGAGGAGTTTTCCATGGACACCTTCAGGCACATGCTGGACAGCTGGGAATCCAAGGCCCGCGAGAGCTGCGAACGCGTCGAGTACACCCTTACCCTGCACAAGCAGGACCTGGTCAAGATCAAGGCATTCGCACAGGCCTATGGGCTGGACGAAGCCTTCGTCACGGAGAGCCTGTTGCAATCAGCCATCAAGGAAGCAGAGAAAGCCATCCCCTATGTCAAAGGCTCGCAGGTGATCCGCGTCGAGGAAGGCGAGGAGATCTACGCCGACATCGGCAAGACACCCGCCTACGTGCAGGCTGAGCAGGCGCTGTCAAAAAGCCTTTCGAGTTGACACTTGCCCCAGCCTCGGCGGGGCAAGGGACTGATGCCCTACCCCGCCCTGGTGCCCTCGTGACACATCCCTGACCTCCCACCGATTCCCCTCCAACGGACCCTGCGCGTCTGCGCAGGCTCGGCATTTTTTCTGAACTATCGGAAAAACGCCCAAGTCACAGCCTGTAGCCATCACGCTAAAACCCTGCACACATGCCGTTGTGCACAGTTCGGCCGAAATGCGCGCAGATGACAGGGAAAAAGCGATGGACTGCTAAGGATATCGTCGTAACCAGGAGTGATCCCATGGAGCTGACCATCATGAAGACCCGCACACCCCAACCCTCCTCCACGGCGCTACGCGGGCTCAAGCTCGTCGCGCTGGCGCTGGGCGGCAGCCTGCTGCTGGCCGGTTGTGCCGGAAAACCGCCCTCCGAGCAATACGCCGTCACCCAGTCCGCGGTCAATTCCGCGGTCAGCGCGGGTGGCACCGAGTTCGCGGCCGTGGAAATGAAGGCTGCCCAGGACAAGTTCAAGCAGGCCGAGATTGCCATGCATGACAAGCAGTACGACGAAGCCAAGCGCTTGGCCGAACAAGCCGAGTGGGATGCACGCGTGGCCGAGCGCAAGGCTCAGGCCGCCAAGGCGCAGAAGGCCCTGCAGGACAGCCGTGAAGGTGTCCAGGACCTTCGCGAGGAAGGCCTGCGCAGCGCCGAATGAGCGCTGCCCAGCCCCGCTTGAGCCTTCGTCATTGATCAAAGGATGAACACTATGCGCAATTACCTCATGATCCCCACCCTGCTGGCCCTGAGCGTAGGCCTGGCTGGCTGCTCCCATGATCCGAACCCCAATCTCGAGTCCGCCCGCACCCACTTCTCCAGCCTGCAGAGCGACCCTCAAGCCAGCAAACTGGCAGCACTCGAGACCAAGGACGCCCAGGACTGGCTGAACAAAGCCGACAAGGCATTCATGGAGCGCGAGGACGACAAGACAATCGACCAGTTGGCCTACCTGACCAACCAGCGCGTGGAAGTGGCCAAGCAGACCATCGCCCTGCGCTCGGCCGAAAACGAGTTGAAGAACGCCTCCGCGCAACGCGCCCAGGCCCGCCTGGACGCCCGTGACGCACAGATCCGCAAGCTGCAGGAAAGCCTCAACGCCAAGCAGACTGATCGAGGCACCCTGGTGACCTTCGGGGATGTACTGTTCGACTTCAACAAGGCCGAGCTCAAGAGCAGCGCCTACCCCAACATCACCAAGCTGGCCCAGTTCCTCCAGGAAAACCCTGAGCGCAAGGTCATCGTCGAGGGATACACCGACAGCGTCGGCTCGGCGAGCTACAACCAAGGCCTGTCGGAACGCCGCGCCAACAGCGTGCGCATGGCCCTGGTACGCGCAGGTGTCGACCCGGCGCGCATCGTCGCCCAGGGTTACGGCAAGGAGTACCCGGTCGCCGACAACGGCAGCAACACTGGCCGCGCCCAGAACCGCCGGGTGGAGGTGACCATCTCCAATGACAACCAGCCGGTGCAGCCGCGTTCAGTCAGCCAGATCCAACAGTAAGGCTGGCGCAATGAAACAAGAAAGCCCCGCGATTGAGGCGGGGCTTTTCTTTGTCTGTCCTGGCTCTTCGCGGCTTTGGCCGCGAAGGCATCCAGAACGCAGGTCATTGCAGCTGCTGCGGGGTCTCCTGCCCCATACAACGAATGGCGCGCTTGCGGTTGTCCACCAGCACGCCGGTCAGGCCCTTCTGCTGGGTGTCGAACAGCACCAGCACGCCATCGACGCACTGCGCCACCTGGGGCGCCGGGTCGAGGGAGACCTTGTAGTCCTCGCCGGGGAGGGTCTTGAGCATGGTGTAGTCCTGCAGCAGCAGGGCGTCCTCGGGCTTGGCGAAATGCAAGTAACCGTAATACCACAGAGTCCCCACCGTCACGATGATGGTACCGACGGCGGTCAGGATCATCGGGATGGCGTTGCGTTCTTCACTCATTGCGCGTTCTTCTCATCAGGGTAGTTGGGCACTTCGGCTAGGCGCCGAAGGCCATCGAAATGGCTGGGGTCGTCGAGAAAGCGCAGCATCACCTGACGCCACGTCGGGTCGGCGAAGGTCTGCACGTGCGCGCCACGGGTCAATTGCAGTACCCGCGGCGGCGGGGCGTGCTGGTACAAACGGATGCCGCTGTCCATGGGTACCAGATCGTCGTCGATACTGTGGAAAAACAGCTTGGGCGGGGTGTCCAGGCGCTCGATCGAGCGGATCGCGCTGTCGCCGTCCGGCACCAGCCAGGACAATGGCACCTGCAACGGCCAGGTCAGCCATGACGTACTCAGGGCAAAACGCCCCACTTCCCGATAGCTGGCGGGTACACCGTCGAATACCAGCGCGCTGAAGCGCTGACGCTGCTCAGGATGGGCCGCCAGGTAGTGAATGGCCATGGCGCCGCCGAGGCTCTGACCCAGCAGCACCAAGGGCTTGCCCTTGGCCTGCGGGGCGTTCTCCAGCCAATCCATGGCCGCCTCGATGTCTTGGTAGACCGCCGGCAGGCTCGGCTTGCCCTGCGAGAGGCCATAGCCGCGATAGTCGATCATCAGCACTTGGTAGCCCTGCTCCGGCAGCCAATAGCTGCCGCCCAGGTGCCAGGCCAGGTTGCCGCCATTGCCATGCAGGTGCAATACCGTGCCCTTGACTTGGACCCCTGGCTTGGCCGGCATCCACCAGCCGTGAAGACGCGTACCGTCGGCGGCGGTGAGGGTCACGTCACGAAACTCGAGCTTCGCCTTCTGCGGGGTGAACGGCAGGCCCGGCTCCGGGAAGAACAACAGGCTGCTGCACCCCGACAATCCCAGCACGAGCAAGCCCAGGATGAGTCGGCGACAGGCGTCAGAGAATGTTCGCGTAGTCGGCTTCAATACGATCCAGGCTCAGGTGGTTGAGGAAGTTGGAGAAGCACATCCACGCAGACAGGGCGTTGAGGTCGCGGAATTGTTCCGGCAGGTACTTGGGCGGCTCCACCAGGCCCTCCTCGACCAGCTGACGCAAGGTGCGCATGTCTTCCAGGGTGGTCTTGCCGCAGAACAACAGCGGGATCTGCTCGAGCTTGCCTTTCTTCACGGCCAACTGAATGTAGTTGTAAACCATGATGAAACCCTTGAGATAGGACAAGTCCTTGGTAAATGGCAGGCCGTTGGGCACCGACCCGCGGAATACCCGGCTGGCATTGCTGTAGCTCTGGGCCATCTCGAAGCCCTGGCCGCGGAAGAACTCGTACACCTGCAAGAAGTCCGCCCCCTCCTCCACCATGTGGATGGCCCGGGTACGGTTGGTGAGCTTGCGCAGGCGACTGGGGTAGGAGGCGAACGCGATCACCTCCATGAGAATGGCCAGCCCTTCCTGGGTCACGGTCGACGAGGGAGGCCCCTTCGCCAGGAACGTGCAGATCGGCTGGTTCAGGCCATTGAGCGTGGTGCCCACGTGCACCAAGCCTTCATGGACCTCCAGTGCGCGCACGTCACGGCTGTTGAACATCGCGTCGGCACGCACCTTGATGTAGTCGGCACCGGCCGCGGCGTCGGCAACGATACCGTCGGATTCGAACACGCGGATGGTCTCCTCCGCCTCGCCGAAGACCTTGTTCAAGCGCCGCTGGAGGATCGCCACGGCTTCCTTGGCGGTGAGGTTCTTCGGCTCGTCCTTCAGGTCGCCCCGGCCGTCGATGTTGTTCAGATAATCGGACAGCATCAGGCCCAGGTCGGCCAGGGTCGGGTCGCCGGCATGGAAGGCGTCGGACGCCGCACCATACAGCTCCTGGGAGATCAAGCCGAAATCCTCGGTGCCACGGGCTTCGAGCATGCGCACCACCATGCGGTACTCCTTGCACATGCGCCGCATGATCTGCCCGACCGGGTTGAACTGACCCAGTTGGCGAGTGATGTCACGCTCGATGCTCTGGAACTCGGCCTTCACCGAGTTGGAGTCGAACGACAGCGGTCGCCCCTGGTAATAGGCACGGTCCACGGCCGGGGGCTCCTTGCCCTTGGCCTTGAGAAAGCCGTTGCGGATATTGTCGTCCCACTTCACCGCATCGAGCACGCGGATGGGCGTCTGCGCCGCGACGATGCGGTCGGAGAGCGCGCGTATGGTCTGCTGGTACTCGTCCACCCCGGACTCCTTGTTCAATCAAGCTCGTGGTCGCCCCTTCGCGGGCACACCCGCTCCCACAGGTACAGCGTGAACGCCTGCGAAGAGGCCAGCCAAGCCAGCGATAGTGCGCTATTTACCCCTACGCTGGAAGCGCGCCACTTCGACGAACAGGTCGGAGTTGGCCGGATCGTCCAGGTACGCCAGCACCCTCGACGACGGGCTGTCAATCAGCACACCCTCGCCGTTGTCCTCCGGCACCTCGGTGCTGCGTCCGGTCAGCTCCTTCTTCTTGACCGCCTGCTGCACCTGGTCGACATCGAGGTTATAGATCACCAACTCCTTGCCATCGACGACCTCGAAGCCGCCGATCAGGAAGTTACCGCCCAGGCGCTTGGGCACACCCGCCGACAGGTACCAGCGATTGCCATGCCGGGAAACGGTAAAGACATATTCTTCCGGGGCCTTGCCCTTGGCCGTGGCCACCGCCTTGTAGGCATCCCCGCCCACGCGGCTGATGCTGAGCTTGAGCGGCTCGCCCCAGGCGTCCCTGCTGCTCCATTTGCCAAGCAGTGCCTTGGGCGCTGCCTCGTTGCTGGGCAGGGGCTCATGGAAGGTCACCAGACAGCCACCGAGCAGCAGGAATGACAAAGTCAACAACACCAGACGCCAGGCTTTCATCAGGTTCTCCTTGAAAAGGTCAATCGCCCCTCGGGCCGGTCGTGGCCTAGGCCGATGCCAGCACCAGGTGCAGGTATCGGGTAAGGATAGCGAGCATCTGCCCATCGGCTTGCGCATTCGCATCCTTGAGCAGGCCCTGATATTCCATCTGCTCGATTATGGCCGTCAACATCTGGGCATCCTGCTCGGGCTGACGCGACCCCACCACTTGCAGCATCTGCCGTGCGCCATGCAGGAGGATCTGCTCGTGGGCGCTGACCAGTTCAGCCAGACGCGGGCACAGCAGGGCCTCCTGGCGGAAGGCTTGCTCGGCCATGATGAAGTCACGCCGAGTGTGCAACTGACGACTGACATAGTCGGCCATCATGCGTGCCACCTCGTCCGCCAGGCGTGCCCGGGCTTCGGGACTGCCGTCGCCCTGGGCGAGCAACTGGCGCAGCACCACTTCGGAGCTGGCCCAGAGCTTGGCCATGTAGGCGGCGCTGCGCTCGACGTACTGAGCGAAGGTGTCGGTCAGCAGGTCTTCGATGTCCTTGAAGTAATAAGTGGTCGCCGACAGCGGAACGCCGGCCTCGGCGGCCACCGCTCGATGACGTACACCGCGCACGCCGTCACGCACGATGATGCGCATCGCCGCGTCGAGAATCTGCTGGCGGCGCTGCTCACTGCCCTGGCGGGCTGTCTTGCGTCCCTGGTATTGCACGCTTTCGGCGACGGCGCTTGCCACGCCTGCTGCGCCTTGTTGGGCCATTGCGGGAGTCACGATGAGTACCTCGTTGAATCTCGGTGAGGGTCGATCCCCTCTGCTTTGAGTAAAGACGGTTGTAGCCTGCTGCGGCCCATTCGCGATCAAGGCCGTGCCTGAAGGGTTCGGCGATGTTTCAAAAGTGCTTCGGCACCTGCGCCGTGACCAACCAGTCACACTCGAACCGCAGGCATGAAAAAGCCGCCCCGAAAGGCGGCTTGCTCAGGATGCTCAGGCCTGTGGACGCATGTGCGGGAACAGGATCACATCACGGATCGACGGAGAATTGGTCAGCAGCATGACCAAGCGGTCGATGCCGATGCCTTCACCGGCGGTGGGTGGCATGCCGTATTCCAGGGCGCGGACGAAGTCGGCATCGTAGTGCATGGCCTCGTCGTCACCGGCGTCTTTCTCGGCCACCTGGGCCAGGAAACGCTCGGCCTGGTCTTCGGCGTCATTGAGCTCGGAGTAGGCGTTGGCAATCTCGCGGCCACCGATGAACAGCTCGAAGCGATCGGTGACGGCCGGGTTCTCGTCGTTGCGACGGGCCAGCGGCGACACTTCGAACGGGTACTCGGTGATGAAATGCGGCTGCTCCAGCTTGTGCTCGACCAGCTCTTCGAAAATCATCACCTGCAGCTTGCCCAGGCCTTCATGGCCGAGCACCTTGGCGCCAGCCTTCTTGGCGATCTCACGGGCGCGGTCCACGTCCTGCAGATCGGCGGCGGTAAGCTCCGGGTTGTACTTGAGGATCGACTCGAACACCGACAGGCGGGCGAACGGCTCGCCGAAGTGGAACACCTTGTCGCCGTACGGCACGTCGGTGGTGCCCAGTACCAGCTGCGCCAGCTCGCGGAACAGCTCCTCGGTGAGGTCCATGTTGTCGCGGTAGTCGGCGTAGGCCTGGTAGAACTCGAGCATGGTGAACTCGGGGTTGTGCCGGGTCGAGACGCCTTCGTTACGGAAGTTGCGGTTGATCTCGAACACTTTCTCGAAGCCACCCACAACCAGCCGCTTGAGGTACAGCTCCGGCGCGATACGCAGGAACATGGCCATGTCCAGGGCGTTGTGGTGGGTTTCGAACGGCTTCGCCGCCGCACCACCTGGAATGGTCTGCAGCATCGGCGTCTCGACTTCGAGGAAGTCGCGCTCGATCAGGAACTTGCGGATGTGCGAGATGACCTGGGAACGAACGCGGAAGGTGTGGCGGGTTTCCTCGTTGACCATTAGGTCGACGTAGCGCTGGCGGTAGCGCTGCTCGGTGTCGGTCAGGCCGTGGTGCTTGTCCGGCAGCGGGCGCAGCGACTTGGTCAGCAGGCGCACGTTGGTCATTTCGACGTACAGGTCGCCCTTGCCCGAACGGGCCAGGGTGCCTTCGGCGCTGATGATGTCGCCCAGGTCCCAGGTCTTGACGGCGGCCAGGGTCTCTTCGGGCAGGGTCTTGCGGTTGACGTAGACCTGGATGCGGCCGGTCATGTCCTGGATGACCATGAACGAGCCACGGTTGAGCATGATGCGACCGGCTACCTTGACCGGAATCGCGGCTGCTTCCAGCTCTTCCTTGGTCTTGTCCGCGTACTGCTTCTGCAGGTCGTTGCAGTAGCTGTCGCGACGGAAGTCGTTGGGGAAGGCGTTGCCCTTGGCACGCTCGGCGGCAAGTTTTTCCTTGCGCAGTGCGATCAGGGCGTTTTCTTCCTGTTGCAGGTCTTGCGATTCGGTCTTGAGGTCGCTCATGTCGTCATTGATTCCATCAGGTGTTCGTTGCCCCTGTCGGGCAGGGCACGCGATACGGGCCGAAGGCCTCGTATCGCGGCGGTCGTATGCGGTTTACAGCCCCTGTTTGAGGCTCGCTTCCAGGTACTGGTCGAGGTCGCCGTCCAGGACCTTCTGGCAGTCGCTGCGCTCGACGCCGGTACGCAGGTCCTTGATGCGCGAGTCATCGAGCACGTAGGAGCGGATCTGGTGACCCCAGCCGATGTCCGACTTGCTGTCTTCCAGGGCTTGCGAGGCGGCATTGCGCTTCTGCATCTCCAGTTCGTACAACTTGGCCCGCAGCATCTTCATGGCGGTGTCCTTGTTGGCGTGCTGGGAACGTTCGTTCTGGCAGGCCACCACGGTGTTGGTCGGCACGTGGGTGATACGGACCGCCGAGTCGGTGGTGTTCACGTGCTGGCCACCGGCACCGGAGGAGCGGTAGGTGTCGATGCGAAGGTCGGCCGGGTTGATCTCGATCTCGACCTTGTCGTCGATCTCGGGCGAGACGAACACCGCCGAGAACGAGGTGTGGCGACGAGCTCCAGAGTCGAACGGGCTCTTGCGCACCAGGCGGTGCACGCCGATCTCGGTACGCAGCCAGCCGAACGCGTATTCGCCCTTGATGTGGACGGTCGCGCCCTTGATGCCGGCGACTTCACCTTCGGAGAGTTCGATGATGGTGGCATCGAAACCACGCTTGTCGGCCCAGCGCAGGTACATGCGCAGCAGGATGTTGGCCCAGTCCTGCGCCTCGGTGCCACCGGAACCGGCCTGGATGTCCAGGTAGGCGTTGTTCATGTCCATCTCGCCGCTGAACATGCGACGGAACTCAAGCTGGGCCAGGTTTTCTTCCAGGCCTTGCAGCTCGGTCACAACGTCGTTGACGGCGCCTTCGTCGTTTTCCTCGACGGCCATGTCGAGCAGGTCCTTGCAGTCGGACAGGCCATTGGACAGTTTGTCCAGGGTCTCGACGACCTGCGCCAGCATGGCGCGCTCACGGCCCAGGCCCTGAGCGTACTCGGGCTTGTTCCAGACGGCAGGGTCTTCCAGTTCGCGATTGACTTCGATCAGGCGATCAGCTTTTTGATCGTAGTCAAAGATACCCCCGAATGGACTGGGAGCGTTCGGTGAGGTCCTTGATGGTGTTCAGGATCGGTTGGATTTCCATGGGCGGGCTACTCGTGCGAATTCGGTGAAAAGCCCGCGAGTATAACGCAGTCCTCGCCCTGACGGCAGACCCGCTGGGCGGTAACCGCAAGGCCCGCCGCTGATCGTTTGGGAGCTGGCGACAGCCTGCGATGGGCTGCGCGGCAGCCCCGAAGAGCGTCAGGCCACGCCCACCTGGTTGCGGCCATTGTTCTTGGCCAGGTACAGCCCTTTGTCTGCGGCCGAAATCAGCTGCCGGCTGTGGCTGCCGATGCTCGGCGTGAGGCTCGCAAGGCCGATGCTCACCGTCAGGCGCGCGTCTGCCTCGGGTGCGGTGTGGGGGATGTTCAGGCCCAGGACTGTCTGGCGCAGTTTCTCGGCGATCAGCCGCGCACCACCGGGCGAGGTATTGGGCAGCACCAGGGAGAACTCCTCGCCACCATAGCGCGCCGGCAGGTCGGTCGGGCGCGAGCAGGAACCGCGGATGGCCTCGGCGACCTGGCGCAGGGCCTCGTCGCCCGCCAGATGGCCGAAGCTGTCGTTGTAGGCCTTGAAGTAGTCCACATCGATCATCAGCAGCGACATCTGTTGCTGCTCGCGCATCGCCCGTCGCCATTCAAGCTCCAGGTACTCATCGAAATGGCGCCGATTGGACAGCCCGGTGAGGCCATCGGAGTTCATCAACCGCTGCAGCATCAGGTTGGTGTCCAGCAACTGCTGCTGGCTGACCCGCAGCGCGCGGTAGGCTTCGTCACGTTGCAGCAGGGTCAGGTAGGAGCGGGAGTGATAGCGGATCCGCGCCACCAGCTCGATGGTGTCCGGCAGCTTGACCAGGTAGTCGTTGGCCCCGGCGGCGAACGCCGCGCTCTTGACCAGCGGGTCCTCCTTGGTCGACAGGACGATGATTGGAATATCCTGGGTGGCCGGGTTGTTGCGGTATTCACGCACCAACGTCAGGCCGTCCAGCCCCGGCATGATCAGGTCCTGAAGGATCACCGTAGGTTTGATCCGCATGGCCTGGGCCACTGCCTGGTGGGGATCGGCGCAGAAATGGAAGTCGATGTTCTCCTCGTGGGCCAACCCACGGCGCACCGCCTCGCCGATCATTGCCTGATCGTCGACCAGCAGGACCATCGCCGCACTTTCGTTGATGGTCGTGAAACCTTCGATCGGTAGATCATTCATGCCTATTCACCAGGTCACTGCCGGCCAGGCGGCGTGACTCAATACATATCGTCATTTCGAAAAGATTTCCATCAGTCGGCCCGCGATGCGTTCCAGCGGCCGTATTTCCACGGCGGCCTCGATCGCCGCAGCCGCCTTGGGCATGCCGTAGACCGCCGAACTCTGCTGGTCCTGGGCGATGGTGAGAAAACCACGCTGGCGCATTTGTTTCAGGCCCTGGGCGCCGTCGCGGCCCATACCGGTGAGCAATACACCCACGGCATCGCCCGTCCAGAAACGCGCCACACTCTCGAAGAATACGTTGATCGAGGGGCGGTAGATTTCACCGACAGGCTCGGCCGTATAGCTGAGATGGCCGCTCTGCAGCAGGCGAATGTGATGATTGGTGCCGGCCAGCAACACTTGCCCAGGCTGGGGTGGCTCACCCTCTCGCGCCAAGCGCACCGGCAAGCCTGAGACCCCGCTAAGCCATTCGGCCATGCCACTGGCGAATACCTGGTCGACATGCTGCACCAGCACGATCGACGCGGGAAACTCCCGCGGCAACCCTTTGAGCAGGACTTCCAGCGCTGCAGGTCCACCTGCCGAAGAGCCGATGGCCACCAGGCCACGACGCTGGGACGCCCCAACCAGCGGAGCGGACACAGTGCGGGGCGCCGCGGAGCGTTGCTGGCCGATCAACCAGCCGATATTGAGGATCTTGCGCAACAGCGGGGCTGCCGCTTCACGGGCATCCCCCGCGCCCAGCGAGGGCGTGTCCACCACGTCCAGGGCGCCATGGCCCATGGCTTCGAATACCCGATGCACATTTTGCTTGCGGTCGACCGTGACGATGACGATGGCGCAAGGCGTTTCGGCCATGATCCGTCGGGTCGCCTCGACGCCATCCATCACCGGCATGATCAAGTCCATGAGAATCAGGTCGGGGGTGAACTCGGCGCACCGCGTCACGGCTTCGGCGCCGTTGCTGGCCACCCAGACCACCTGGTGCTCGGGCTCGAAGGCCAAGGCCCGGCGCAGTGCTTCCACCGCCATGGGCATGTCGTTGACGATGGCGATCTTCATCCCTGGGCACCCCCGATCAACTCCACCACGGCGTCCAGCAACGCATCGTCATGGAAACTGGCTTTAGCCAAATAGTAGTCGGCACCGGCGTCCAGTCCACGTCGCCGGTCTTCTTCACGATCCTTGTAGGACACCACCATGACCGGCAGCGATTGCAGGCGCTGATCGCGGCGCACCAGGGTGACCAGTTCGATGCCGTCCATGCGCGGCATGTCGATATCGGTGATCAGCAGGTCGAAATCATCGGCGCGCAGGGCATTCCAGCCATCCATGCCATCCACCGCCACGGCCACGTCGTAGCCCTGGTTGCCCAACAGCTTGCGCTGCAACTCACGCACAGTGAGCGAGTCGTCGACCACCAAGATGCGCTTGCGCACCATGGCGCGACCGCCCCGGGCACCACGCTCGATGCGCTCCAGGCGGCCAGTGCTGAGCAGTTTCTCGACCGAGCGCAGCAAATCCTCGACGTCGATGATCAGCACCACCGAACCATCATCGAGCAAGGCCCCGGCAGAAATGTCCTGGACCTTGCCCAGGCGCGCATCCAGCGGCATCACCACCAGCACCCGCTCGCCGATCAACCGCTCCACGGCCACGCCGTACAGTTGGTCACGCTCGCGAATCACCACCACCGGCAGGCTGCGCTCGTCATCCTGCCCGACCGGGCGGTGAAGCAACTGGCTGGCCGAGACCAGCCCGACATGCCGTCCTTCGTGCCAGAAGTGCTGGCGCCCTTCGATCTGCACGATGTCCTCGGCAGCCACCGCCAGGGTGCGCTCGATGTGCGCCAGCGGGAAGGCATAGGCTTCGCCCCCCACCTCCACCACCAGGCTGCGCACCACCGACAGCGTCAGCGGCACTTCCAGATGGAAGCAGCACCCCTGGCCGGAAACCTGGGTCAGCTCGATCGAGCCACGCAACTCACGCACCATGTGCTGCACCGCATCAAGGCCGACGCCTCGGCCCGACACCTCGGTGACCTTGTCACGCATGCTGAAGCCAGGAAGGAACAGGAACGTGAGCAGTTCCGCCTCGCTCATTTGCGCCACGGTCTCGGCCGGTGACAAGGCCCGTTCGACGATGCTGCGCCGCAGCCGCTCCAGGTCGATTCCGGCGCCATCGTCGGTCAGTTCGAGGATCAGCAGGCCTGCCTGGTGAGAGGCGCGCAGGCGAATCGTGCCGTCGACAGGCTTGCCCGCCAGCAGGCGCCGCTCGGGCAGCTCGATGCCGTGATCGACGGCATTGCGCAGCAAGTGGGTCAAGGGCGCTTCGAGCTTTTCCAGCACGTCACGGTCGACTTGGGTCTTCTCGCCTTCGATCTGCAACTGCACCTGCTTGCCCAGTGATCGTCCAAGATCGCGGACCATGCGGCTCTGCCCGGTCAGGACATCGGCGAACGGCCGCATGCGGCAGGCCAGCGCGGTGTCGTAGAGATGCTGGGCGCGCTGGCTGGCCTGCCAGCCGAACTCGTCGATATCAGCGGCCTGCTGCTGCAGGATCTGCTGGGTTTCGCCCAGCAGGCGTTGAGTCTGGGCCAGGGCCTCGAGCACTTCGTGACTCTGGCCGCTGCCTTCGAGCTGTTGCTTCAGGCCATCGAGGGCCCGCATGCCCTGGCCGTGCATGCGCTTGAGCCGCTGCAGGCTGGCCAGGTAGGGCTTGAGTCGCTGGGTTTCCACCAGCGACTTGCTGGAGAGGTCGAGCAGACTGTTCAAACGATCGGCGGTGACCCTCAGTACCCGTTCGGCCCCTTCGCCACCGAGCTTGCCGACCTTGCGAGGCAGGCTGGGCTCAGGCTCGGTTTCGGGGTCCGGCTCGGGTTCTGCCTGCACCGGTTCGACCTGCGTGGCCTGCGATGGCGCAGGATCGACAGGTGCGGCAGGCCCCGGCACGGGCGCTGCCGTGGGGTCGAGTAGAGTGGCCATCTGCACCAGGAACGCCGGCACCGCGGCTTCGCCATCACGGTCGTTGGGTGTTGCGATGCGCATCAACAGGTCAGTGCCGTGCAGCAAGGCATCGATATGCTCGGGGCGCAGTCGCAGGCGCCCTTCCTGGGCGGCCACCAGACAGTCTTCCATGACGTGGGCGACGCTGACACCGGCATCGATGCCAACGATCCGTGCAGCCCCTTTCAGGGAGTGGGCCGCGCGCATGCAGGCTTCGAGCTGGTCGGCCTGGGTCGGGTTGCGCTCGAGCGCCATGAGCCCGGCACTGAGCACCTGGGTCTGGGCCTCGGCCTCCAGGCTGAACAGCTCGAGCAGCGACGCGTCGCGCATTTGCTCAGGGGTCATGACAGGCTCCGCTTCACGGCCGACAGTACATGTTGTCCATCCAGCACCCGCACACTGCGACCTCGCCATTGCAGCACCGCTGCGGTGAAGTGCGCGGCATCCTGGCCATCGGCCAGGCGTGCCGGATCCAGGCGATGGATACCATCGATCTCGTCCACCGCCATCACCACCGGGCCGCCCTCGGCGGCGAGGATCAGCATGCGCGGCATCACGCGCCCGGTGCGCTCCTGGGCCGGCAGTACCTCCACGCCCAGCAGGCCCGCCAGCGACAGGCAGGGCACCAGTGCGCCACGCACATTGGCCACGCCTTGCAACACCCCGGAGCGCTGGTGCGGCAGCGAATGCACCGACTGTAGCGGTGCGATCTCGGCCAGACAGGCACAGGCCAGCGCCAGCCACTCCTCCCCAAGGCGGAACAACAGCATCGAGCGCCCGACGCTGTCTTCGTCCGGCGGCGGCGCCTCGACCTGCTCGTCCTGCAACAGCGCATAGCGATCGAGCAGCCGCGTGGCCGCACTGGCGTAGACCTGGCAGTTGCGGCAATGAATGTGACGCTCGAGCAATGGGCACTGCTTGTCGCCGTGCACGCCGATACGGTTCCAGCAATCGTCGATGAGCTCATCGTCCCGTGCGATCAGGTGCATGGTTTCACTCATCGTTCAGACTCCCGTCCCACACGTGCTGCCCGCTCCTGCATGCGCCGCGCGCCCGCCTCGTCTCCCTGGGAGGCCAGCAATGCCGCCAAGTGCATCAAGGCCTCGGCATGTTGCGGCTCCAGGTACAGCGCCTTGCGATACTGGCTGATGGCCTCCTGGCTGTCGCCTTCGGTGTCGCTGAGCAGACCGAGCCAGTAGAACACCTGCGCTGTCGGAGCGAACTGCTGCAGGTAGCGCTGGCAGCTGGCGCGGGCCTGCGCGCTTTCACCGGCGTTGGCCTGA
Source organism: Pseudomonas sp. PKS (assembly GCF_051913525.1). Classification (NCBI taxonomy): domain Bacteria; kingdom Pseudomonadati; phylum Pseudomonadota; class Gammaproteobacteria; order Pseudomonadales; family Pseudomonadaceae; genus Pseudomonas; species Pseudomonas sp. PKS. Next base: position 11,278 of record NZ_JBEGDO010000036.1, on the reverse strand, counting down.
CGGGCGATTGTGGCCAGCAGCTCGCTCTCACCTTGGGCGTGCGACGGCGAGCGCAGTGGCGACGACAGGGGACGCGACAGGCGCACCGGACGGCTGGCAGGCCGTGGGGCCTGGGAAGGCATGGACGGGGGACGATTGATCGGTGCAACTTGCGCGACAGGTGCAGGCGTCGGGGCTGGCGCCTCCTGGCGTACGTAGGCGAACGACTGGGCGATGCCCAACGGGCGCATGCCCAGCCTTGCCAGCAGGCTGCCCTCGGCAGGGCCGATGAACAGCACGCCCTGGGCATGGGTCAGGTGCTTCAGCACTTCGAACACCCGGCGCTGGGTCGGGACGTCGAAGTAGATCAGCAAATTGCGGCAGAACACGAAGTCGTACAGCCCTTGCTGACTCTTGAGTGCAGGATCGAGCACGTTGCCGACTTGCAGATCGACCTGGCGTCGTACCCGCTCGTCCAACTGGTGGCCTTCGTTGGTTTCGCTGAAATGCCGGTCACGGAACGCCAGCTCGCTGCCCCGGAAAGAGTTGCGCCCGTAGATGGCCTGTTTTGCGCGGGCGATGGAGCTGGGGCTGATATCCATGGCGTCGACACGAAACGCAGCCGGGTCCAGGCCACCCTCGAGCAACGCCATGGCGATCGAATAGGGCTCCTCGCCCGTGGAGCACGGCAGGCTGAGGATTCGCAGCGGCCGCAGACCGGCAAGTTCGGCCAGGCGCTTGTGGGCCAACCCCACCAGCGCGGTGAAGGACTCGGGATAGCGGAAGAACCAGGTTTCCGGGACGATCACCGCCTCGATCAGTGCCTGCTGCTCGCTGGCCGATTGCTGCAGGCGCGACCAGTAATGGTCCAGGCCATCGGCCTGCACGGCAGCGCAGCGCTGGCGCAAGGCACGTTCGACCATGGGTGCACCGACCGACTCGACGTCAAGGCCGATGCGCTCCTGCAGGAAACGGAAGAAGTGATGTTCGATCATGCCGGCTCCTGCCCTGGCGGCTCGGGGAACAGCAGATCGCGGACATCGTCCGGCAGCAAGTCGTCCACTTCGATACGCTGCAGCAGACCCCGGGTATCCTGGCGCACCGGCCCCAGGTAAGGCGCGTCGGCGTTGTCCAGCCCATACGGCTGGAACTCATCGGGCCGGCATCGCAAGGTGTCGGTGGCCTGCTCCAGAATCAACCCCAATTGCCGGTCGCCGCCATAGTGCACCAGCACAAGCCGGGTGCTTGTACGCACTGGGGCCGGGGTGGCGAAGCTCAGCGACGAGAGATCGATCACCGGGACCAGGGCGCCACGATGGGCCAGGATACCGGCGACCCACGCAGGCGCCTGGGCAATGGGCTTGAGCGTGCGCCGTGGCAATACCTCGATCACCTCGCGTACGTCCAGGGCAAAGCGCTGCTCGCCGATGCAGAACTGCAGATACAGCACCGCCTTGGCACCGTCGGCCTGTTCCTGATGGGGTTGCACGTCGTTCATCGCCGTCAGACTTTGAAGCGCGACACACCGCCGCGCAGTCCGGCAGCCACCTGGCTCAACTCATCGATGGCGAAGCTCGCCTGGCGCAAGGACTCCACGGTCTGGGTGCTGGCATCGCTGAGCTGGGCCAGGGCCTGGTTGATCTGCTCGGCACCGGTGGCCTGAGCCTGCATGCCTTCGTTGACCATCAGCACCCGCGGCGCCAGTGCCTGAACCTGGTGGATGATCTGGGTGAGCTGCTCGCCCACCTGCTGGACCTCGAACATGCCCCGTCGCACTTCCTCGGAGAACTTGTCCATGCCCATGACCCCGGCCGAGACGGCGGACTGGATTTCCCGCACCATTTGCTCGATGTCATAGGTTGCCACGGCGGTCTGGTCGGCCAGGCGACGCACCTCGGTGGCCACCACGGCGAAACCACGGCCGTACTCACCGGCCTTCTCCGCCTCGATGGCGGCATTGAGCGACAGCAGGTTGGTCTGGTCGGCCACCTTGACGATGGTCACGACCACTTGGTTGATATTGCTGGCCTTCTCGTTGAGGATTGCCAGCTTGGCGTTGACCAGGTCGGCGGCACCCATCACCTGGTGCATGGTCTCTTCCATGCGTGCCAGGCCCTGCTGGCCAGAGCCGGCAAGGACCGAGGCCTGGTCGGCGGCGGAGGTCACCTCGGTCATGGTACGGACCAAGTCACGGGAGGTAGCGGCGATTTCCCGCGAGGTGGCACCGATCTCGGTGGTGGTGGCGGCGGTTTCGGTGGCAGTTGCTTGTTGCTGCTTGGACGTGGCGGCGATTTCAGTGACCGAGGTGGTCACCTGCACCGACGAACGCTGGGCCTGGGCAACCAGGTCAGCCAGCGCCACGGCCATTTCGTTGAAGCCGGTCTCGATGCTGCCGAACTCATCCTTGCGGGCGAGGCTCAGGCGCATGCTCAGGTCGCCCGAGCGCAACTTGTCCAGGGCATGGACGATGCGCTGCACGGGCGCGGTGATGGCACGCAGCAACAGCAGACCGCAGATACCGGCAGCCAGGATTGCCAGCAGCAACGAGACGATCATGCTGCCCTTGGCCGTAGCTACGGCACTGACGATGTCGTTGGTAGCGGCTTCGGCGGATTCGCGATTGCTTTCGATGACACGGTTCAGGTGCTGACGGCCATTGATCCAGGCCGGGGTGAGGGATTCGTTGATCAGACGCTCGGCTTCGGCATAGTGCTTCTGCCGATATGCTTCCAGCACCTGGTCGACGATCTTCATGTAGTCGGCTTCAAGCACCCTGAACGCATCGAGCGCGGCCTGATCGTCCGGATCATGGACCGTCGCCTGGTAGCTGGCCATCTGCTGCTTGAGGCGCTCATCGAAACTCTTGAACTCGGCCAGGTCGGCCGGGGTGATTTCCCGCCGACCGGACAACCCCACCAACTGCTGGCTGGTGACGTAGCTGTCGACCCAGGCGCTGCGAAGCATCGAGCTGTAGTAGAAGCCGGGAATACTGTCCGAGCCTACTGCCTCTTCACTGGCCTCGATCGCCACCAGCCGCGAGTAGGCGGCGACGATCATCAGCAGCATGATGGCGATGATCACGGCGAAACTTGCCAGGATCCGTTGGCGCAAGGTCCAGTTCTTCACGTTCAGCCCTCAGGAATTCATTACGAGCGGGGAAAAATCGCCAGAGTATAGCCTAGGCGCCCCGCCCGTTCGCGGCTGATTTTGCAGGCTGTGGAGGCGTCCCGACCTTGGTGGAACAATGCCCTGTGGCCTACCCGGCAGCGAGGCGGACCTGATCCTCAAGCTCCTGGCGCAGGCCAGGATCCAAACGCAGTTGGCGGGCCAGTTCGTCCAGGTAGGCGCGCTCCATGAAGTTCTCCTGATCGACCATCATCACGCTGGCCAGGTACATTTCGGCCGCCATCTCAGGCGTCTGTGCGGCAGCGGCCACTTCGGCGGGGTCCAGCGGTTTGTTCAGTTCGGCGTGCAGCCAATGCTGGAGCTCGCGATCATTGTCCAGGCGGACGAATTCACCCTCGATCAAGGCGCGCTCGCGCTCATCGATATGCCCGTCCGATTTGGCCGCCGCCACCAGGGCGCGGAGCACCGCCTGGCTGTGCTGCTCGGCCTGGGCCGCTGGCAGCCGATCAAGGGTACGAGGCTCGTGGGCCGCGGTCTGCCCCTGGCGCGCCTGCCAGTTGCCGTAGGCCTTGTACGCCAGCACACCGAGCGCAGCCAGGCCACCGTAGGTGAGCACCTTGCCGCCATACTTGCGGGCCTTCTTGCTGCCCAGCAGCAGCCCCAGGGCACCTGCCGCCAGGGCACCACCACCCGCGCCGGAGAGCAGGCTGCCCAGCCCGCCCTTGCCTGACTGGCCGCCCAGCAGATCAGCCAGGCCCGCCCCCTTGGCGCCGCCGCCCTTGCCTTGCTGGTTTTGCAGCAACTCCTGACCGGATTTGAGCAGTTGATCGAGCAAGCCACGGGTGTTCATCTGGCATTACCTCTTGCTGAAATGGAAAGCCCCAGATTAGGCCTGTGGACTGAACTCACGCTTAATGCATTTGCATCCGGATGTTGCGTAGCCACCGGCAAAAAACGAACTAGACTCGACATCGCATGCGCCTGCCTGCACGGCCCCCAGGTCCGCGACAAGCGCACTACGCTTACCCCATCGCTTCGCTGCTTTCTTGATGACTGCCCCGATCAAAAATTCCAAAAGAGGGAACACCATGTCAGTGCACAAGACCGCATTGTCCAGCGCCGTGATCGGCGCCCTGCTGGCCAGCGCCAACCTGCAGGCCGCAGGCCTGCCCCAGAGCATCGGCGATGGCGAGGGGCGCCTGGATATCGTCGCCTGGCCCGGCTACATCGAACGCGGCGAAAGCGACAAGGCCTACGACTGGGTCACCGGATTCGAGAAAGAGACAGGCTGCAAGGTCAGTGTGAAGACCGCCGCGACCTCCGACGAAATGGTCAGCCTGATGACCAAGGGCGGCTACGACCTGGTGACCGCCTCGGGCGACGCCTCGCTGCGCCTGATCGTCGGCAAGCGGGTACAGCCGATCAACACGGCGCTGATCCCCAACTGGAAGAACATCGACCCACGCCTGCAGAACGGCGGCTGGTACGTGGTCGACAAGCAAGTCTATGGCACGCCTTACCAATGGGGCCCGAACGTGCTGCTCTACAGCACCGCAGTGTTCAAGCAACCGCCCGCCAGCTGGAGTGTGGTCTTCGAGCCCCAGAACCTGCCGGACGGCAAGCCGAACAAAGGGCGGGTACAAGCCTACGATGGCCCGATCTACATCGCCGACGCCGCGCTCTACCTGAAATCCACCAAGCCCGAGCTGGGCATCCAGGACCCCTACGAGCTGAACGAAACCCAGTACAAGGCCGTACTCGACCTGTTGCGCCAGCAACAGCCGATGATCCACCGCTACTGGCACGATGCGACCGTGCAAATGAGCGACGTTAAGAACGAAGGCGTGGCCGCCTCCAGTTCCTGGGGTTACATGGTCAATGGTCTGAAGGCCGACAACCAGCCGGTCGCTTCGACCATCCCGAAGGAAGGCGCCACCGGCTGGGCCGACACCACCATGCTGCACAGCGAAGCCAAGCACCCCAACTGCGCCTACAAATGGATGGACTGGTCATTGCAACCGAAGGTCCAGGGCGACGTCGCGGCCTGGTTCGGCTCCGTGCCGGCGGTGCCCGCCGCTTGCACCGGCAGCGAGCTGCTGGGCGCCGAGGGCTGCAAGATCAACGGGATCGACAACTTCGACAAGATCGCGTTCTGGAAGACGCCGCAGTCCAGCGGCGGCAAGTTCGTCCCTTATAGCCGCTGGACCCAGGACTATATTGCGATCATGGGCGGACGCTGACAGATCGACTGATTGTTGTTCCGGCTTCTTCACGGGTGACCCTGCTCGGTACGGCGCAATCGCCGTGGGAGCGGGTTCATCCGCGAAAGGGTCTACGCGGTAGATAAAATGCACGGAGCCAGCGCAATGCCCCTAGCAGTCCAGCTCACCGAGGTTTCCCGCACGTTCGGCGACATCAGGGCCGTCGACCGGGTCAGCATCGATATCCAGGAAGGCGAGTTCTTTTCCATGCTCGGCCCCTCAGGCTCGGGCAAAACCACCTGCCTGCGCCTGATCGCCGGCTTCGAACAACCGAGCAGCGGCTCGATCCGCCTGCATGATGTGGAGGCGGCTGGACTGCCGCCTTACCAGCGTGACGTGAACACGGTATTCCAGGACTACGCCCTGTTTCCGCACATGAACGTGCGCGACAACATCGCCTATGGCCTGAAGGTCAAGGGTATCGCCAAGGCCGAACGCTACAGCCGTGCCGACGAGGCCCTGGCGATGGTCGCCTTGGCAGGCTATGCCGAGCGCAAGCCGGCGCAGCTCTCCGGCGGCCAGCGCCAGCGCGTTGCCCTGGCCCGCGCCCTGGTCAATCGACCACGGGTGCTGCTGCTCGACGAGCCGCTCGGTGCCCTGGACCTCAAGCTGCGCGAACAGATGCAAGGCGAGCTGAAGAAACTCCAGCGGCAATTGGGCATCACCTTCATCTTCGTCACCCACGACCAGACAGAGGCCTTGTCGATGTCCGACCGCGTCGCGGTGTTCAACCGGGGCCGCATCGAACAGGTCGATAGCCCACGCAATCTGTACATGAAACCGGCGACCACCTTCGTCGCCGAATTCGTCGGGACCTCCAACGTGATCCGCGGCGAGCTGGCCCAGCAGCTCACCGGAGACGTCTCGCCTTTTTCCATCCGCCCCGAACACATCCGCCTGGCAGAGCACGCGGCAATCGCCGAGGACATCCAGGTCAGCGGCTTGCTGCACGATATCCAGTACCAGGGCAGTGCCACGCGCTACGAAGTGCAGCTGGATAACGGCCTGCTGTTGACCGTCAGCCAGGCCAATGACCGTTGGCAGGAGCGCCCCCTGCCCTGGCAGCTGGGACAGCGTGTGCAGGCCCATTGGCCCCGCGCCGCAATGAGACACTTGCGCGAAACCGTCCTGGACGAGGTCCAGCCAAGATGACCCTGGCGATGGAGAGCCCGTCGTTGATCAGAAGGCTCGGCACCCTGCTCTACCGGCGGCCGAACCTGTACCTGTCGCTGCTGTTGATCCCACCCTTGACCTGGTTTGGCGCGATCTACCTGGGCTCGCTGCTGAGCCTGCTCTGGCAGGGGTTCTACACCTTCGACGACTTCACCATGGCGGTGACGCCAGACCTGACACTGGCCAACTTCACGGCCCTGTTCGCCCCGGCGAACTTCGACATCATCCTGCGCACCCTGGCCATGGCGCTCGCCGTGTCAGTGGCCAGCGCGGTGCTGGCCTTCCCGATCGCCTACTACATGGCCCGCTACACCTCGGGGCGGACCAAGGCGTTTTTCTACATCGCCGTCATGATGCCGATGTGGGCCAGCTACATCGTCAAGACCTATGCCTGGACACTGCTGCTGGCCAAAGGTGGCGTGGCCCAGTGGTTCATCCAGCAGTTGCACCTGCAGGCCCTGTTGCAGGCGATCCTCGCCGTGCCCGGCATGGGTGGCAGTACCCTGTCCACCTCGCACCTTGGACGGTTCCTGGTGTTCGTCTACATCTGGCTGCCGTTCATGATCCTGCCGATCCAGGCCTCGCTGGAGCGCTTGCCGCCCTCGTTGCTACAGGCCTCGGCCGACCTGGGCGCCCGGCCGAGCCAGACCTTTGTGCTGGTGGTGCTGCCACTTGCGGTACCGGGTATCGCCGCCGGGTCGATCTTCACGTTCTCCCTGACCCTGGGCGACTTCATCGTGCCGCAACTGATCGGCCCGCCGGGCTACTTCATCGGCAGCATGGTGTATGCCCAGCAAGGGGCGATCGGCAACATGCCCATGGCCGCGGCGTTCACGCTGGTGCCCATCGTGCTGATCGCCGTCTACCTGTCGATCGTCAAACGGTTGGGGGCCTTCGATGCACTCTGAAAAAGCCTCGCTGGGCCTGCGCCTGGCGGCCTGGGGCGGGTTGGTGTTCCTGCACTTTCCGATCCTGATCATCCTGCTCTATGCCTTCAACACCGAAGACGCGGCATTCAGCTTTCCCCCGCGCGGCTTCACCCTCAAGTGGTTCGCCGTGACCTTCGCCCGCCAGGACGTACTGGAGGCGATCAAGCTGTCGCTGCAGGTCGCCTGCCTGGCCACGGTGATCGCCCTGGTGCTTGGCACCCTGGCCGCGGCGGCGCTGTACCGGCGCAGCTTCTTTGGCAAGGAGAGCATCTCGCTGATGTTGATCCTGCCCATCGCCTTGCCCGGCATCATCACCGGCATTGCCCTGCTCTCGGCCTTCAAGACCCTGGGCATCGAACCTGGGCTGCTCACCATTGTGGTAGGCCACGCCACGTTCTGCGTGGTGATCGTCTACAACAACGTCATCGCCCGCCTGCGCCGTACATCCCAGAGCCTGATCGAAGCCTCGATGGATCTGGGCGCTGATGGCTGGCAGACCTTTCGCTACATCATCCTGCCCAATCTCGGCTCGGCGCTGCTCGCGGGTGGCATGCTGGCATTCGCCCTATCGTTCGACGAGATCATCGTCACTACCTTTACCGCCGGCCATGAGCGCACACTGCCGATCTGGTTGCTCAATCAGCTCAGCCGCCCGCGCGACGTGCCAGTCACTAACGTGGTCGCCATGCTGGTGATGCTGGTGACCATGCTGCCGATACTCGGCGCCTATTACCTGACCCGTGGCGGCGAGAGCGTCGCGGGCAGCGGCAAATGACCTAGGAGGAGTCCCGATGCAAACCCGAATGCTGATCAACGGTCGCCTGGTCGCAGGCGAAGGCCCCGCCTGGACCGTGCTCAACCCTGCCCTTGGCAGTGCCTTGGCGCAGATCAACGAAGCGACCGAAGCCCAGGTCGATGCCGCCGTCCGCGCCGCTGACCTGGCCTTCGATACCTGGTCGCAAACCACCCCGAAGGAGCGCTCAGCGGCGTTGCTGGCCCTGGCCGACACCATCGAACAGCATGGCGAGGAATTGGCCAGGCTAGAGTCGCAGAACTGCGGCAAGCCCTTTGCCGCCGCGCTGGGTGACGAGATTCCGGCCATCGCCGATGTGTTCCGCTACTTCGCCGGTGCCGCGCGCTGCCTGGGCGGTTCGGCGGCGGGTGAGTACCTGCCAGGACACACCTCGATGATCCGTCGCGACCCACTGGGTGTGGTTGCCTCCATCGCCCCATGGAACTACCCGCTGATGATGCTGGCCTGGAAGATCGCCCCGGCCCTGGCGGCAGGCAACACCGTGGTGCTCAAACCCTCGGAGATGACCCCGCTCACAGCCCTGCGCCTGGCGGAGCTGGCCCAGGACCTGCTGCCGGCCGGGGTACTCAACATCGTCTTTGGCCGTGGCCAGACGGTCGGCGCGCCGCTGGTCACCCATCCCAAGGTGCGCATGGTCTCGCTGACAGGTTCCATCCCCACCGGCGCACATATCGTCAGTTCCACTGCTGACAGCGTGAAACGCATGCACATGGAGCTGGGCGGCAAGGCGCCGGTGCTGGTCTTCGACGACGCCGACCTCGACGCGGCCATCGAGGGGATCCGCACCTTCGGCTTCTACAATGCCGGCCAGGACTGCACCGCCGCCTGCCGCCTCTATGTACAGGACGGCATCTATGATCGCTTCGTCGAACGTCTGGGCGAGGCAGTGGCAAGCCTCAAGCCGGGCCTTCAGGATGCGCCCGACACCGAGCTCGGCCCGCTGATCAGCGCACAGCACCGCGACAAGGTCGCAGGCATGGTAGAGCGCGCCATCGCCCAGCCGCACATTCGTCTGGTCACCGGCGGCAAGGTCATCCCGGGAGAAGGGTTCTTCTTCGAACCAACCGTGCTCGCCGATGCCCTGCAGGACGATGAAATCGTGCGCCACGAAGTCTTCGGGCCGGTGGTCTCGGTGACGCGCTTCAGTGACGAAGCCCAGGCCCTGGCGTGGGCCAACGACTCGGACTACGGGCTGGCCTCGTCGGTCTGGACCCGCGACACCGGCCGCGCACACCGCTTGGCCGCGCGCCTTCAATATGGCTGCACCTGGGTCAACACCCACTTCATGCTGGTCAGCGAAATGCCTCATGGCGGTCAGAAGCATTCGGGTTACGGCAAGGACATGTCGATGTATGGGCTCGAGGACTACACCTGCGTGCGGCATGTGATGATCAAGCACTGAGCCAGAAGCGAACGGGTCGGGGCTGTTTACAGCCTCGATTTGATTCCGAGCCACCGTGTGAGAGCAACTGTGGCGTTTACCCGCGAATGCGTCAGTGAACTCACCGTCGCATTCGCGGGTAAACCTTGTTGGTAATACTCGAAGAGGTGGGCTTCAGTCCCTCAAGTCCGACTCATGGATCGGGTTGGCCCGGCTGGTCGCGCGCTGGTACTGGGCTGGCCAGGTGGCCTTGTTGCCGCCCAGGTCATCGTCGGCATGCAGGGGCCAGTAGGGGTCGCGTAGCAATTCACGGGCGAGGAAGATGATGTCTGCCTGACCGGTTCGCAGGATGTGTTCGGCCTGGGCCGGTTCGGTGATCATGCCGACCGTGCCGGTGGCGATTTCCGACTCCTTGCGTACACGCTCGGCGAAGCGAGTCTGGTAGCCAGGCCCCGTGGGAATCTCGGCGTTGACCGAGGTACCGCCGGAGGACACGTCGATCAAGTCCACGCCGAGGGTGCGCAGGCGCCGGGCCAGTTCGACGGTTTCATCCGGGTTCCAGCCGTCTTCGACCCAATCGGTGGCCGACACCCGCACGAACAGCGGCAGCTCTTGGGGCCAGACATTGCGCACCGCCTCAGTCACCTCCAGGGTCAGGCGGATGCGGTTCTCGAAGCAGCTGCCGTAGCGGTCCCGGCGCTGGTTGCTCAGCGGCGAAAGGAACTGGTGCAGCAGATAACCGTGGGCGGCATGCACTTCGACTACCTTGAAACCCGCAGCCAATGCTCGACGGGCGGCATCGGCAAAGGATTGGACGATACCGGCGATCTCGTCCTCGGAGAGTTCGCGGGGCACGGTGTGCTCTGGATCGAAGGCGATCCGGGATGGGCCGACCGGCTGCCAACCGCCCTCCTCGACCGTCACGCTGCCATGCTTGCCCAGCCAGGGGCGATGGGTGCTGGCCTTGCGTCCAGCGTGGGCAAGCTGGATGCCCGGCACGGCGCCTTGGGCCGTGATGAAGCGGGTGATGCGTTGCAGGGGTGGGATCTGTGCGTCATTCCACAGGCCCAGGTCCTCGGCACTGATACGGCCGTCGGGGGTCACCGCCGTCGCTTCGGTGATCACCAGGCCAGCACCGCCAACGGCGCGGCTGCCCAGGTGCACCAGGTGCCAGTCATTGGCCAGACCATCTACAGCGGAGTACTGGCACATGGGGGAAACGGCAATGCGGTTGGGCAGGGTCAACTGACGCAGGGTGTAAGGCTCGAGCAGCAGGCTCATGAGGGCACCTCCCAGGGACTCCAATGGTTTGGCCGGTCCGGGCACTTGTGTGGGGCCTTGGTCCGGTATCGGTCTTTTTCAGACTAGACCAGATAGGGGGTGGTGGTTTTTTTGTGTTGGGTTTGGGTTTGGGCTTTCAGGTTGTGTGAATATCCGGTGTTGGTGGCGGCGCCCCCGGCGCTTTCCGCCTTCACGGCGGGTCACTTTGGTCTTGGCCAAAGTAACCAAAGCCGTTTTGCTCCCGCATACGGCCCCTGCGCTGCGCTCCGGGGTTCCCTCCGCTCCGGTGCCTTTCGGGGCTTCGCGGCCTCCGGTTTGCTGCGCAAACCTCCAT
>NZ_JBEGDO010000035.1:0-36627 GCF_051913525.1 Pseudomonas sp. PKS | reverse complement strand
GACTAACCGTCGCCAAATCAAACGGATAAGCCCACAAACCTCAAAACCCACAACCAACATAAGGGCGAACAGGTGATCAGTGTCAGCACATCAACGGATAACTCCACGCCCGTCGAACCACCAACCACCCATCCACCTACTTACTCACAGCGCATCAAGCAACGCCTGGTTCTGCTCCGGTGTCCCGATGGTAATCCGAAGGAACTGCGCAATCCGCTCTTGCTTGAAGTGTCGCACGATCACCCCCTGCTCCCGCAGACGCGCCGCCACTTGGGCAGCATCACGCTCAGGGTGCCGTGCAAAGATGAAGTTGGCCGCCGAAGGCAGCACTTCAAAACCGCGCGCCGTCAATTGCTCGACCAACGCCTCACGGCTCTCGATCACCTTGCGGCAGGTCTGGTCAAAGTAGGCCCGGTCTTCGAACGCTGCCGCCGCACCCACGATCGCCATGCGGTCAAGTGGGTAGGAGTTGAAGCTGTTCTTGATCCGCTCCAGCGCCTCGATCAGCGCGGGATGCCCCACCGCCAGGCCGACCCGCAGGCCGGCCAGGGAGCGCGACTTGGACAGGGTCTGGGTCACCAGCAGGTTATCGTAGCGGTCCACCAGGCTGATGGCGGTCTCGCCGCCGAAATCGATATAGGCTTCATCCACCACCACCACCGAGTCACGGTTGGCCTGCAGCAGTTGCTCGATCGCCTGCAACGGCAACAGGCAACCGGTCGGTGCGTTGGGGTTGGGGAAGATGATTCCGGCGTTGGGCTTTTTATAGTCCTCGATACGGATCTGGAACTGCTCATCCAGCGCCACCTGCTCGAATGCGATTCCGTAAAGGCCGCAGTAGACCGGGTAGAAGCTGTAGCTGATGTCCGGGAACAACAGCGGCGCATCGTGCTGGAACAAGCCGTGGAAAATGTGCGCCAGCACTTCATCCGAGCCGTTGCCGACGAACACCTGCTGGGCAGTGACGCCATAGTAGTCGGCGACCGCCTGCTTGAGCCGATCACCGTTCGGGTCCGGGTACAGGCGCAGGTTGTCGTTCAGCTCGCCTTGCATGGCCTCCAGGGCCTTGGCCGACGGGCCGTAGGGGTTCTCGTTGGTATTGAGCTTGACCAGGCGGGTCAGCTTGGGTTGCTCCCCCGGTACGTAAGGCACCAGGTCCTTGACGAAGGGGCTCCAGAAACGGCTCATGTTCAGTTCCCCTTGCTTTCGGTGAGGATGCGGTATTCAGCACTGCGGGCGTGGGCGGTCAGCGATTCGCCGCGCGCCAGGACCGATGCTGTGCGGCCAAGCTCGGAAGCGGCCTGCTCCGAGCAGAAGATGATCGACGAACGCTTCTGGAAGTCATACACCCCCAGCGGCGAGGAGAAGCGCGCGGTACCGGAGGTCGGAAGCACATGGTTGGGGCCGGCGCAGTAGTCGCCCAAGGCTTCGCTGGTGTGACGCCCCATGAAGATCGCGCCCGCGTGGCGGATCTGCGGCAACCATGCCTGCGGATCGGCGACCGAAAGCTCCAGGTGCTCGGGAGCAATGCGGTTCGCAACGTCCATGGCCTGCTGCATGTCGCGAACCTGGATCAGCGCGCCACGGCCACTGATCGACTTCTCGATGATCTCGGCACGCTCCATGGTCGGCAGCAGCTTGGCAATGCTGGCAGCCACGCGATCAAGGAAAGCGGCGTCAGGGCTGACGAGGATCGCCTGGGCATCCTCGTCGTGCTCGGCTTGGGAGAACAGGTCCATGGCGATCCAGTCCGGGTCGGTCTGGCCGTCGCAGACCACGAGAATTTCCGACGGACCGGCGATCATGTCGATGCCGACCTGGCCGAACACATGGCGCTTGGCAGTGGCCACGTAGATGTTCCCCGGACCGACGATCTTGTCCACCTGGGGCACGCTCTCGGTACCGTAGGCCAAGGCCGCAACGGCTTGGGCACCCCCAATGGTGAAGACGCGATCAACGCCCGCGATGCACGCGGCGGCCAGTACCAGTTCGTTGACCTCACCCCGTGGGGTCGGCACCACCATCACCACTTCGGACACCCCGGCGACCTTGGCCGGGATGGCGTTCATCAGCACCGAAGATGGGTACGAGGCCTTGCCGCCCGGCACGTACAGGCCGGCACGGTCCAGCGGCGTGACCTTCTGGCCTAGCACGGTGCCATCAGCCTCGGTGTACTGCCAGGAATCCTGCTTCTGCCGCTCGTGGTAGCTACGCACGCGGCTGGCGGCGATCTCCAAGGCTTCGCGCTGGGTGGGAGTGATGCGGGTCAATGCCAGCTCCAGGCGTTCGCGGCCCAGGATCAGGTCATCGATGCCCTTGGCCTCGACACCATCGAAACGCTGGGTGAACTCGACCAACGCGGCATCGCCCCGCTCGCGGACAGCCTTGATGATGTCGAGCACGCGCTGATTGACCGCGTCATCGGACACGCTTTCCCAGCTCAGCAGATGATCCAGATGTCGGGCGAAATCCGGATCAGCGGCATTGAGACGGGCAATTGCAGTGGACACGGTCATGACGAGGGCCTCGTTTTATTAGCGAATGCTCAGGCGCCCTAGGCTACCAGTCCATCCGCGCGGGCACCCGAGAAAAATGGCTATGACGCGGATAGACGGGCGCGACAGAAAGTCGCGCGCGAAGGTCAGCCGCGGTGTCGCGATTCGACGGCCTGGCGCAGGGTGTCGATCAGGCTCTGGATGCGGGCATGCTGCATTTTCATGGAGGCTTTGTTGACCACCAGGCGCGAGCTGATGGTTGCGATCAGCTCCTGGGGTTCCAGACCGTTGGCACGCAGGGTGTTGCCGGTGTCGACCACGTCGATGATCTTGTCGGCCAGACCGATCAGCGGTGCCAGCTCCATGGAACCGTACAGCTTGATGATGTCGACCTGACGACCCTGCTCGGCGTAATAGCGCTTGGCTACATTGACGAACTTGGTGGCCACGCGCAGACGCCCCTTGGGCTCCGGCGCGCCGACTGCTCCAGCGGTCATCAGCTTGCAGCGGGCGATCTGCAGGTCCAGCGGCTCGTACAAGCCCTGACCGCCGTATTCCATCAGCACGTCCTTGCCGGCTACACCGAGGTCAGCGGCACCATGCTCGACATAAGTCGGCACGTCGGTGGCGCGCACGATCAGCAGGCGCACATCGTCCTGGGTCGTCGGGATGATCAGCTTGCGGCTCTTGTCCGGATTCTCGGTCGGCACGATACCGGCCTCAGCCAGCAATGGCAGGGTATCGTCGAGGATTCGGCCCTTGGATAGCGCGATGGTCAACATGGGAAACGTCGGTCCTTAAGCGGCTACAGCCGACCGGGCAAGCGCCCGGCCGCATGGAATTCGGTAGGCGCATCCCTGCGCCGAACAGACTAGCCCGGTACGCGGCGGATCTTCGCCCCGAGCATCTGCAGTTTTTCCTCGATGCACTCGTAACCACGGTCGATGTGGTAGATGCGGTCGATCAGGGTATCGCCCTCGGCGACCAGGGCCGACAGCACCAGGCTGGCCGAAGCCCGCAAGTCCGTAGCCATGACCGGCGCACCCTTGAGCGCCTTGACCCCAGTCACGATGGCGGTGTTGCCTTCGACCTGGATCTGCGCACCCATGCGGTGCATTTCATAGACGTGCATGAAGCGGTTTTCGAAGATGGTCTCGATCACCGCGCCAGTGCCTTCGGCGATGGCGTTGAGCGAGATGAACTGCGCCTGCATGTCGGTCGGGAAGGCCGGGTACGGAGCGGTACGCAGGTTGACGGCCTTCGGCCGCTTGCCGTGCATGTCCAGTTCGATCCAGTCTTCGCCAGCGGTGACTTCGGCACCCGCTTCCTTGAGTTTTTCCAGTACGGCTTCAAGGATGGTCGGATCGGTGTCCTTGACCTTCACGCGACCGCCGGTAACGGCAGCGGCGACCAGGTAGGTGCCGGTCTCGATACGGTCGGGCATTACGCGGTAGGTAGCCGAGTGCAGGCGCTCGACGCCATCGATAGTGATGGTGTCGGTGCCGGCGCCTTGGATCTTGGCACCCATCGCAATCAGGAAGTTGGCCAGGTCGACCACTTCAGGCTCGCGGGCAGCGTTCTGCAGCACGCTGCGGCCCTTGGCCAGGGCAGCAGCCATCATGATGTTCTCGGTACCGGTGACGCTGACGGTGTCGAAGAAGAAGTGCGCACCCCGCAGGCCGCCTTCAGGCGCCTTGGCCTTGATGTAGCCACCTTCGACTTCGATCTTCGCACCCATGGCCTCGAGACCGCGGATGTGCAGGTCTACAGGGCGCGAACCGATGGCGCAACCGCCAGGCAGCGCGACTTCGGCTTCACCGAAACGGGCGACCATCGGGCCGAGCACGAGGATCGAGGCACGCATGGTCTTGACCAGCTCGTAGGGCGCAACCAGGGTCTTGATGGTGCGCGGGTCGATCTCCACCGAGAGCTTCTCGTCGATCACAGGCTCAATGCCCATGCGGCCGAACAGCTCGATCATGGTGGTGATGTCGTGCAGGTGTGGCAGGTTGCCTACGGTGACCGGGCCGTCAGCCAGCAGGGTCGCCGAAAGAATTGGCAGGGCGGCGTTCTTCGCCCCGGAAATGCGGATCTCGCCGTCGAGGCGCGCGCCGCCAGTGATAATCAGTTTGTCCATTGCAATCTCGCCGCCAACGTTGGCTCAGGTGCGCTCAGCCCAGGCTGCGCTGCTGAAAAATTTCATGGTTACCGCATGGATGCTGCCATCGGCGATCCACGGATTCAGGTGAGCATAGATCGCCTGCTGGCGCTTGACCGGGCTCTGGCCGGCCAGCTCGTCGCTGATCACGTTCAACTGGAAGTTGCAGCCTTCGCCCTCAACTTCGACCCGGGTTCCCGGCAATTTCTCTTCAAGGAAGCTTTTAACTTCTACGGCCTGCATGCTCAACCTCAATCGGCGCCCAGTGCGCGCGGGTCGGCCATCATACAAAAAAGCCCCTCGCCTGCGAAGCCCATGCTGGGGTGCGCTGACCGAGGGGCTATCCCTTAGTGGCGAACCATCAGCCCGCCAGCACTTCATCGAGGTCATAAACCCCGGCGATTTCCCGCATGTCATCGGGCATGCCACGCAGCTCCCAGCCCTTGCCTGCGGCCTGGGCATCACGGATGAAGCCCAGCAGCAGGGAGAGACCCACGCTGCTGGACTTGGCCACCGAGGAGCAATCGAGCACCAGCTTGGACTCACGACACGCCGCGATCAGCGCCTGGCCTTCCTTGCGCAGGGCCGGACCGCTGCGGTAGTCCAGCACCCCGGACAGGCGCAGGACGCCCGGCTCGGCCATGCTCACGCCAGCTTCGCTCATTTCACTTCCTTGTCTGGCGAATTGTCGGCCGCTTCCTTGGCCTTGGCCACTTCGCCGGCCCAGCCGTCGATGGTCTTGTCCAGGTTGTTGCCATTGCGCTGCATGGCATCGGCGAACTGATCACGGAACAGCTTGCCGATGTTGATGCCGTTGACGATCACGTTACGTACCTTCCACTCATCACCGAGCTTCTGCATGGTGTACTGGACCGGATAAACCGCACCGTTGTTGCCGGTGACCTTCATCCCGACGCTGGCGCGATCGCCATTTTCAGTCTTGGCCGGATCGACGGTGATGCCTTGGTTGTTGTACTCCAGCAGCGCGTTGCCATAGAACTGCATCAGGCTACGCTTGAAGTTTTCCTGGAAGCGCTGCATCTGCTCAGGCGTGGCCTTGCGCGAGTACTTCACGGTCATGATGCTCTTGGAGATGCCATCGGCATCGACCACCGGGCCAAGGATGCGATTGAGTGCATCGTAGAAGGCCTGTGGGTTGGTCTTGTACTGTTCCTTGTTGGCTTTGAGGTCGCTCAACAGCGCATCGGTGGTGCCTTGCACCACATCACGAGGGGCTTGCCCAGGCACCGCCAGGGCAAGCAGTGGAAAGGCCGCCAAAAGGACCAGCAGGCCGCGTCGCAGGATCGAAATCATGGGAACTCCTTAATTAGCGGGTTGGGCTTCTTTGGGTTCCTTGCCCACGGAGTTGAGCAGGAACTTGCCAATCAGATCTTCCAGCACCAGTGCCGACTGGGTGTCATGGATGGTAGAGCCATCCTTGAGCATGTCCTCTTCACCGCCCACGCTGATGCCGATGTACTTCTCGCCGAGCAGTCCGGCGGTCAGGATAGAAGCAGTGGAGTCGGTCGGCAGATTGTCGACGCTCTTGTCCAACTGCAGGGTCACCCGACCGGTATAGGAGTCGCGATCCAGATCGATGGCCGTGACCTTGCCGATGGTCACACCGGCCATGGTCACTTTAGCTCTGACCGTCAAACCAGCGATATTGTCGAAGTATGCATAAACTTTATAGGTGTCGCTGCTGGGGCTTGCGGACAAACCACTGACGCGCAAGGCCAGCAGCAGCAACGCCAGGATCCCAGCCAGCAGGAACAGGCCGACACCGATTTCCAGGGTGCGGTTTTGCATCAGAAATCTCCAAACATCAAGGCGGTCAGAATAAAGTCCAGACCCAGGACTGCCAACGAGGCATAGACCACGGTCTTGGTGGTGGCACGGCTGATCCCTTCCGAAGTGGGTTCGCAGTCATACCCCTGGAACACGGCGATCCAGGTCACGACGAAGGCGAACACAACGCTTTTGATCAACCCGTTAAGCACGTCGTCGGTGAAGGAAACACTGTTTTGCATGTTGGCCCAGAACGAGCCCTCGTAGACACCCAGCCAGTCCACGGCCACCCAGGACCCGCCCCAGATACCGACCACGCTGAAGATCAGCGCCAGCATCGGCAGCGAGATGAAACCGGCCCACAGACGCGGGGCGACGATGTACTTGAGCGGGTCGACGCCGATCATTTCCAGACTGGACAGCTGCTCAGTCGACTTCATGTTGCCGATCTCAGCGGTCAGGGCCGAGCCCGCGCGTCCGGCGAACAGCAAGGCAGTCACAACCGGCCCGAGCTCACGCAGCAAGGTCAGGGCGATCATCTGCCCGACAGCCTGCTCCGAGCCGTACTTGGTGAGAATGCTGTAGCCCTGCAGCGACAGCACCATACCGATGAACACGCCGGAAACCACAATGATCGCCAGCGACAGCACACCTACCGAATAGAGCTGCTTGACCAGCAACTGGAAGCCGCCACCAATGCCCCCGCGCCCCCCCATGGCGTGCCCGAGGAACAGGCAGGAGCGGCCGAGCACAGCCAGGATGTCGATGGCCGAGCGGCCGAACAGACGAATGCGTTCGAGTATGGATTTTCTGCGCATCACCGCGCCCCCAGCAGATCGGCGCGATAGTCAGGCGCAGGAAAGTGAAAGGGCACCGGGCCATCCGGATCACCCTTCATGAACTGACGGATACGCGGATTATCCGACCCCATCAGCTCGTCGGGCGTACCCTGCCCCAGCACCTGGCCATCACCGACCACGTAGATGTAGTCGGCGATGCTCGCGGTCTCGGCCAGGTCGTGGGAGACCACGATGCTGGTGATCCCAAGGGCGTCGTTGAGCAGTCGGATCAGGCGCACGAGCACCCCCATGGCGATGGGGTCCTGTCCGACGAAAGGCTCGTCGTACATGAGGATCTGTGGATCCAGCGCGATCGCCCGAGCCAGCGCCACCCGGCGTTTCATGCCACCGGACAGTTCGTCCGGCATCAGGTCGATGGCCCCGCGCAGGCCCACGGCCTGCAGCTTCATCAAGACGATGTCGCGGATCATCTCGTCCGACAGTTGGGTGTGCACCCGCAATGGGAAGGCAACGTTCTCGAAAACGTCGAGATCGGTGAACAAGGCACCGCTCTGGAACAGAACGCCCATCTGCTTGCGCGCATCGAACAGGTCGCTGCGCGACAGGCTCGGCAGATTCTGCCCAGCGACCCAAACCTCGCCGCTGGAGGGGCGCAACTGCGCGCCCATCAGACGCAACAAGGTTGTCTTGCCGCACCCGGAGGGCCCCATGATGCCGGTGACCTTGCCCCGCGGGATGCGTATGTCGACATTGCTGAAAATGCTGCGCGAACCGCGCTTGAAGGTAACCCCCTTCAACTCGACCGCGTAGGCGCTATCCACACTCATCTAGACTCCTTGCGATGCAGCCTCGTCTGCAATGGACGCCTACCCTCTTCATGAAGGCACACGCATCCCTGCCGGGCTGAATAGCGGCGAACTATAGCACCGCTGCAATGCCGCCCCCAAGGCCATTGCAGGAGCTGTTCAGGCCCGCGACAGCAACCCAGGCAAACGAAAGATGAGGGTTTCGCACATTGCCGTTATAATCGGCACCTTTTTTACCAGACATTGCTTTCCGACATGAGCCAATCCAGCGAGCTGATCCAATCCGCCCAGCGCACCCTGCGCCTGGAACTCGAAGCCGTAGAGGGCCTGCTGCCCCGCATCGACGGTAATTTCGTCAAGGCTTGTGAGCTGATTCTGAACAGCAAAGGCCGAGTCGTCGTGCTCGGCATGGGCAAGTCGGGCCATATCGGCAACAAGATCGCCGCGACCCTTGCCAGCACCGGCACCCCAGCATTTTTCGTGCACCCGGCCGAGGCCAGCCACGGCGACATGGGCATGATCACCCGCGACGACGTCATCCTGGCCCTGTCCAACTCCGGCAGCACCGCCGAAATCGTTACCCTGCTGCCACTGATCAAGCGCCTGGGCATTCAGATGATCAGCCTCACCGGCAACCCGGACTCTCCCCTGGCCCAGGCCGCCGAGGTCAACCTCGATGCCAGCGTCGCCCAGGAGGCCTGCCCGCTCAATCTTGCACCCACCTCCTCCACCACCGCGGCCCTGGTGCTCGGTGACGCGCTGGCCATCGCCCTGCTCGAGGCACGCGGTTTCACGGCCGAGGACTTCGCCTTCTCCCATCCGGGAGGCGCGCTGGGTCGCCGCCTGCTGCTGAAGGTGGAAAACGTCATGCATACCGGAGAAGCACTGCCGATCGTGCCGCGCGGCACCCTGCTCAAGGACGCCCTGGTAGAGATGTCGCGCAAAAGCCTGGTAGGCATGACCGTGGTCCTAGAGGCCGACGGCCGACTGGCCGGGGTGTTCACCGACGGCGACCTGCGCCGCGCCCTGGAGCGCAACATCGATGTGCACACGACCATCATCGACCAGGTGATGACCGTCCACGGCAAGACTGCCCGTGCCGAGATGCTCGCCGCCGAGGCCTTGCGCATCATGGAAGACAACAAGATCAACGCGCTGGTGGTGGTCGACCAGAACGACCGCCCCATCGGTGCCTTGAACATGCATGACCTGCTGCGCGCAGGCGTGATGTGATGGAGTGCAATGCAATGAACCAGGATCTTCTGCAACGCGGCAAAGCCATCAAACTGGCCGTGTTCGATGTCGATGGCGTGTTGACCGATGGTCGCCTGTATTTCCTTGAAGACGGCAGCGAGTTCAAGACCTTCAACACCCTGGATGGCCACGGCATCAAGATGCTCATGGCTTCGGGCGTGACCACAGCGATCATCAGCGGGCGCAAGACTCCGGTGGTCGAGCGCCGAGCGAAAAACCTCGGCATCCCACACCTGTTCCAGGGCCGCGAGGACAAACTGGTGGTGCTCGACGGCCTGCTCGCCGAACTGGGCCTAAGCTATGAACAGGTCGCCTACCTGGGCGATGACCTGCCAGACCTGCCGGTGATCCGCCGTGTAGGCCTTGGCATGGCAGTGGCAAGCGCCGCCCCGTTCGTTCGCCAGCACGCCCATGGCGTGACCCAGGCCCGCGGCGGCGAAGGTGCCGCACGCGAGTTCTGTGAACTGATCATGCAGGCCCAGGGCACCCTGGACGCTGCCAACGCCAACTACCTCTAAGGCCAGACATGTTCAGCAAGAAAGCCAGAAATATCGTGCTGCTCGGTGCGATCGCCGCACTGCTGGTGGCCGTCGGCTACTGGAACATCAGCCCCGAGAGCTTCCTCGAAAAGCCGGTGGCCCAGGTCGATGAAAATGCCATCGACTACTATGCGATCAATGCCCACAGCGTGCAGTACCTGCCTGATGGCAAGGTGCAGTACGAAATGACCGCCGACAAGGTAGAGCACCTCAAGGCCAGCGAGATCACTCTGGTGACCACGCCGGACCTGCACATGTACCGGGGCACTCAGTATCCCTGGCATGTGCAGAGCGTGCGCGCTGAGGTCAACCCGGACGGCACCGAGGTCGAACTGATCGACAAGGTCCGGGTTGCCCGCACCGATGAAAAGCAGCGCGAAACGATCATCACCACCACCCGCATGACCGTCTTCCCGCAGAAGCAATATGCGCAGACCGAGCAAGCCGTTAGAATCGACGGCGCCGGTGGGACGACTACGGGCAAAGGAATGAAAGCGTATTTGAAAGACGGCAGGATGGACCTGCTGTCCAACGTAAGAGGACAGTATGAGGCTCGTTAACACCCTCCCCTTTTTGCTCAGCCTGAGCGCGGCACTGGGAAGCGCGAGCGCCTTGGCCCTGCCGAACGATCGTGACCAGCCTATCCGCATCCAGGCTGACAACGCTCACCTGGACGACAAGCAAGGCGTCGCCACCTATACCGGCGACGTGATCATCACCCAGGGTTCGATGATGATCAAAGGCAACACCGTCACCATTACCCGTGCCGCCTCCGGCGACATCGACGTGGTCACCTCGGTGGGCAACCTGGCCTATTTCGAGCAGCAGCAGAGCGCAGCCAAGCCCGACAAGATGAAGGGCTGGGGCGTGACCATCCAGTACCAGGCGCAGAAAGACATGGTGATCCTCACCGATCGCGCCAAGGTCGAGAACGAAGGCAACACCACCGAAGGCGAGAAAATCGTCTACAACACCAAGACCCAGGTGGCCACCGCCGGTCGTGGTGGCAATGTGACTTCGCCACGTCAGCGTATCGACATGGTGATCCAGCCGAAGAAGAAGGCCGAGTAAATGGCAACCCTCAAAGCCCAGCACTTGGCCAAGAGCTACAAGAGCCGCCAGGTTGTCCGCGACGTCAGTCTTTCGATCGACAGCGGTCAGATCGTCGGCCTGCTCGGCCCCAACGGCGCCGGCAAGACCACCTGCTTCTACATGATCGTAGGCCTGGTCCGCGCCGACCAGGGACGCGTACTGATCGACAACCTGGACGTCAGCCATCAGCCCATGCACGGTCGCGCCCGCGCCGGCATCGGCTACCTGCCCCAGGAAGCCTCGATCTTCCGCAAGCTGTCGGTGGCCGACAACATCATGGCCATCCTCGAGACCCGCAAGGAACTCGATCGTGACGGCCGGAGAAAGGAGCTGGAAAGCCTTCTGCAGGAGTTCCACATCAGCCACATCCGCGACAACCTTGGCATGAGCCTCTCCGGCGGCGAACGCCGTCGGGTCGAGATCGCCCGCGCCTTGGCCACCGCACCGAAGTTCATCCTGCTGGACGAACCCTTCGCTGGTGTCGACCCGATCTCCGTTGGCGATATCAAACAGATCATCCATCACCTCAAGGCCAAGGGCATCGGCGTACTGATCACCGACCACAACGTCCGTGAAACCCTTGATATCTGTGAAACCGCCTACATCGTCAATGATGGTCAGCTGATCGCCGAGGGCGACGCCGAGACCATCCTGGCCAACGATCTGGTCAAGGAGGTTTACCTGGGCCACGAGTTCCGACTCTAAAGGCCCGGAGTCTGCTTGGGGCACTGAAGGAAGTGACACAGTGCTCTAGGCAAACGCTACAATTTCAGGCATATAACTTGCTTAAAATTGGCGCCTCGGCGCCCTACGTGTAGTGGATGGCGCATGCGCGCCGGCGAACAAGGTATTAAGCCCCAGCCATGAAACCATCGCTCGTCCTAAAAATGGGCCAGCAACTGACGATGACCCCGCAGTTGCAACAGGCCATCCGTCTGCTCCAGCTATCCACCCTGGACCTGCAACAGGAAATCCAGGAAGCGCTGGAGTCCAATCCGATGCTCGAACGTCAGGAAGACGGCGACGACTTCGACAACAGCGACCCAATGGCCGACAACGCCGAAAGCAAGCCGACTGCCGAAGCCCAGGAGAGCAGCTTCCAGGAAAGCACCAACAGTGCCGAAAACCTGGAGGAAGGCGAATGGAACGAGCGCATCCCCAACGAGCTGCCTGTGGACACGGCCTGGGAAGACATCTACCAGACCAGCGCCAGCAACCTACCTGCCAGCGATGACGACGAGTGGGACTTCACCACACGCACCTCCGCCGGTGAAAGCTTGCAGAGCCATCTTCTGTGGCAACTTAACCTGGCGCCGATGTCCGACACCGACCGGCTGATCGCCGTGACCCTGATCGACAGCATCAACGAACAGGGTTACCTGGAGGACAGCCTCGAAGAAATCTGCGCAGGCTTCGACCCCGAACTGGATATCGAGCTCGACGAAGTCGAAGCGGTACTGCACCGCATCCAGCAGTTCGAACCCGCCGGCATCGGCGCCCGCAGCCTGGGCGAGTGCCTGCTGCTGCAACTGCGCCAGCTACCGGCGAACACTCCCTGGATGGCCGAGGCGCAGCGCCTGGTCACCGACTTCATCGATCTGCTCGGCAGCCGCGATTACAGCCAGCTGATGCGTCGCATGAAGATCAAGGAGGACGAACTGCGCCAGGTCATCGAACTGGTGCAGAGCCTGAACCCGCGCCCTGGCTCGCAGATCGAGTCCAGCGAGCCCGAGTACGTCGTCCCCGACGTCATCGTGCGCAAGGACAGCGACCGCTGGCTGGTCGAACTGAACCAGGAAGCGATACCACGCCTGCGGGTCAACCCGCAGTATGCTGGTTTCGTCCGCCGCGCCGATACCAGCGCCGACAACACTTTCATGCGCAACCAGTTGCAAGAAGCGCGCTGGTTCATCAAGAGCCTGCAAAGTCGCAATGAGACACTGATGAAGGTCGCCACCCAGATCGTCGAGCACCAGCGAGGCTTCCTGGACCATGGTGACGAGGCGATGAAGCCGCTGGTACTGCACGATATCGCCGAAGCGGTGGGCATGCACGAGTCGACCATCTCCAGGGTCACTACGCAGAAATACATGCATACCCCACGCGGTATCTACGAACTGAAATACTTTTTCTCGAGCCATGTAAGCACCTCCGAAGGCGGTGAATGCTCGTCTACGGCGATCCGCGCGATCATCAAGAAACTGGTTGCGGCGGAAAATCAGAAAAAGCCATTGAGTGACAGCAAGATCGCTGGTTTACTGGAGGCACAAGGCATCCAGGTAGCCCGTCGCACCGTCGCCAAGTACCGCGAGTCCCTCGGCATCGCACCGTCGAGTGAGCGCAAGCGACTGATGTAGCCCCTGGCAGAGCCATAGCGTTTCAGTGGCAGGTGCAATACCTGCCCTTTATGCACGGGCAACAAAGGAGAAGCTGTATGCAAGTCAACATCAGTGGACAGCATGTAGAAGTCACTCAACCACTGCGCGAGTATGTCCTTGAAAAGCTCGCCCGCGTGGAGGGGCATTTCGACAAGATCACCAACGTGACAGTGATCATGAAGGTCGAAAAACTGCAGCAGAAGGTGGAGGCCACACTCCAGATCCCCGGCGGTGAAGTGGTCGCCAATGCCGAACACCAAGACATGTATGCAGCGATCGACGCCCTGGCTGACAAGCTCGACCGCCAACTGAAAAAACATAAGGAAAAACAGCAAAGCCTGCTGCAAGGTGCAGCCGCCCGCTGATCCCTCTCATCCATGATCCGACTTGAAACCATCCTGACCCCCGGCCGTTCCCTCGTGAACGTGCCGGGCGGCAGTAAAAAGCGCGTGCTCCAGGAAATCGCCACCCTGATCGCCAGGGAAGTGCCCGAACTGGAGATGGAAGACGTATTCGAAAAACTGGTTGGCCGTGAAAAGCTCGGCTCCACCGGTTTCGGCAACGGCATCGCCATCCCTCATTGCCGCCTCGAAGGTTGCACCGCACCGGTCAGCGCCCTGCTGCACCTGGATGCCCCCATCGACTATGACGCCATTGATGGCGCGCCGGTGGACCTGCTGTTCGTCCTGCTTGTGCCAGAGGCCGCCACCGACGCCCACCTTGAACTGCTGCGCCAGATCGCCAGCATGCTCGATCGCAAGGAGGTCCGCGATCGCCTGCGTGCCGCCGACAGCAGCGAGGCCCTGTACCAGGTAGTCCTGGACGCACAGAACGAGCACTGAAGCATGCGCCTGATCATCGTCAGCGGCCGGTCCGGCTCCGGCAAAAGCACCGCCCTCGATGTACTGGAAGACAACGGTTACTACTGCATCGACAACCTGCCCGCCGGGCTGCTGCCCCAGTTGGCAGAAAACGCGCTGATCAATACCGAGCTGCTTCAACCGAAGGTGGCCGTCTCCATCGACGCCCGCAACCTGCCCAGCCATTTGACGCGCTTCCCCGAATTGCTCGAGGACGCCAGGAGCCGGCACATCCAATGTGACGTGCTGTATCTGGATGCCGACGAGGAGACCCTACTCAAGCGCTTCTCCGAAACCCGTCGTCGCCACCCGCTGACCAACGCCAATCGCTCCCTTGCCGAAGCGATCCGCGTCGAAAGCGAGCTGCTGGGTCCGATCGCCGACCTGGCCGACCTCAAGATCGACACCACCAACCTCAATCTTTACCAGTTGCGCGACGCGATCAAGCTTCGCCTGCTCAATCAACCCGAGCCCGGCACGGCGTTTCTGGTGGAATCCTTCGGCTTCAAGCGCGGCATGCCCGTGGACGCCGACCTGGTGTTCGATGTGCGCTGCCTACCAAACCCGTATTGGAAGCCCGAGTTGCGCGAGCATTCCGGGCTGGACCAACCCGTAATCGACTACCTGGCCGCCCAGCCGGATGTCGAAGAGATGTTCCAGGACATCTCCAGCTATCTACTCAAATGGCTGCCACGTTTCGCCGCCAGCAATCGTGCTTATGTCACCATCGCGATTGGCTGCACTGGCGGTCACCACCGCTCGGTCTACCTGACCGAGCGCCTGGGCCAGCTTTTGCAACAATCCCTGAAAAACGTCCAGGTCCGTCATCGCGACCTCTAGCCCACAGGATCCGCACCCCAATGCCCGCCCGCGAAATCACCATCATCAACAAGCTGGGCCTGCACGCCCGGGCGGCAGCCAAGTTCGTTGGCGTGGCCGGGCGCTTTCCCTGCCAGGTCAGGGTAGGGCGTGCACCCGACAAAATGGTGGACGGCAAGAGCATCATGGCGGTGATGATGCTTGCAGCGGGCAAGGGCACCCAGGTGCATTTGATGACCGAAGGCGAGCAGGACAACGAGGCCATGGACGCCTTGGTCGAGTTGATCAACAACTATTTCGACGAAGGCGAGTAACCCCAGGCCAGCCGTACCTGCATAGCTCCTCCCCAGTCATTCGACCACTGCAGGAGATGGGCCGCATAGCGGCCCAAGCGTCAGGAACATCAGGTATCAAGCCTCAGCTCCCCGCCACAGTCATCCTCTCGATCAGCACCGAGCCACTGTGAATATTGCTCCGGGTTTCGATATCGCTACCGATCGCGACGATCTGCTGGAACATATCCTTCATGTTGCCGGCAATCGTCACTTCCTGGACAGGGAACTGGATTTCGCCATTCTCCACCCAGAAGCCCGCCGCGCCGCGAGAGTAATCGCCCGTCACCATGTTCAGGCCATGCCCCATCAGCTCAGTCACCAGTAAGCCGCGCCCCATACGACGGATCAACGCGGCCTGGTCTTCCACACCGTGGGTGACGAACAGGTTATGCACGCCGCCGGCATTGGCAGTGCTCGGCAGGCCCAGCTTGCGTCCGGAGTAGGTGCCCAGCAGGTAGGACACCAGTTCGCCCTTTTCTACGAACGGCTTTGCATAGGTCGCCAGGCCATCGCCGTCGAAGGCCGCGCTCCCTAGGGCTCGCGGCAGGTGAGGACGCTCATCGAGGGTCAGCCAGGTGGGGAACAGGCGCTGGCCGATAGCGCCATCGAGGAAAGATGATTTGCGATACAGGTTACCGCCGGAGATAGCCGACAGGAAGCTGCCGAACAAGCCGCCGGCCAGCTCCGCGGAGAACAGCACCGGCACCTCGCAGGTCGGTACCGGGCGTGCGCCCAGGCGGCTGGCCGCGCGCTGTGCGGCGCGCTGGCCGATGCTGCGCGGGTCGGCCAGCAATTGGCCCTGGCGATTGACGTCGTACCAGTAGTCGCGCTGCATCTGCCCTTCGCCTTCGGCGATCATAACGCAGCTCAGGCTATGGCGCGTGGAGGCATAACTGCCGATGAAACCGTGGCTGTTGCCATAGACCCGGCAGCCTTGGTGGGTGTTCAAGGTCGTGCCATCGGCGTTGAGGATGCGCGGGTCGGCATCGAAGGCTGCGGCCTCACAGAGCAATGCCATCTCGACGGCCTTTTCCGGCTCCAAGGCCCAATCATGATAAAGGTCGAGATCGGGGATCTCGCGGGCCATCAGCGCCGCATCGGCCAGGCCCGCGCATTCATCCTCGGAGGTATGCTGGGCAATGGCCAGGGCAGCCGCCACGGTCTCGCGAATCGCGTCCGGGCCGCTAGCCGATGTACTGGCCGAGCCTTTGCGCTGGCCAACATACAGGGTGATACCAAAACCTTGATCGCGGTTGAATTCGACGGTCTCGACCTCGCGCTGACGCACCGTGGTGGACAAGCCCTGCTCCAGCGATACCGCCACTTCGCAGGCGCTGGCGCCCTGGCGACGTGCTTCGGCGATGATCGCCTCGACCTGTTCCTGCAACGCCGGCAGGTCCTTGGGGCCTACGCTCTGGACTGCACTCATGGTTCTCTCCACTCGAAATTCTGCGTACGGCTAGGGTCATTCTACGACCGGGCCGGACAAGCGGCCCCCGACTGGTTATCATGGCGGCGATTTCTAGCGGACTGCCACCATGGTTGATTCTTACGACGACGCCTTCGACGGCGAAAAAAGCAAAACCCAGATCAAGCGCGAGCTGCATGCGCTGGTCGAGCTCGGTGAGCGCCTCACCACGCTCAAGGCCGATACCCTGGCTCGCCTGCCCCTGACCGACGAGCTGCGCCGGGCACTGGCCGAAGCCCACAAGCACACTGCCCATGGCGCTCGCAAACGCCACATGTCGTTCGTCGGCAAGCTGATGCGCGACCAGGACATCGATGCCATCCATGCCCTGCTCGAACAGATCGACAGCTCGAGCCGTCAGTACAACGAACGCTTCCACAATCTGGAGCGTTGGCGCGATCGCCTCGTCGATGGCAATGACGAGGACCTCGAGCGTTTCGTCAACGAGTATCCCGACACCGACCGCCAGCACCTGCGCTCGCTGATCCGTCATGCCCAGCACGAGAAGGCCCGGAACAAACCGCCGGCCGCCGCGCGTAAGGTCTTCAAATACATACGCGACCTCGACGAGACCCAACGGGGCCTGCGCTGAGGCCAGCGTTCCGGGGCTGCCATGCAGCCCCGGTAAGATCCCCAAGGACCGCGCAGCGGTCCTCTATCCTTGTCACGCGCCTGTACCACCCACGGTGATGGCGTCCAGTTTCAGGGTCGGTTGGCCAACGCCCACCGGCACCGATTGCCCATCCTTGCCGCACGTCCCGACGCCGCTGTCCAATGCCAGGTCGTTGCCGACCATCGAAACCCGGCTCATCGCCTCCGGACCATTGCCGATCAGGGTCGCGCCCTTGACCGGCGCAGTGATCTTGCCATCCTCGATGAGGTAGGCCTCGCTGGTCGAGAACACGAACTTGCCGCTGGTGATATCAACCTGGCCACCACCGAGGTTGGCGCAGTAGATGCCCTTTTTCACCGAGGCGATGATTTCCTGTGGGTCGCTGTCACCGGCGCGCATGTAGGTGTTGGTCATGCGCGGCATCGGCAGGTGGGCATAGGATTCGCGCCGTCCGTTGCCAGTGACCGCCATGCCCATCAGGCGTGCATTGAGCTTGTCCTGCATGTAGCCCTTGAGAATGCCGTTCTCGATCAGCGTGGTGCATTCGGTCGGGGTCCCCTCGTCGTCCACGCTCAGCGAACCACGGCGCCCCTCGAGCGTGCCGTCGTCGACGATGGTGCACAGCGTCGAGGCCACCTGCTCGCCGATACGCCCGCTGTAGGCCGAGCTGCCCTTGCGGTTGAAGTCCCCTTCCAGGCCATGGCCCACCGCTTCATGCAGCAGTACGCCGGACCAGCCCGGGCCGAGGACCACCGGCAGGGTACCTGCCGGCGCCGGCTTGGCTTCGAGGTTGACCAGCGCCTGGCGAAGCGCCTCCCGGGCATAGCCCATGACCCGCTCCTCGGTGAAATAGCGGTAGTCGGTACGCCCGCCTCCGCCCTGGCCACCACGCTCGCGACGACCGTTCTGCTCGACGATCACACTGACGTTGAAGCGCACCAGCGGGCGAACATCAGCTGCCAGGCTGCCATCGACCGCGGCCACCAGGATCCGCTCCCAGACCCCGGCCATGCTCACGGTGACCTGCTGGATACGCGGATCCAGAGCGCGAGTGGCCGCATCCACACGCTTGAGCAGTTCGACTTTTTCGGCACGACTGAGCACGTCCAGCGGGTTGTCCGGGGCGTACAGGGCCACCACATCCTGGCTACGGAAGGCCTGCACACGACCTTCCTGCCCAGCGCGTGAAATCGATCGAGCAGCGCGGGCCGCCGAGGTCAGGGCCTCAAGGTTGATGGCGTTGCTGTAGGCGAAGCCGGTCTTTTCGCCGGACTGGGCACGCACGCCCACGCCTTGGTCAAGGTTGAAACTGCCTTCCTTGACGATGCCGTCCTCCAGCGCCCAGGTCTCTGAAATCTGCCCCTGGAAGTACAGGTCGGCTGCATCGATACCGGGCCCCGCCAACTCGCCAAGCACAGCCTGCAGGCTGTCCAGGGTCAGTCCGCCCGGGGCCAGCAGCTGTTCGCTGACGGTGGATAACATCTGGCTCATAGTCACTCCGAGGTGTGCGCAGGCCGCAAGGCGTCCTGCGAGAAAAAGCGCCGGTGCAAGGCAACCGGCATTCGCGCCCGGATGGACGCCTGTTCTTCGCTGTCGCGCTCGGCCAGCAATACGCCTTCGCCGCGCGCCTGTTCGGCGATGATCCGTCCCCAAGGGTCGATGATCGCCGCATGACCATGGGTTTCCCGTGGTCCCGGATGGGTGCCGCCCTGGGCTGCCGCCAACAGGTAGCACTGGGTTTCGATGGCCCTCGCACGAATCAGCACTTCCCAATGGGCCGCGCCGGTCACTGCGGTGAAGGCCGCCGGAGCGCTGATCAGTTCCGCGCCGGCCTCGCGCAAGGCGCTGTACAGCTCGGGGAAGCGCAGGTCGTAGCACACCGTGAGCCCTAGACGACCTACCGGTGTATCGGCGACCACCACCTGGCTGCCGTGGGCATAATCATCGGACTCGCGATATCGCCCGCGGTTGTCGGCCACATCCACATCGAACAAGTGCAGCTTGTCGTAACGCGCCGCGACCTCACCGTGCTCGTCGATCAGCAAGGAGCAGGCATGGGCCTTTGCATCCGGCTGGTCGGCCGGCGGCAATGGCAAGGTACCGGCCACAATCCATAACCTGAGGTCGCGGGCCGTGCGTTTCAACCAAGGCAGGATCGGGCCCTGACCAAGGGCTTCGGCGCGGCCGATCGCCGCCGCATCACGCCGCCCCATGGCGGCGAAGTTCTCCGGCAGCACCGCCAGCCGGGCGCCGCCGTCGGCAGCCTGCTCCAACAGAGCCCTGGCGCGCTGCAGGTTGGCCAGCACATCGTCCTGGCTGACCATCTGGATGACCGCTGACTTCATTAGCGTTTCTCGAAAGGTTTCACAAAGGTCATTCTAGGCTCTTTCCAGGGCCCCTCGATGCGGTAGTTCACGCTGGCAAAACGCGACACACGATCACCGATCAGCCGGTCCACCAGGAACAGGGCGCCCCCAACGGCGGGTGCGCCGACGATCAAGGCGGCCAGCGGCAAGTTGTTGGTGACCGGCAAGGAGACCTGCAGGTTGGCATCGACACGATCGCTCACCAGGTCCAACGTGCCATCGAGTTCGAAGTTGCTCGAGGGGCCCTTGATGGTGATCGGCTCGCGGGTCACATAGACCCCTTGGCTTGCTACCAGCAAGCCCTTGACCCGGTCGTAGGCCAGGCCCTTGTCGAACAGGTCGGAGAAGTCCAGGCGTAGGCGCCGACCAATGGAGTTGAAGTTGAGCAGGCCGAATACCCGCAGTGCCTGGGCGCTGCCTTCGACCTCGACGAACTGACCGGAGCGCAAAGCGGCATCCAGACTGCCGGAGAAACGCTTGAGCGCCACCCACGCCGGCGAGCCGGGCCAGCGACCATCCACGTCGAGGCGGAAATCACGGCTGGTGGCGGTGGGCGCGAAGCCCCACGCCTTGAGTACATCGGCCAAGTTCTTGCCTTCCAGGCGCCCTTTGTACCAGCTGCCAGTACTCCCCGGCTCGCCCTCCCAGCCACCGCTACCATCGATACGCAGGCCTTTGAGGTCCAGGTCGACGTCATTGAAAGTCATGCCGCGCGGTGTGGGGCGCAGCTTGACCGCCAGGCTGCCGAACAGGTCATCGCCGCGGTACAGCTTGTCGATTGTCACATCCAGGGCCGGTACCTTGCGCGGGTCGAACTCAGCGAGCGGGTCCGGCGCATCCTCAGGCTGCTTGCCCGCAGGATCCCCTGGCGGCAGGCGCAGGCTCTGCAATCTGACGACGATCGGCGCCGCCTTGGCATCGGGAAGGCGTGCGTTGCCAATGACCTCTCGGCTGTCCAGACGCGCGTCCCAGGCACCGCTGCTGCGCGCCAGGCGCACGACTGCCTGGTTCAGATCGAGGCCAAACGCCTTGAGCTGACCGATGCTCAGGTCCACGCCCTGCAGGTTCTGCCGTGCATTGCCGCCTGGGTCTTGACCTGCGAAGCGCTCCATCTGCGCTTGCCAGGGTGCAATATCCAGCGATTCGATCCGCCCCCGCACCCGCAGGCCCTGGCCAGACGGCAGCTGTGCGGTGCCACTGCCCAGCATCAGCTCCCCGCGCCCTTGGGCCAGCGTGGCGGCAGGTGCAGCATAGGCAAAGCGGGCGAGCTCGCCATAGCTCGCATCGATACGCCGCTCAGGCCCTTTGAGCGTCATGCTGAAACGGCTGTCGCGGGTGTCCTGCGCGGCTTTTCCGAACGGGGCTGGCAGATCGATTGCCAAGCCTTTGAGCGAGGAATTGACGCTCAGCCGGTTATCACGACTACCCAGACTGACTTGTAACTGGAAGGGGAGATCGCCTGATACGGGCAGCGGCTGGGTGAACTTCAGCCAGTCGGTCAGCGCCTTGAGGGTCATCTGGCCGCTGGCGTCGATGCGGGTCTGGATCTGACCGGGTTGGCCCTCGGCGAAAATCTGCGCCGCGACCGGTTTGCCGAAGGCCTGCAAGGTGATGCCCTTGCCACTGAGGCCTTTATCCAGATCAAAGCTGAAGTCGCCCTTCAAACGGTTCAACTCCAGACTCGGCGGGGCGACCTTCAGACGCGCATCGGCGGTGGCGAAATCCACCTGGACCTTCGGATGTTCTCCATGCGCCAGGGGAATATCGAGCTTGACCTTACCCTTGAGTGGCCCTTCGCCCTCCCAACCGGCAAAGATCTCGCCGGTGCCAATCGGAGCCTCCTGGAGAATCTTCAGGCCATCGCCCAGGCGACCCTCGAAATCCCCATCAAGGTACAGATGGCTGCGCTCGCCGGCATCGACATGAGGGATATCGACACTGACATCGCTGACCTGGGTATCGAGCAGCAGGCCATGCCGGGCCTTGATGCGCACACCGCTGTCCTCGATCAGCACATCGCCATCGACCTGCTGCACCTGCGGCCAGCCGGGCTGGAAGTCCAGCGCCGCGTCGTGCACCTTGAAGAACAGGCTGATGCTCCGCGCCTCAGGCGAGGCGCCATGGTTCAGCGAGCCTTGATACTGGAAGTAGCCTTCATCGACGTTGCCTTTGACGATGGCGCTGCGCAGCCACTCGTCCAAGGCTGGGCTGAGCACCTCGGGCAGGTACTTGGCGGTGTAGCGCCCGTCACCTTCGGTCAGACCGACGCGCAGGTCCATGTAATCCTCGCGCCCTTCCTCGAACAGCAAACGGATGAGGAAGTCCGCGGCAATCTTGCCTTCTTCGCCCAGCACCTTGATGTAGGGCGCGATCAGGGTGAAGCCTTCCTGGTCCAGGCGCCAGGTGAGCCGTGCGTTGGCCTTCTGGTAGTGCCAGGGTTTGGCGAAGATGGGATACAGATGCAACATGAAGGCGTCGGTATCCAGACGCAGTTCGCCTTGCCCCAGGTCGCCGCTGATGCTTCCACTCACGTTACCGGCCGCTGGGGCACCGTGATAGGCATCGAAGCCGACCTTCTCGAGATTGGCGGCGAACTGCAGGCGCTGGTCTCCCTCTGCCTTGGGGCGCACGTCCAGGCGCACATTGCGCAGCGCTCCGGTGACCTTGAGGGCATCTACCACAGCCATGAGTTTTTCCGGCAACGGCGCCAGCCCCTGGACCAGCGGCGTCAGCGGCGTCAGGTCGAGCCGGTCGGCCTGGATCTGCCAGCTTTCCTGGTTCGCCTCCTGGCCGGCCTGCTGCTTGAGCTGTACATGGGTTTCCCAGCGTTGCTTACCGATACTGACGGCCAACGAATCGACCACGCCTTCGAAACCGTCCTCGCCGCGCTGGAGCCAGGCGGTCAATGCCAGGTTATCGAGGGTCACTGCCTTGCGCTCGCTGTAGGCACCGCGCAGCTGCGGCGCATTGAGTCGCACCACCGCCCGTTGCAACTGGCCCTGCCCCCAATCGACCCAGAACTCTCCCCCCGCCCGCAAGGTACGAGCCTTCCACTGGCCCAACAGACGTGGGGGCAACCAGCGGGCCCAATCACTTTGCGGCAGGCTCAGGTAGGCTTCGAACTCACCGTCGCGCCAGGCCTTGGCATTGGCGCGGCTATGCAGACTGACGGCCATGGGTTGGCCGTCCGGCAAGGTCGCGCGCAGATCCAGGGCCTGGCGGGACGCACCGGCCTGCAAACCCAGGCTCACATAGGTGAGGGTGAGAGGATCGCGTTGCCAGGGATGAAGGGTCACCTGGCTGTCGAAGACATCGACCCTGCCCAGTTGTCGCAGGCGTTGCAGCACCTGGGCGGGGTCCAATGGCGTATCGTCCTTACGTGGCAGGCCTTCGAGCGCCCAGGCGCCTTGCTCATCCTCACGCAGAATCAGTTGCAGCCCGCCTAGCTGGATGCGCGCCAAACGCAACTCGCGAGCCTTGAGGCTGGCCCACAGGTCAGGGACGGCCTTGACTTCATCCAGGCGCAACGCCGAGGCACCCTCGCCCACTTGCAGGTCACGCACCCGCAGCACCGGTGCCAGACCACTCCAGCGCCCCTCGAGGGCACCGACATGCACCGGCAGCCCCAGGGCTTGCTCAGCCTTGCTTTCTACTTCGGCGCGGTATTCGGCCACCAGGGGGACCAGTTCCCGACCGAGGCTGACATACAGCGCCACCAGCACCGCCAGCAGGGCGCAGAATCCCAGCCCCCAGCGGGTCAAGGCGCCTAGAACGTGGGTCAGACGTCCCATGGCCATGGCCCTCCAAGTCGTGCCTTAACTATGGCTCGGTACCGGGGCTTTGCCAGCATGCCCGACCACATAAAGGTTTCAGAACGAGTCAGAGCAGCACCACATCGTATTGTTCCTGCGAGTACATGGATTCGACCTGGAAGCGAATGGTCCGACCGATGAAGGCCTCCAGTTCGGCAACGTTGCCGGACTCCTCGTCCAGCAGTCGATCGACGACTTTCTGATTGGCCAGAACCCGGTAACCCTCGGCCTGGTAGGCCCGGGCCTCACGGAGGATCTCCCGGAAAATTTCGTAACACACGGTCTCGGGCGTTTTCAGCTTGCCGCGCCCCTGACAGGCAATGCAGGGCTCGCACAGCACCTGCTCGAGGCTTTCACGGGTACGCTTGCGGGTCATCTGCACCAAGCCCAGCTCGGTGATGCCGATGATGTTGGTCTTGGCGTGATCCCGCTCGAGCTGCTTCTCCAGGGTGCGCAGCACCTGGCGCTGATGCTCCTCGTCCTCCATGTCGATGAAGTCGATGATGATGATCCCGCCAATGTTGCGCAGCCGCAGTTGCCGGGCAATGGCAGTAGCCGCTTCGAGGTTGGTCTTGAAGATGGTCTCTTCGAGGTTACGATGGCCGACGAAGGCACCGGTGTTGACATCGATCGTGGTCATCGCCTCGGCAGGATCGACCACCAGATAGCCACCGGACTTGAGCGGCACCTTGCGCTCCAGGGCGCGCTGGATCTCGTCCTCGACGCCATACAGGTCGAAGATCGGCCGCTCGCCCGGATAGTGTTCAAGGCGGTCGGCGATCTCGGGCATCAGTTCGGCGACGAACTGCGTGGTTTTCTGGAAGGTTTCCCGAGAATCGATGCGAATTTTCTCGATCTTCGGATTGACGAGGTCACGCAGGGTGCGCAGGGCCAGCCCCAGATCCTCGTAAATGACCAACGGGGCGCCGCACGTCTTGATCTGGCTGCCGATCTGCTCCCACAGGCGACGCAGGTAACGGATGTCCTGGAGGATTTCGTCGGTCCGGGCGCCCTCGGCGGCTGTGCGCAGGATGAAGCCACCAGCGTCCTTGATGTCTTCTTTTTCCACGCAATCGCTGACCACTTGCTTGAGGCGCTCGCGCTCGGCCTCGTCCTCGATTTTCAGGGAAATGCCCACGTGGCTGCTGCGTGGCATGTACACCAGGTAGCGCGACGGGATCGACAACTGGGTGGTCAGACGGGCGCCCTTGGTGCCGATCGGATCCTTTGTCACCTGGACCACCAGCGCCTGGCCTTCATGGACCAGGGCGGTGATGTTCTCTACCGCCGAACCTTCGCGCTGGGAGATTTCCGAGGCGTGGATGAAGGCAGCGCGTTCCAGGCCTATGTCGACAAAGGCCGCCTGCATGCCCGGCAGGACGCGCACTACCTTGCCCTTGTAGATGTTGCCGACAATGCCCCGACGCTGGGTGCGCTCGACGTGTACCTCTTGCAGTACACCGTTTTCCACCACTGCCACACGTGATTCCATCGGGGTGATGTTGATCAGGATCTCTTCACTCATGGCAGGCTCTCGTCAAAGGTCTTCGGTAATGATGGATCGCGGTCAGGTAGCTGGCTAGCGCGGCGCTGGAACCTCGTACTGTTGCCAGCAGGCAATCGCGAACTGCCCGAGCAGATCGGCCGTTTCGCTCAAAGGCAGGCCGACCACGGCCGAGTAGCTGCCGGTAAGACCGGTGACGAAGACCGCGCCGAGGCCCTGGATGGCATAGCCACCGGCCTTGTCCTGCGGTTCGCCGCTGGCCCAATAGCGCGCGGCCTCGCTTGCGCCGATCGCACGGAAACGCACGGTGCTCGCCACACAGGCACTCAGGCACCGCTGGCCATCGGTCAAGGCGATGGCGGTGAGCACCTGGTGCTCGCGATCGGAAAGTTCGGCTAGCATGGCCAGGGCATGTTCGCGGTTTTCGGGTTTGCCGAGGATGCGGCCATCGAGCACCACGGCAGTGTCCGCCCCCAGCACCACCCCAGCGCCTTGAACCTGGGCAAGGCCTGCAGCCGCCTTGGCCCGGGCCAGACGCTCGACATAATCGGCAGCGCCTTCGCCTGGCAAAGGAGTTTCATCGATGGGGGCAGCGACCAGGGTGAACGGGACGCCGATCTGGGCCAGCAGTTCACGACGGCGCGGCGAGCCTGAGGCCAGGTACAGCGGGGTCATGTCGACATCTCCCTGTCAGATTCGGCGTTGCCGTCAGTTGATGTGCAAGCGTCGGCGCAAATCGCGCAGGGCAAAGCTGATCCATGGCCAGAGCAAGGCACTGATGACCGCCGACCAGACCAACGCAAGCGTGGGCAGGCGGTTACCGGTCAGGGCACTGAGCCATAGCTGGATCAACTGGGCGATGCCGAAGATCACCAGGATCACCAGGCTCTGCTGCCACATGGGATACATGCGCAGGCGCTGTTGCAAGGACAGCACCAGGAAGGTGATCAGCGTCAGGATCAGGGCGTTCTGTCCCAGCAGGGTGCCGTACAGCACGTCCTCCGCCAGGCCGAGAATGAATGCGGTGGTCATGCCGACCTTGTTCGGTACCGCCAAGGTCCAGAAGGACACCAGCATGGCCAGCCACATGGGCCGGAACACTTCCATGAACTGGGGCATGGGAGAAACGCTGAGCAACAGGCCGATGATGAATGTCAGCCAGATCACCCAGCCGTTCTTGCTGCGGGAGCGAGCCATCATTGTCTCCGGGAGGGGGTCGGCGCTGCGGGAGCCGCTGCCGGCGTGACAGGGGCAGCAGCAGGTGCGGGGACCGCCGGCGCAGAGGGGGCAGTCACAGGGGCCGGTGTCGCGGCAGGCGTGCCCTGCCCGCCTTCGCCCTGGCCATTGGTGCCCGTCGCGCCTTTGCGATCGGCCTCTTCCTGGGCGATCCCGGCATCGGTAGCACGCTGCTCGGCCGTGCGTCGGTCGCTGAACACCAGCAACATGTAGCGGCTGCGGTTGAGCGCGGCGGTGGGAATCGCGCGCACGATCGCAAATGGCTGACCGGAATCGTGGATCACTTCGTTGACCGTGGCCACCGGGTAACCTGCCGGGAAGCGCTGGCCCATCCCGGAGCTGACCAGCAGGTCGCCCTCCTTGATGTCAGCCGTGTCGGCCACATGACGCAGCTCCAGACGCTCCGGGTTGCCGGTGCCGCTGGCGATGGCCCGTAGGCCGTTGCGGTTGACCTGTACCGGAATGCTGTGGGTGGTGTCGGTCAGCAACAGAACGCGCGAGGTATAAGGCATCAGCTCGACCACCTGGCCCATCAGGCCACGCGCATCGAGCACCGGCTGACCGAGAAACACGCCGTCGCGCTCGCCCTTGTTGATGAGAATCCGGTGGGTGAAGGGGTTGGGGTCCACGCCGATGAGCTCGGCCACCTCGACCTTCTCGTTGACCAGCGCCGAGGAGTTCAGCAACTCGCGCAGCCGCACGTTCTGCTCGGTCAGGGCCGCCAGCTTCTGCAGGCGCCCTTGCAGCAGCAGGGCTTCGGTCTTGAGTTTTTCGTTTTCCGCGATCAGTTCGGTACGGCTGCCGAACTGGCTGGCCACACCCTGCCACAGGCGCTGCGGCAAGTCGGTGACCCAATAGGATTCCATCAGTACCAGCCCCATCTGGCTGCGCACTGGCTTGAGCACCGCGAAGCGCGAATCGACCACCATCAGCGCGACCGACAGCACCACCAGTACCAGGAGACGAACGCCCAGCGAGGGGCCCTTGGAGAAAAGCGGTTTAATGGGCCGTTCCTCGTGGACGACGATTCAGGAGGTCATTGGACATGAGCAATGCACCGGCCTGCTTGCGGGTTGACGGAAACGACGCCCGGACGGACGCCAGCCCAGCGCATACAGGTAGCACTGTGCGTGCTACCTGTAAACCGGGCGAATACAATCCATGCGTGCATGGGCCGTATGGGATCACTCGCTGGAGAGCAGGTCCATGGCGTGCTTGTCCATCATCTCCAGCGCACGACCACCACCGCGGGCGACGCAGGTCAGA
This sequence comes from Pseudomonas sp. PKS, assembly GCF_051913525.1. Taxonomy (NCBI): domain Bacteria; kingdom Pseudomonadati; phylum Pseudomonadota; class Gammaproteobacteria; order Pseudomonadales; family Pseudomonadaceae; genus Pseudomonas; species Pseudomonas sp. PKS. The sequence goes on along the minus strand of NZ_JBEGDO010000035.1, from coordinate 9,038 downwards.
GGATCTTCGGCGACGATCACGGGCAGGCCGGTTTCCTGGGCCAGCAGCTTGTCGAGGTCGCGCAACAGCGCACCACCGCCGGTCAACACCAGGCCACGTTCGGCGATATCCGAGGCCAGCTCTGGCGGCGACTGCTCCAGGGCGCTCTTGACCGCCTGGACGATGGTTGCCAGGGATTCCTGCAGGGCTTCGAGCACCTCATTGGAGTTGAGGGTGAAGGCACGCGGCACGCCTTCTGCCAGGTTACGGCCACGAACGTCGACTTCGCGAACTTCGCCGCCCGGGTAGGCGGTGCCGATTTCCTGCTTGATGCGCTCGGCGGTGGATTCGCCGATCAGGCTGCCGTAGTTGCGGCGCACGTAAGTCACGATGGCTTCGTCGAAGCGATCACCACCTACCCGTACGGATTCGGCGTAGACCACACCGTTCAGGGAAATCAGGGCGATCTCCGTGGTGCCACCGCCGATGTCCACGACCATCGAGCCGCGGGCTTCCTCTACCGGCAGGCCGGCACCGATGGCTGCGGCCATCGGCTCTTCGATCAGGAACACCTCACGGGCACCGGCCCCCAGGGCAGACTCGCGAATGGCGCGGCGCTCTACCTGGGTCGATTTGCACGGCACGCAGATCAGCACACGCGGGCTGGGCTGCAGGAAGCTGTTCTCGTGAACCTTGTTGATGAAGTACTGCAGCATTTTTTCACAAACGCTGAAATCGGCGATCACGCCGTCCTTCATCGGACGAATGGCAGCGATGTTGCCAGGCGTACGGCCGAGCATGCGCTTGGCCTCGGTGCCGACCGCGACAACGCTTTTCTGGTTGCCGTGGGTACGAATGGCAACGACCGAGGGTTCATTCAGGACGATACCGCGCTCACGCACGTAGATAAGGGTGTTGGCAGTACCCAGGTCGATGGACAGATCGCTGGAAAACATGCCACGCAGTTTCTTGAACATGGGAAAGTGACCCTAGGCAAAGCGTGGGTAAAAAAGTGCGGCAAACTCTAACAATGGCGGGGATTTTGGGCAAGGAGCCAATATGTTAAATTGGCAGTTTTTCCGAGCACGCCAGCAGATGATCGCGGCCGTATGACCATCAATAGGCTGGCATGTTCCTCACCACGGACCCTATCCGTTCCGTTTTTCCTGGAGATCCCCATGGCGCTTCAACGCTGCGACGTGGAAAAGATCGCCCATCTGGCCCGCCTGGGCCTGAATGAAGGCGAACTGCCACGCATTACCGATGCCTTGAACAGTATTCTCGGGCTGGTCGACCAGATGCAAGCCGTCGACACCAACGGCATCGAACCCCTGGCCCACCCTCTGGAGGCCAGCCAGCGTCTGCGCCCCGACCAGGTTACCGAAAGCAATCAGCGTGACCGCTACCAGGCCATCGCCCCGGCGACCGAAAACGGCCTGTACCTGGTTCCGAAAGTCATCGAGTAAGGGAAACAGCCTGCCATGCATCAATTGACCCTGGCCGAGATCACCCGCGGACTCGCCGACAAGTCGTTTTCCTCCGAAGAGCTGACCGGCGCCCTGCTGGCGCGCATCAAGCAGCTCGACCCACAGATCAACAGCTTCATCAGCATCACCGAAGAGCTGGCCCTGCAACAGGCCCGCGCCGCCGACGCCCGTCGCGCCGCTGGCGAGAACAGCCTCCTGCTCGGCGCGCCGATCGCCCACAAGGACCTGTTCTGCACCAACGGCATCCGCACCAGCTGTGGCTCGAAGATGCTCGACAACTTCAAGGCGCCCTATGACGCCACCGTGGTCGCCAAGCTGGCCGAAGCCGGCATGGTCACCCTGGGCAAGACCAACATGGACGAGTTCGCCATGGGCTCGGCCAACGAATCCAGCCACTATGGCCCGGTGAAGAACCCCTGGAACCTCGAGCACGTCCCCGGTGGATCTTCGGGTGGTTCCGCCGCCGCAGTGGCCGCGCGCCTGCTGCCGGCCGCCACCGGCACCGACACCGGCGGCTCGATCCGCCAGCCGGCTGCACTGACCAACCTCACCGGTCTCAAGCCGACCTACGGTCGCGTCTCGCGCTGGGGCATGATCGCCTACGCCTCGAGCCTCGACCAGGGCGGCCCGATGGCTCGCACCGCCGAGGACTGCGCCCTGCTGCTGCAAGGCATGGCCGGCTTCGACGCCAAGGACTCCACCAGCATCGACGAGCCGGTGCCGGACTACACCGCCAGCCTGAATGCACCGCTCGAAGGCCTGCGCATCGGCCTGCCGAAGGAGTACTTCGGTGCCGGCCTCGACCCACGCATCGCCGACCTGATCCAGGCCAGCGTCAAGGAGCTCGAAAAGCTCGGCGCGGTGATCAAGGAAATCAGCCTGCCGAACATGCAGCACGCGATCCCGGCGTACTACGTGATCGCCCCAGCCGAGGCCTCCTCCAACCTGTCGCGTTTCGACGGCGTGCGCTTCGGCTACCGCTGCGAGGAGCCCAAGGACCTCACCGACCTGTACAAGCGCTCCCGCGGCGAAGGCTTCGGCATCGAAGTGCAACGGCGCATCATGGTCGGTACCTACGCCCTGTCGGCTGGCTATTACGATGCCTACTACGTCAAGGCACAGCAGATCCGCCGCCTGATCAAGAACGACTTCATGGCTGCCTTCGAGCAGGTCGACGTGATCCTCGGCCCAACCACGCCGAACCCGGCCTGGAAGCTCGGCGCCAAGAGCAGCGACCCGGTCGCCGCCTACCTGGAAGACGTCTACACCATTACCGCCAACCTGGCCGGTCTGCCGGGCCTGTCGATGCCAGCCGGCTTCGTCGAGGGCCTGCCGGTCGGCGTGCAGCTGCTGGCCCCGTACTTCCAGGAAGGCCGCCTGCTCAACGTCGCGCACCGCTACCAGCAAGTCACCGACTGGCACACCCGCGCCCCTAACGGCTTCTGAGGAATTCACACATGCAATGGGAAGTTGTGATCGGGCTGGAGATTCATACCCAGCTCGCCACCCAGTCGAAGATCTTCTCCGGCAGCGCCACCACCTTCGGCTCCGAACCGAACACCCAGGCCAGCCTGGTCGACCTCGGCATGCCCGGCGTACTGCCGGTGCTGAACCAGGAAGCCGTGCGCATGGCCTGCATGTTCGGCCTGGCAATCGACGCCGAAATCGGCAAGCGCAACGTGTTCGCACGCAAGAACTACTTCTACCCAGACCTGCCCAAGGGCTACCAGATCAGCCAGATGGACCTGCCGATCGTCGGCAAGGGCCACCTGGACATCGCCCTGGAAGACGGCACCATCAAGCGCATCGGCATTACCCGCGCGCACCTGGAGGAAGACGCCGGCAAGAGCCTGCATGAAGACTTCAGCGGCTCCACCGGCATCGACCTGAACCGCGCCGGCACGCCACTGCTGGAAATCGTCTCCGAACCGGACATGCGCAGCGCCAAGGAAGCCGTGGCCTACGTCAAGGCAATCCACGCCCTGGTACGCTACCTGGGTATCTGCGACGGCAACATGGCCGAAGGTTCGCTGCGCTGCGACTGCAACGTTTCGGTCCGCCCGAAAGGCCAGACCGAATTCGGCACCCGCTGCGAGATCAAGAACGTCAACTCGTTCCGCTTCATCGAGCGCGCGATCAACAGTGAGATCCAGCGCCAGATCGACCTCATCGAGGACGGCGGCAAGGTTGTCCAGGAAACCCGTCTGTACGACCCGAACAAAGACGAAACGCGTTCGATGCGCAGCAAGGAGGAGGCCAACGACTACCGTTACTTCCCCGACCCGGACCTGCTGCCAGTGGTCATCGAGGACGCCTTCCTCGAAGCCACCCGTGCCAGCCTGCCGGAACTGCCGCAGCAGAAGGTCGAGCGTTTCCAGAGCCAGTACGGCCTGTCGGCCTATGACGCCAACGTGTTGGCAGCCAGCCGTGAACAGGCCGACTACTTCGAGGAAGTCGCCCGCATCGGTGGCGACGCCAAGCTCGCCGCCAACTGGGTGATGGTCGAGCTGGGCAGCCTGCTCAACAAGCTGGGTGTGGAGATCGACCAGGCCCCCGTCACCGCCGAACAGCTCGGCGGCATGCTGCTGCGCATCCGCGACAACACCATCAGCGGCAAGATTGCCAAGACGGTGTTCGAGGCCATGGCCGCCGGTGAAGGCGACGCTGACAGCATCATCGAAAGCAAAGGCCTCAAGCAGGTCACCGACACCGGTGCGATCGACAAGATGCTCGACGAGATGCTCGCCGCCAACGCCGAACAGGTCGAACAGTACCGCGCCGCCGACGAGGCCAAGCGTGGCAAGATGTTCGGCTTCTTCGTCGGCCAGGCAATGAAGGCGTCCAAGGGCAAAGCCAATCCGGGGCAAGTGAACCAATTGCTCAAAGCCAAGCTCGAAGGATGACCTGAAAAGCGGCGAGGGCCCTGCCCTCATTCGCGGGGAAATCCGCTCCCACCGTTGCAGCGCTGCTCTGGCGTACTGCTGCGTACCCATTGGGAGCGGGTTTACCCGCGAATGGCCGTGAGCCTCACTGGAGCTTTCGACGTGATCAAGCGTTCCCTCGGCACCCTCGCCCTCTTCTCCCTGCTGGCCGGCTGCGCCAGCCACGATATCGATTCCCGCGGTTACGACCAGACCGGCACTGCCTCCTATTACGGCTCCCGCCACCACGGCAAACGCACCGCCAGCGGCGAACCCTTCAACCAGCATGGCCTGACCGCCGCCCACCGCAGCCTGCCTTTCGGCAGCCGGGTGCTGGTGACTAACCTGGCCAACAAGCGCAGCGTCGTCGTGCGCATCAACGACCGCGGTCCGCACACCCGGGGCCGACTGATCGACCTGTCACGGGCTGCAGCAGAAAAAATCGGGATGATCCGTAGCGGAACAGCGCGAGTCCGGGTACAAGGGCTGAGCGACTGATCTGACAGGAGTCTCGACCATTTTCGACCTGGCCACCCTTCCCACTTTCAGCCTCCTGCAACTGGGCCTGGGCCTTGTGCTGCTCATCATCGGTGCCGAGTTGCTGGTGCGCGCCGCCTTGCGCCTAGCCTCGCGCCTGCACGTTCGACCGCTGATCATCGGCCTGAGCCTGGTGGCCTTCGGCAGTACCGCGCCGCAACTGACCGTGAGCCTGCAAGCGGCCTATCAGGGCGCACCGGACGTCGCGGTTGGCAGCGTGGTCGGCAGCAATATCTTCAATGTGCTGGTGATTCTCGGCCTGGCTGCGCTGATCATCCCTCTGCGTGTTTCCCGGCAGTTGGTGCGCCTGGACATCCCACTGATGATCGCCGCCAGCGCCTTGGTCTATCTGCTGGCAATCAACGGACAGTTGGGGCGGCTCGAAGGCCTGCTGCTATTGCTTGGCCTGCTGGGCTATCTGGCCATGCTCTGGCACCAGTCACGCCACTACGCCCGTACCTACCCGGCCCCCGAGGCCATTCACAGCAGCGCCCCACGCTTCTGGAGCGGCGCCGCGCTGCAAGTACTTTTCGGCCTGGGGCTGCTGAGCCTGGGAGGTCACCTGCTGCTGGAGGCGGCGGTCGAGGTCGCAACCGATCTGGGCCTTTCCGAGCGGATCATCGGACTGACGGTCGTCGCTGTCTGCACATCGCTGCCCGAACTCGCTGCAGCACTGATCGCCGCCCTGCGAGGCGAACGGGAAATCGCCGTAGGCACAGTGATCGGCAGCAACCTGTTCAACCTGCTGGCCGTGTTGGGCCTGACTGCCTTGGTCACCCCGACCCCGTTGTCGATCTCACCCAATGCCTTGGACTTTGACTTGCCGGTGATGCTGGGCGTCGCCGCGCTGAGCCTGCCGGTGTTCTATTCCGGCTACCGGGTCACCCGCGCCGAAGGCCTGGTGTTCCTTTGCCTGTATCTGGCCTATGGCCTGCATGTGGTGGCGTTCACCACCGGCATGCCGCTGGCTGGCCGCCTGGAGCGGCTCATGCTGTTCTACGCACTGCCCGTGCTCGGCCTGGTGCTGCTGTACACCACGGTACGCGCCTGGCGCCGTCAACACTAAGGAATTGGATATGACCGACTCGAGAAAATCCGGGGAGCAGATTCGCCGCCAGGTCATGGGCGATGCGTTCGTCGACCGGGCACTGAACAACGCCACCGACTTCACCCAGCCGTTGCAGGACTTCGTCAATGAACACGCCTGGGGCAGCGTCTGGGCCCGTGAAGGACTGCCACTCAAGACCCGCAGCCTGATCACCCTGGCCGCCTTGACCGCCCTGAAGTGCCCTCAGGAACTCAAAGGCCATGTCCGTGGTGCATTGAACAACGGCTGCACTGTGGAAGAGATTCGCGAAGCGCTGCTGCACTGCGCGGTGTATGCGGGGGTGCCGGCGGCGATCGATGCGTTCCGCGCGGCACAGGAAGTGATCGACAGCTACGAAGGCTGAAGCTGTCCTGCCCCGCCCAGCCGCTTCGTGATTAAACCCGCGCCCACAGGTAGTGCGCTGCTTTCACTCAAGGCGCAACACTTATGGGAGCGGATTCATCCGCGAAGAGGCCGTCGAGGTTTTTATCTGGCCTGGCGAGCCTTCTTCAACTTGAAGGCCACCCACAACACCGCGATCCACAGCGGGATCAGCATCACGGAAATGCGGATCGGCGGCGTCAGGTACATCACCACCAGGATCAACACAATGAATGCCAGGCACAGGTAGTTGGTCAGCGGGTGCCCCAGACTGCGGTAGAACGGCTCGATGCCCGCCGCCAGCTTGGCCTTGCGGAACTTCAGATGGGTGATGCTGATGCTCGCCCAGTTGATAACCAGTGCCGATACCGCCAGCGCCATCAGCAAGCCAAAGGCCTCTCCTGGCATCAGATAGTTGATCAGCACGCACAACCCGGTCGCCAGCGCAGAGACACCCAGCGCGGTCAACGGCACACCCCGGCGGCTGACTTTCAGCAGTTGGCGCGGGGCATCGCCCTGGCTGGCCAGGCCGAACAGCATGCGGCTGTTGGCGTATACGCAGCTGTTGTACACCGACAGCGCAGCGGTAAGTACCACGATGTTGAGGATGGTCGCCACCAGGTCGCTGTCCAGTTCGTGGAAGATCATCACGAACGGGCTGCCGCCTTGCACGACTTTCTGCCAAGGGTAGAGCGACAACAGCACCGCCAGGGCGCCGATGTAAAAGATCAGGATGCGATAGACCACCTGGTTGGTGGCCTTCGGGATGCTTTCACGCGGGTTGTCCGCTTCAGCAGCGGTGATCCCCACCAGCTCCAACCCGCCGAAGGAGAACATGATCACCGCCAGGGCCATGATCAGCCCGGTGATGCCGTTGGGGAAGAACCCACCGTACTGCCACAGGTTGGCAACACTGGCGTCCGGCCCGCCATGGCCACTGCCCAGCAGCCAGGCACCAAAGCCGATCATGCTGACGATGGCCACCACCTTGACCAGGGCGAACCAGAACTCCAGTTCACCGTAGACCTTCACCTGGGTCAGGTTGATGGCGTTGATCACCACGAAGAAGATCGCCGCTGTGGCCCAGGTGGGGAAATCCGGCCACCAGTACTGCACGTAGATACCTACGGCCGTGAGTTCGGCCATGCCGACCAGCACGTATACCACCCAGTAGTTCCAGCCCGAGACAAAGCCTGCGAACTCGCTCCAGTACTGGTGGGCGAAGTGGCTGAAACTGCCGGCGACGGGCTCTTCGACCACCATCTCGCCGAGTTGGCGCATGATCAGAAAAGCCATCAGGCCAGCGATGGCATAGCCCAGCAGCACGGACGGGCCGGCCAACTGGATGGTCTGGGCGATTCCCAGGAAAAGCCCGGTGCCAATGGCCCCGCCCAGCGCGATAAGCTGGATATGGCGATTCTTCAGCCCGCGCTGCAACCGCTCGGGCGTGCTCTGGTCTTGCATGAAGTGTCCTCAATTCGGGAGGCAGTGTTGTTGGTATTGTTTGCAGTCAAGGATCTAGATCCATCCGCCCCACTGCAAGATGAAAATGCCGATATTGGTGGTGATCGCAGCAAGTAGCGTAGTAATCACGATGATCGAGGCTGCCAGCTCATGATTGCCATTGGCGGCCCGCGCCATCACGTAGCTGGCAGCGGCGGTCGGGCTGCCGATGTAGAGGAACAGGATACCCAGTTCCGCCCCTCGGAAACCCCATAACCAGGCCCCTAGCGTACCGAGCAATGGTAGCCAGACGACCTTGACCAGGCTGGCATCGATGGCCAGCCTGCCGCTGTCACGCAGCGCCGCAAGGGATAAGGTACCGCCGATGCAGATCAGCGCCAGCGGCAGGGTCATCTGCGCCAGGTAGTCGCTGGAGGTGAGCAACCAGTTGGGCAATGGAATCTGGGCGTAAGCCATGGGGGCGGCGAGCAGCACGCTGATGATCAGCGGGTTGCTCAGGATGCTCTTGCAGATGCTCCAGGGGTCGGACTTCAGGTCAGGGCTGTAGACCGCCAGGACCACCGCCGACAGGGAGTTGTACAGGAGGATTACCAGCCCTGCGAGCACTGCCCCCAAGGAAATGCCGTAGTCACCGTACAGACTGGCCGCCAGGGCCAGGCCGATCACACCGTTGTTGCCGCGAAAGGCACCCTGGGTATAGATGCCACGGTCGGCAGACGGACAGCGCCAGATGGCCAGGCCCCAGGCCATGGCGAAGCCTGCCAGGGTGGCAATGATGAAATAGACCAGTACCCCGGGTTTGACTGCGGTGGCGAGGTCGGCGTGATAGATACCCAGGAACAGCAGGGCCGGCATGCAGACATTGAAGACCAGGGCCGAGGCGACCTTGATGAAGCTGTCGTCGATCAGGCGGATGCGTTTGAGAAGCACGCCCATGAACAGCATGGCGAACACCGGGGCCGTGATGTTCAGCGTCTGGATGAGGAGGGCGAGCATTGCGGGTCCTGGGGGGGTTGCCGTTAGGGGGCTAATGATACGCGAGCCGTGGGAGTTGCGGGGAATTGGCGGTGATTTAGGAAGCTTCCTGCAAGTTGGGCTTTCAGGCTGGGTGAATATCCGGGTTTGGTGGTGGCGCCACCGGCGCTTTTCGCCTTTACGGCGACCTACTTTTGCTCTTGGGCA
>NZ_JBEGDO010000034.1:0-45973 GCF_051913525.1 Pseudomonas sp. PKS | reverse complement strand
CTCGACGATCAGAAGGTTAGACAATCGCAGGTGTTTTCACACAGCCTGGGTCGATAGCGGCCGTTTGCGAGTGGTCGCAAACGACCCATAGGGGCCTCTGGCGAAGGTCAACGATCGGCCATAAGCACACATTCTGCGAGTTTGCTTTTGTATACGCCACAAGCATCGTCAGCGTGGTCAGCAACCACGCCGGACTGCTTCAGCGCTGCCTTCACTCAACGCAAACGTCAATTCGCCCACGTTCACGAGGCTCCCCCTGAAATTAAATTGACCAAGCTTCACGGTTAGCTTCACGTTTATTTATACGCAGAGATGTCGGCCAGTTCCATATCTGGCACGTCCGCACATCGTCTCGCTGGTAGAGGTGTCGCACTGGACGCACCAGCTGGCAGTAGGTTCTGTACTGAAAACTTATAAGCCACTGATTTTATTGAATAATATCCTTTCCAAAATCAAGGTATTGCACTCCATGCTGGCAAATGGCAATTTCTCATTCGGATCAGGCCATCACCGAATGGAAACAACATGCCAAACACTTATAATATTTACAAAATTAAACACCACAAGCTAAAAGAACTAAAGGACAAGCTTCAGTCCGTAGGCCTGGTCGAGCAGAAGACCCTTCCAACTTTAAATTACTCGAAGACCTTTTATTTTTCAGAAAACATTAAAGGCAATGATGTTTGGTGGTGGAATACATACAGAGAATTCTTCAACGACAATGTAAAAGAGCCAAAAAATACTTTTAACTTTGGCGTGCTATTATGCCAAAACCTAGAGAACGAAGAGCAGGTCTATGCAGTAAGCCTGGGGAAGTCTCACTTTTATCTCTCAAAATTTATTCACCTCGACTTCGGGATCGATCTTGCAATACGCGTTGCAGATGAGAATTCAATACTGCTGAAAAAAAGTCGTTATTTCACAGGAACTAAGCGACAAGACGTGTCCTCCTATCAACGTTTCCAGATAGATAGTTATGAAGCAGGCGAATCGGTCGACCACTTAAAGCTTAAGGCAGCTAACAAGAAAATTTGGGGTGAGCGTAACATAATTTTTGCCGACTCCATTCAGATGGATATGGACAAACAACCTTTGGAATTATCCGAAATTTTTCAACAGATTGATGAGAGTTTCCGTGGTGAAAAAATTATACATTTGCCTAAGCTTGAATCAGTAGGTACCGAAACAGCAAGTGAACTTGACAAACTATTGCTCGAACACCTCAAGAATGCAGATGGCCAAGTTCTCATCGAAGAGTTTCAGGTGCACGGGATAGCCATATGCTTTAATTTCCATGATTACGATTATGAAATTAAGGCAAAAGCAGACAAGGGTAGTCATCGCAAGTCTCTGGGTAATATTATTGACATTCAGTCCATCTCGGACTTCCTGGGCGACCACCCTGACATCACTGACATTAACAACGTTACTGTTCAATTCAAAAGCGAAGATACGGGCCGATTCACACGAACCCTGAAGGAGATTCTTGACTGCCCAATCGAATACGAAGAGCAACAATACTTCCTAAAGAATGGCGAGTGGTTTGTCTTTAACCAAACTTTTATGAACTACCTGAAGCGATCACTAGGCAGCATTGAAATCAAACTGGAAGAGCCGCTGGTTGAGTCTGCTTTCATTGCCTGGCAAACAGAGAAAAGGAAAAATGCGAAACCAGACGACGACAAAATTGACTATCGAGAGGCGTATTTCAATCAGAAAATATGTAACGAAAGGGGTTTTCAACTTCTAGATCGGGTGCTGACGGACATTAAATCACTCGAACAAAAAAGACGAAGCTATCAGGTAGAAGTCGCCGATATCTATAACGACGGGGAAATCATATCTGTAAAAATCTCAAAGAAAAAGCCAGAGCTAATCTACAATATCGAGCAATCCCGAGACGCCATCACACTAATAAAAAACAAGGCAATAAAGTTTGATGGCGAACTTAAAATCGCTGCCCTTTGGTTCGTATTTGAAGACGATGTAGAGAAAATCACTGATGTAAACTCAATTCAATTCCTTTTGGCCGTAGAATCCTGGCACAAGTTAGTTAGAACTCATGGACTCACCCCTAGGATCTATATATCCAAACACGAAAGAGACGTTAAGAAAAAATAAAGAAACATCGTAAAGCATTGACAGAGAATACTATGAATGAGCGTGTACTCGATTGGCGCGATCGTCGTGCCTGGCTAAGAGCAGTTCCTAGGTACGCTTCCCTGATTTTGACACCACATGTACGCAAGCGCCTTGAGCGTACCCGGCCCGATTGCTGGTCAGATGTGATGGATTGGCTGCCTAATCACGAGCATCTAGTGCCAGCTTTTTGTGAGACCCTTTGGGGCTACTACACTCACGCTAAGGGGTTTCATGGATGCAGGCCGGAAAGCCTATCTTCGTATTTTGAGAGTGGTCTAAAAGGACAGGCTGTAGAAAAAATTCTGACAAAATTCCACAGAATTTACGCTGACGTTCCGAGCGAATTGCGACAGCGTGCAATTGAGCGGTTGCATCAGCGTGGCATAAGCGAACGGGGCCGTACTTGGCTATCGAGTGACGATAGAAAAATGATCGAGCAACATGGCCATTACATTATCCACGGTAGTGAGTATCTGATGGCTCTTGCTGCTCGTATGAGTGACGGAGATCGATGGGGAGAAGACTATCGGTTACGCCTGCGGCAGATCGGTATCCCCACTATCTTAGAGGTCAATATCCCGGTGGCTCTGATCCCTGACGCGCAGAAACGTGAAGTCGGAAAGATGATCCTCTCGGAGTGGGGGCAGCTTCGAGCGAGAAAGCCGCTGAGAATGTCGTCGGCGCCCTGCTATGTAGTGAAGCACGATATACCTGCTGAGTGCATTAAAACACACTACCATCCAGCACAAATAATTGATTTTCATACGGACCTCGGGGCGTACGTAAATAAATCTTTGACTTGCGAGCTATGCCGCTAAGTGTAGATGGCACTTGATTTAATGCTAACAGACCAGAACACCATCACGACTTATCTAGAGGTGGTGTTCTGACCAGGTAGTGAAGCTGAGCTTCTGCAAGTTAGAGCTAGATATCTGTCAACTGATCCAGCTTGATATTGCTGCGTCGTTCCAAAACCCCACGATGAGAAATGAAATGACCCTTTTTAGGAGAAACATTTGGAATGTAGATGTCGGTCAAGCTATCACCATAGCCAAGTAGTTTTTCAGCTGCGGCAACATGTGATGCGAGTGTCGCCAGCTCATGTGCCGCCGTCTCAAAGCGGTCAGCCCAATAGAACCGAGCAGCCTGAAGAACTTTCGAGTTCAAATTGTTAAGCTCGTCCTGCTTCTCTTGAATAGAATCATCAAGCTCCGAGAGCTGAGTACTAAGTGCAGACGAGACTGTATTAGCACCTTGAAGCGTCTGTTTTATTATCGCCAGCGCGTGGGACGCTTTGTGCAACAATCCCTCTGCCTTGCGCTCAACCCCGCTATCGTTCTCCCCCATCGCCTGGGCGTAAGCTTGGGCGGCTTCATGTTCATCGCGTTCTGCAGCTTTAAATTCGCGCTCGTGCTTCGCAACAAGACCTGCCCTTTTGGACTCCAGCGTCTCTCGTTTTTCGCGCAGATTTTTAATTTCGCTCTGAATCTTGGCTATGTCTTTTCTTGCCTGCCGCACGTTTTCAGAGGCAGACTTTACACCCTCCTCCCAGCTAACCAAACCCTGGAGTCGGGAAATTTCTCGAGATAGCTCATCAATTTTGGCCTTAGCATTGGAGTAAGGCGCAATCTGATCCCGAGGATATACAGGTCTTCCTTGACGGCTATTCGCGAATGTTTTCTCTGCCTCGTCAGCGACGGCTTTTAGCCGAGGAATATCTTTCTTCAAGCTTGCCAGTTCAGTTTGGCATTTTTTCAGCATGGACAAATTCGTGCTCATTTTGGACTCCAATAATTAAATTTAGGAAAGCGTAGGCGTAGGCAGGCCGAGCCTATAAGTGGCCACTAATCTCCCGGCTAGTTGAATGCTACTAGTTAGTCGCTAAGCAATACGTTTGAATTCACAACATAAACCCGTCCTTTCGGCATTCCGGGTAGTGTTACGGATTGGGCGGCTTTTCCGTCTCCGCTCGGCTCAAGTATTCCGCGCGCAACCAGTTCCCTGTTTACATTGCGCAAGTTCATCCCTTTGAAAACTTCATCGCGCCAAGTTGTGCCGAGGAAGTAATAGGTCACCGACGTATATAGAGAGTCACCAATGCCATGATCCATAGTCCTGCGAAAGCCAAGGCGGTCTGCTGTACGTGGCGCATGGTCATCGGTCTTCGCGGCAATAGAGTCCCATCGCGTGAAGCGACTTTCTCCATAGCGCTCCACCATGCCGCGCAGCCTGGCAACGATAGCGTCCCCTTCCAGGTTTCCAGCACCGCCACGCTCAGCCAACCAAGCATCCAAGCACACACGAGCGGAGTGCAGCGCTAAACCGTCTGGCCACCCTGTAACGCCCAACGCTGTGGCCAACTCACCCGCCGCTGCTGCCAGTCCGAAGCGAGTTGCGGCGCGCTGTGCCTGGCCACTGGCGCTGGCAGGCAATGCCTCAGTGGTAAACCGCTCCATGGTGCTGCGCACCATGGCCGCATATGCCCGTAGCTTGCCGGGCTCACAGAGGGCCGACAGGAAAGCAAGGGCTGGCGTGCCATAGCATCGGCTCACCCGAGCCTTGAGTGCATCCGACAGCGCAGCTGCATCGTCGAAACCATGCAGCTCTTCGAACAACCCTAGCCCTTTGCTAGCGTCAGCCGGTACAGCAAGCAGTCGCACCTCCATACCGGCTTTCAATTCCTTGTTTGCCTCGGCCATGTGTTGCGCGAGGGTTTTCTCCCCGGTGGAGAGAAACAGCAAGCGCCACTCCTGAACTTGGCGACCGCTCATACCCCGGTCATTGGCCCGCGCCTTTCCGGTGCCGTTACCCAGCATGTAGACCGTTTCCCCAATGATCCGTGGGTCACACATCCCGATCTCATCGAGCACCAGCAACCCGTCCGAATGAGCCGCCGCGATACTTTCCAGGGCGTTGTCTGTAGAGCGCCAGGAACGCACCAGACGTGGCCCACCCCAAACCGAGGCAGCCACCTGCAGGTGGGTGGTCTTCCCGCCCGAGCTATCGCCGTACAGGTGGAAACCGCCCGACTCGTGCCCGAGTAGATGCAAAACCGCGCCAGCGAAAGCCACGCATACGACGAACGCCAGGCGGTTATTACCCACGCAAAGCGCACCGATTTGCTGCTGCCATTGTTCCAGTGTCCCCGCCTGAGTGATCGGCGGAAGTTGAGCACCGGCTTCGTAGAAGTGCAGATATTCGGCGCTGGCACCTATCTGCCGATCTGGCAGCAAGTAGGCATCCCCGTGCCAGCCCAGACGAGTGACCAGGCGAGCCCGCTCAGCACTGTCATAGCCCTGCAAGTAGCTCTGTAGATCGTTGCGCGAATTGCGAGCAGTGCGCACGGGCGCCAGGCGTAGCCCCATATCAACCAGTGGCGCGAGCACTTCCTTGCCAAAGTCGCCCGCCATTGCCCTAGCCGGAATGTTGAGGCGCTTGTTGGCCCCATCCGGGTCATCGAACTCCACCAGCAAGCCCCAGCCGTGGCCCTTTTCGTCACGGGTGCGAGCTAATATCTCTAGCCGTGAACAAACCGGGCGTGCTTCGCCATCCTCACCGGCATAGAACACCCCATCCTTGGTGACACGGAAGCCACTCGGGGCCGGGGCGGTTTTCTTTTCAGGTTGCGGCTTGGCCTGGCCAGTGGTCTTGCTCTGCTTGGCGGGAGTGGGTGTGGCGGCAGGTGCGAGGGCGAACAGCTCCCCGGTGCGCTGCAGCTCTGCCAAGTGTTGAGCAGTCCAGCCTTTGGATTGGGCATCCGCCGCATCGTCACCTTCACCCCACTCACCGCCTGGGGCGAAAGTGGGGCGCTCACCGTCCATACCAGGGAGCTGCCCGAACACCGTCAAGGCTACCGTCTGTACCGAGGCAGCTCCAAGCTTTCGCAGGTGGTCGGCCAAGGCATCCATGCACTTCATGCCTGGGGCATCGTTGTCAGGCCACAGCAACACGTCACGCCCGACTAGCGCCGCGAAATCAGCCCTCTGCCAAGAGTTCGTCCCGTTGGGCCAGCAGGTGGCAACATACTCGGGCAACAGATCGGCAGCGCCATCGGCGGCCTTCTCGCCCTCGCACAGCACTACCGGTGCCAAGGGGCGTTTAGCCAGCTCATCAAGACGCAGCAGCGGGCGAGGCTCCGATAAACCCTGCCAGCGCCAAGCCAGCGAGTCATTTGCAGAGTGTTTGCACCACGTGAGGGGCGCGAACACTTTGCGCAGTGTGCCGCTCTCATCCGGCCTGAGGTCGAAGCGGTACAGCACCATAAGTGGCTGACCGTTGGCGTCACGGTAAATCCAAACCTTGGAAGGTTTACCGTGCTGCCGGTGCGCTTGCAGCACCTTCTGCATTGCCTGCTCAGGAATGGGCAGCACGGGCACCCACTCTGGTTTCTTAGCCGGGCTGGTGGAAGGCGTGACATTGAAGCTGCTCGTTGCCTCGACACCGAGGAAGGCTGCCAGTTTGTTGCACGCCTCCACATCGGTGCCGCGATCAAGGTAGCGCACCAGGTCAATCAAATCCCCGCCTTTGTCACCAGTGGCGAAGTCGCACCAGGTGGCTTTGGCCAAGTTCACCTTGAGCGAGCCTGAATGCTTATCTGCTCTTGTTGGGTTGGGGGCGGTGTATTCCTTGCCACCGTCTACGCGCTTACCACCGGGAAGCCAGTGGGCCAGCACGCGATCAATCGCCGCGCAGGAAGCGGCCTTGACCTGCGCAAAGGTCGGATGCCTGGAGCTGGGCATCTTCCTGCTCATGCCTGACCACTCTCGGCAATCTGAATCCCAGTGGTCACATCATCGACAAGAGCCTTAGCTTGCTCACCCAAATAGTGCGCAGCCCACACCAGCGCATTGTTGTCGTCGCTCACGCCGGCTAGCTGCGTCAATTTGTTCACGCAGTTCATGAGTACCGAGGCTTGCTCCAACGCTTCCTCACCGGAGATCCCGGGGCACACACGGAAGAATGGTACGTTCGACGAGTTGTGCTTAGAGAAGGTGGCACCACCTGCTGTATTAACCTGAACACGCCCGCTCATTTCCGCCCCCTTTCCGCGACATGGCGGGTCGAGTCGTCGGCATGCACGACCAGAACACGAATCTGCTCCAGCGTCCCACGTACATCCCACAGGGCGCCGAGAATCACGCGGTTATTCAGACGCTGACCCTGCTCCGCCTCGAACTGATCCTCCAGCAAACACAGCACTGCCTGGGCTCGCTCAACGGCACAGGTGATCGCATCTATTGGGACGCCAGCGGGCGCCTGTGCGGTAACGCAAAGCAGATCTTCGGGTTGAGAGCAGTGCTGTAGTTGAGTAGTCATTGGGCGCACCCGTTTTCTTCCAGGGCGCGGGCACGGGCCATCGCCGCGTTGTAACGCGCCAAGCGGACGGAGAGGGATGAATTGGCGTGCAGTGCCGCAATAGCACGGGCCTTCAGGGCGGCAATGTGGCTCTGGAGAGCAGACGGATTGAGGGTGTGCATGGGGTGACGCTCCTTATGTGTGGAGCTGCCACGGTCCGTCGCCAAACGAATTAGGGTGGCAGCTGTGCGCAGGTTGGCGAACCGGTACATAAGGAAACCGGCAGACCCGAAGGTCTCCCACGCACAGCCGCCATAACACGGACGTACGGGCACAAAAAAAGCGCCTGCAATCGTGATGGGGGCGCCTGTGCGCCTTATGTTGATCGGGTCGCCAAACCCGGTCGCTGAATTTGCAGCGACAGGCGCAGAGTAACGTGTGACCCGATGAAGCGCAAGCTGGGTGGTGCGGGCAGGTTGCATGGCTCCAGGCCATGGCATAGAGTGAGCGGGCAAAGTGAAGATCCTCAGACGCCCTCGGTTGCAGCCGGGGGCGTTTTCGTTAGTGGGTAATGGCCGGGCGACGCTCAAGCTTGAGCCAAGTGAGATTGCGGCCTTGCCTGGCCTTCTCATACATCTGTCCTAACGCATCGGGATTGGCCAGCACATTGGGCACCAACTGCGCTGCATCCCGAATTACTACGTCCCCAGGAGCCTCGACAGCGAGCAGCACCCAATCCAGGGTCGGCCAAACCAGCAGCAAAACATGAGCCCCTTTGGCCAGTGCTTCGTCGCGGAGTTTTTGCAGTCGCTCCAGTCGCCCAGGCGAAGGTGCCTTTGGGCCCAGTTCGTCCATGGCATCAAGGGCAGCGGCGGGCAGGAAAATAGGTTTCATGCGGTGCCCCCTCGCAACCAGTCCGCAACTCGCTGATCCTCCGCACATTCGCGCTCATACTCAGCACGCAGCATGCGGCGGCAATCCTCAGTGTTTACGCGGACCCATTCGGACAGACCATCACAGGTCGGCTCATGCTCTACGCGTTGGCTGATACGGCGGGCATCAACGTAGTTGTGTTCGGCCGCTTTGCGCTCAGCCGCTACTTGAGATTCCACATAGGCACCCCATACCTCCGGGCAATTTGCATAGGCCGCATCACTTCCTACAAGCCAGTAAGTGACCCACTGGTTTGATTCTTTCGATGGCACCGCATCTCCAGCGGGATGGGTCATTGCAAATACGCCTGACCCCATCACCTGTGCTCGCTCCATTCGCGTCCTCTGCTGGCGCAACACGGCAGGCAGTTCCAAAGGGGAAGGAACCAGCGGAAGCACCAGGCCATCAGGGTTGAAAAAGTGCGCTTTTCCTTCCAGACCGTTCCAACTTACACCCGCGACGGTACGTTGCTTCCAGTTGTTGCGGCCCGGCTGGTACAGGGCAAAGCCAATTCCGTATGTGTCGAAGAAGGGGCCAGTAAAGGGCGTACGAGCGGGTCTCATGCAGTGATCCCCCGAGCTTCAATACGTGAACGCGCCCAGCGCTGCACCTCTGCGAGAACGAAACCCACTGGCGCTCCGCGTGACGTGCTGTTGCTCAACGGCACGGGGCGGGGAAAGGTCGGATCGTCCTTGAGGCGCTTGTAGATAGTTGCGCGAGCTAGGCCGGTCATCGCTACTACATCGGGGAAGCGAATCAGCGTGGCAGCAGGGTCAAAACTTGGAGCCTGACCAATGTCCTGGCGCAGATTACGCCCCGAGACCTCGCGGGCAAGCGCACAGTAAGGGGTCGATTGGGCGGGAGTTTTGCCAAAGGTTTGATTCGAGGACATTAGATTTCCCCCCGAGGCGCGGCGGGGGTATGGCGCCGATCTGCTAGCCAGGCGACCAGCTCGGTGCGCTGATAACGGATACGTGTGCCGCAGCGGATGAACGGGAGAGCGTGCCGACCAGTGCTGCGCCAGGTGGCCAGGGTCTTGACCGATAGGCCCAACAATTGGGCTGCCTGCTCAGGCGTGAGGAGGTCAGCGGGTGAAACGGTTGTCACAGTTCGATTGAGTTGCATGCGATGCCCCCGGGTTTGATGAAACCAACGGTGGCAACGGTATGGATATGAAGGGAAATGAACCTAGTTCACTTCCCTTTCATTGTCGGCTGATGGCAAAACTCCCCCATCACGTAACACCTTCAGTACGGTCTTCCGCGTAATACCTTCTGCGACAGGCATCCCGGTAATGATCCCCGAAATCTCACGTGCCGACCTGCCTTGCGCAAGAAGTCCTTTGCCTGTGCGACAGATACGTTGGTCACGGCTGACACTATCCTGTCGCCTGGATACCCCACTCTTCTCTCCACCTTTTCTGCCAGTCTCTGCGCGAGATTTCTTTACTGCTTGTTCATTAAGTCGTGCCATTTCTTCGGGTGAAATATTTGGATTCCGATAAAGCTCCGCGAAGATGATGGAATTGCGTGCGCGCCCCAGCAGATCGGCAGCCGACTCCCTTGCCTCGATCTCAGCAACTGAATCCTCAAGGCGGTGGTCGTTAATAATTGCGGCGTAAACATCGGGATAATTAATAATCGTGTCTTCAACAAGCGCGCGCCCAGACGCCTCGACCATTCGGTCAGCCAATTGCGCTAGCCATGTGCGAAGAACATTTATCGCCCGACAGCCATATGCCATAGCGAGTGCTGCCGCAAGCTGTGAATCGGTGGCACGCTCCTCCCATGAGCCCGCGTTACGCACTGCCCAAGCGATGCCTAGTGTTGGAAACCGATTCAGCGCCTGCTCAATGTTATAAAGCTTTCGGCTGATCGCTGCTGCTGCCTCAATTGCCCATTCTTCGCGCTCATCGGGGCGCCACATTTCGATACCAGCCGCCACTAGATCAAGCGCCTCATTGAAGCGCTCGGCGAATTCGCCATAAAGCGGCAACCACTCCAACTCCAATTCAAGTTCGTCGAGGTCGAGGTTCAGAGGACTTATTAATTTGCCAAGAGTCATAGCAACGCGCCGTTAGCTATTTGACGATCCCCTCGCCCCGGTTGGCGCAGACAAAGCCGCGCCGGGCCGTGACTGAGTGCGTGAGCGCATCGGAAGAGCGGCCAGCAGGAGGGGGAGGAGGCTCGCGCTTGCGTAGACGGGCGCACGGGGCGAGTCACCTCGTTCAGAGAACACCTTGGGTGTTCCGGCGTCTTCGTGTTCCGCCGTTTAGGCAAAGGTGTTCCTTGGCTACAGACCGCGTGTTTTTTGGCTTCCAGCAATTTTGGAACACCAAGAACACCAAGAACACCGGCTTTAAATTGAATACTTGTTTTCATTGCTGTCCAATCATGCCAAATGTTCCACGCACCACATTGCTTACTCCCTCCCCAACGCGAGCAAAGTCATAAGGCGTGATGTGCTTCTCTCGGTTGGCATCCAGATAGTCGGCCCACCACTGAACCATAAGCCGGCGTTCCTCAATGTACTCGGCCTTGTGGATGTAAGCTGCCCGCACACTATTACGCTCTTGGTGGCTCATCTGACGCTCTACCGCGTCCTTGCTCCACAGCCCCGATTCGACCAAGGCAGAACAGGCCATGGCCCTGAACCCGTGCCCGCACACCTCAGTTTTGGTGTCGTAGCCCATGCGCCGAAGCGCCTTGTTCACCGTGTTCTCGCTCATCGGCTTCCAGTGGTTGCTGTCACCCGCGAACACCAAGTCGAAGCGTCCGGTGAGCTGGCGCACCTGCTCGAGCGTGGCCAAGGCCTGGCGACTGAGAGGTACCAGGTGGGGCGTGCTCATCTTGGAGCCGCGATGCGAGTTCTTCACACCCTCGATCTCCTGGCGCTCCCCGGGGATCTCCCACATGGAGCGAAAGGCGTCGATCTCTGGCCAGCGCGCAAACCGCAACTCGCTGGATCGAATAAAAACCTGCAGGGTGAGCTGGGTGGCCAACCGTGTCAGCGGCCGACCAGTGTCGCTGTCGATTCGTTGCAGCAGCTCAGGCAGCCGATCCAGCGCCAGCGCAGGTCGGTGGACGGTCTTGCGTGTAGCAGTTGCGCCCTGTAGGTCGACTGCAGGGTTCGTGTCGATGTGCCCGTGCTGGACAGCCATGCGCATGATCCCAGTCATGTACTGCCGTAGCCGACCGGCAGTGTCCAGAACTTCACGCTTCTCCACAGCCTTGAGCGGCGCCAGCAGGTCGCGGGTCTTGAGGCCGGCCACCGGGCGCTGGCCCAGGGCCGGGAGTAGGTAAGTTTCGATCCGCCGCCACACCGTCGCGGCATGACCTGGGGACCACTTCTTAGAGCAGGCGTCGTGCCAGTCCTTGGCCAGCACGCCGAAGGTGTTGGCCCTCGCGTTCGCCGCTTCGACCCTCCCCTGCCTGGCGCTCTCAATCGGGTCTTTACCGTGCGCCAACAACTCCAGCGCTTCGGCTCGGCGCGCACGGGCGGCTTTGAGTGTTAGCGCTGGGTAGTTGCCGAAGGTGGCCAGCCCCTCTCTGCCATCCGGCCGCTTGAACTTCATACGCCATATCTTGCTGCCGTTCTTCTTGACCAGCAGGAACAAGCCCTGACCGTCGAACAGGGTGTAGTCCTTGTCCCGCGGCTTGGCGGCCTCGCATTTGGGGTCTGAGAGGGGTGTAACGGTGCGTGCCATAGGTATACGTTTTCTCGTCGAACCGGCGTATACCCTAACGTATACCTAAAATCGGTATATGCCTAGAGACAGAATGAGACAGCCAGAGACAAGAAAGCCCGCACTTGGCGGGCTTTTCAGGGGATTCCGTGTACAAGAAGAGACGTATCGGAACAGTAGAATGGTGCCGGAGACAAGAATCGAACTTGCGACCTACTGATTACGAATCAGTTGCTCTACCGACTGAGCTACACCGGCTATACCCTCCGGGTCGGACAGTATCAGGTACGTTTCGGTACGTCGAGCCCCTTCTAAGATACCATCTCCAAAGCTATGGCTGGGCGCCTGGGTACCAGCTCGGCATGGACCTCAACAGCACTCAGACCGGTCTGCCTCCCGGCTTCGCTTAGTACCTCAATGGCGGATCACGTGCCGAATCCACCACCCGCGTATAGAAATTAAAGATCGCTCCCAAACCTGGGATTAACAATCATCGGCACAAAATCCCCAGTTTTGGACAAGCTCGTCGATAGCGAGAGAGATCCTCGAATCAGCCATCAGCTCACTAGGAAGGAAGCTCAGTGACACGGCGATGGCCATCTGGAAATCATCCAGCGCTCTCGGATCAAAGGGCCAAATTTGAAGCCTCATTATGGAAGAGTCAGTAAACTGATATTCATCGAGGACTTCTACATGATGGGCCAGTTGCTCCCATTCGCTCAATGATAGCGCGTACGTCCTTTGACGACGATCAGCCAGCATAGTGCGAGCATCTAGGTACGTTTCGCCCGCAGCACGCAAGGAAGGATGACTGAAGGCTCTCACGTACATTGCAGCCAAATTAGGTGACGACACGAGACTCCGAAGCAGCTTGAAATCCACAATCCCGTTCTCGAACTCCCACACCAACCTTTGACGGAGGTACATAAGGAGATTCGGGTAGTCAGCCATGACTAAGCGTGGCGCAGATGTGAGCTTCATAGGATTTTAGACCAACGCCCCATGGGCTAAACGCTGGAGCAGCAGATATACATCTTCGCACCCGTGTACTGTCGCTAAGACCTCTCGCGGTCGTAGCCCTCCGAGACCGATGTTCCTGCGTTGGACCCAAAGGGCAGCGCCGGACTTAAACATCCACAATATCATTGCTAGGCATCCTACGTAGTTGGACACATATTGCTCATCAAACAGAATCGGACAGTAGGTTTCTGATGCACTCGCACCTTGATGGTGCTCACATCGTACTTGTAGCCATCCCTCATGATCCATCACCGAGCCAGGCTTACCACATAGCTCACATACGTGGCCGGAGACCATCTCGGTAATGTCAAACGCCTGATCCACGATCACATCTCCACCATGCTGGTAAATTCTCAGCTGGCCGAATTTTTCTTTGACGGTCGTTATCCGCACCTCCAGCTTCACATCGGCAGCATACCGGCCAACCAGATGGAGCACGCCATCGATAAGGCCCGCCCACCCGTTGTGGCACTCGAACGTAAAGGCATGTCCTTCGGAATTACCGCCTTGGGCGAGCAACGTACTGTGTCTCGCACTAAGGCGAGCTTGCGCGAACTCATACATCTTTGGACCACAGGGTCTGACGGGCGAGTCCTGCAAGCTCTACAGGATAAATCTGGCCATCTGCCAACTCATAACAGAACCGCTCACCTACTTTGTGAATCGCTCGCATCGGCTCCATTAGCCATGCTCCCTTCTCATTCAACCAAGGCGGTGACACCAGCTGGATCTCGCAAATGAACGCCTCTGGCACATCTCTGGAAGCAAACTCCAAAACAAACTGAGGCATCGGAATCATGAACTGCTGGAGACAGCGGGTCTCAGCGTCTGAGGTCTCATGAGTGACGTAAAACCACTCCTGATTCGATGTCTGAGCTATATACCCCCAACTACGGGTTCCCTCGTCCAGCTGGAAAAAGCTCGGCAGTTCTGCTTGATCGTGGGTTTCAAACATCGCTCGATTCTCGGAAAAATGTACGACCGTCTCATCACAAGCTGAGTGCTCCAACGAGGGCAGCAGGCCGCAAGGTATATAATAATCTGAAAATAGACCCTATAGGGTCTGGTCGTTTTACCCGCATTGTGGCCCCATGTTTTTCATTTGCCAAGGCCTAAATGTGAAACACACACCCTCCTTCGGAACCGCGCTTCGGTCACTGCGCCGCGCTAAGGGAATTTCTCAGGAGGGGTTTGGCATTAATCAGACCAACGTCAGCAAGCTTGAACTCGGCAAGAAAATTCCTTCATGGGACCGGGTGGGACAAATCGCTGATCATCTCGGCGTTCACCCTCTTACGCTGTTCACACTTTCTTATCTGAACGAGTCAGCAGAACTCGGGGTGGAGGAGCTACTCACGCTCGTCCGCTCGGAGATTCAAGAGGTGAAGTGTTCAGAGCACGCGGAAATTCGAACCAAATCAAATCTCGTATGACTGCACTTCAAGCACCGCATCCCAAGGGAGCAGGACACGGTTCTTCCCACCGCTGTCTTCCAACTCTGGCAAGTGTTCACTTTTGGGTTACCGCGCTGCGGGAGCTGAAAAATACCTCTGCTCAAGCCCTTCGGTAGCTAAGAGACGAAGCCAACCTGGCACAGGCTGATTTTCCGCCAGCGGTGAGCAGAAAGTACGTGAGCATTCGGGACCGCAGTCGGTGGTGTCTCAGCATGAAGACAACCAATGCACTCGCCAGTGGGGGAGGTGTCACCGTATGACACCTATTTTAAAGTGCTACGGATCCACGAGCCTGAGGAGAGATTGGGGCAACTGAGCGCGTGTACTTCACCTAGGGTCAGGTGCTTCCCTTGGCTATGTCATTTCAATTTGTGAGCCTGCCTGGCTTAGCTCAGGACCACGCCAACGGAAAGCTGAAATTCGCCCACCGCGTTCGCTCGATACCCGAGATTAAAAACTCAGGAACAGGCCATGCCGAGGCTCAACTGACCGGGGCCATAATAAGGAGCTGCATAAATTTCAGAAGGAAATATGCAAGAGGGAAATCGCCGAAAGCCAGCAATTTCAGGGGGTGAGGGTGGCATATTTTATTGGAGCTAACGAGTAACCGGAGCGTTACGAGTGCGCTGCTCTACCGACTGAGCTACACCGGCGTGAGCGCAACGCTACCACTGCCGTGGCGGTTACGCAAACGCCTGTTTCGCCTCGCTTATTCCCCCTCCCCCGGCGCCTGCGTCAGGAGGCCTTGCACCCGGTCGGGGCGAGGTCTGCTTCGACGTTGGTGCTGCACGTCCAGCCGGTGGCGGAGCGGGTGAGCGTGAGGGTTTTGCCGAGCACGTTGGCGGGGGCGTCAGCGAGGGTGCAGGTGATGCTGGCCGTGCCATCGGCGGCGGTGCCGCGGGCGGTGATGGCGCAGTGGGCGGTGCTGGGCTGGCCACCGAGGGCGGCGACGTCGGTGACGTCCTTGCCTTCGTTCAAGCGCAGTTCCATTGCGGTCTTGAGTGCGGAGATTTCCGCAAGGCCGGCGCCGGCTTTGGCGCGGGCTTGCTGGTTGGTGTACATGGGTATGGCGATGGTCGCCACGATGCCGATGATCGCCACGACAATCATCAGCTCGATCAGGGTGATGCCCCGTTGCCCTTTCATGAACGCTTTTCCTTGTTGATACGGCTATGCCTGGGTTGCAGTCTCGGCCCCGGGCAGACAGGCGCGCAGTAGAGCCGAACCGACACCTTTTGTCACCCCTGCCCGTCGGGTGACCGGGCTCGCTGGACTACTCTAGTGATCAACAGGGAAACCCGCCCGGTCAGGGACGCGACAAGCTGTTACGGGGCTTGTCGGTCGGCAATTAAGGACGTTTGCATGAGCCATTCGACACGCATGTACGCCTGGGAAGGCACCACCATCAACGGCAACAAGATCAATGGCCGCACCGAGGGGCGCAGCCAGGCGTTCGTGCGGGCCGAGTTGCTGCGCCAGGGCATCCGCGCTGCCCGCGTGCGGCCGGCGAGCCGGGTGCAGTGGCGCTGGCCCGCTGGGCGCGACAAGGCGGATGCGGCGGGCTTCAGCCGGCAACTGGCGACCTTGCTCAGGGCCGGGGTGCCGCTGTTGCAGGCATTCGAGGTGATGGGGCGCAGCGGTGGGGATGAACACCTGGGGCGACTGCTGACGCAATTGCAACAGGATGTGGGCGCAGGGCTGGGCCTGGCCGATGCGCTGCAGCGTCACCCGAGGTGGTTCGACCGGTTGTATTGCAACCTGGTGCGGGTGGGTGAGCAGTCCGGCACGCTGGATCGGCAGCTCGAGCAACTCGCCAACCTGCTGGAGCGGCGCCGGGCGGTGCAGCGGCGGGTGCGCAAGGCGATGCTGTATCCGCTGCTGCTGTTGCTGACGGGCCTGGGCGTCTCGGCGTTGTTGTTGCTGGAGGTCGTGCCGCGGTTTCAG
Source organism: Pseudomonas sp. PKS (assembly GCF_051913525.1). Lineage (NCBI taxonomy): Bacteria > Pseudomonadati > Pseudomonadota > Gammaproteobacteria > Pseudomonadales > Pseudomonadaceae > Pseudomonas > Pseudomonas sp. PKS. Next base: position 29,500 of record NZ_JBEGDO010000034.1, on the reverse strand, counting down.
GGGTTGTTCGCCAGTTTCGATTCGGCGCTGCCCCCGTTCACGCAGTGGGTGATCGACTTATCCACAGCGCTGGGGCGGCATGCGCCGTGGTTGCTGGGCGCGCTTGTGATGTTGGGTGTGTCGTTGCGCCAGCTTTATCAGCGCCATGCCCCTGCCCGCCTGTGGATATCTCGGCAGGTGTTGCGCTTGCCTGTGCTCGGCACGTTGCTGGCCGAAGCGGCGTTGGCGCGATTTTCCCGCAGCCTGGGCACGGCCTATGGGGCTGGGGTGCCGTTGCTCGATGCGCTGGGCACGGTGGCGGCGGTGAGCGGTGGGCCGGTGCATGAACAGGCGATTGGGCGGCTGCGCCAGGCCATGGGCAATGGCCGGGGGCTGCATCAGGCGATGGAGGCGGATACGTTGTTTCCGCCGATGCTGGTGCAGTTGGCGGCGATCGGTGAGTCCAGTGGCACGCTGGACCAGATGCTGAACAAGGCCGCGGCCCATTATGAGGAACAGGTCAACCAGGCACTCGACCAGTTGACCGGCCTGTTGGAGCCGACCATCGTGCTGGTCCTTGGGGTGGTGGTGGGTGGCCTCGTGGTCGCCATGTATCTACCGATCTTCCAGCTGGGTAACTTGGTCTGACATGAATCTTTGGACTGTTTTCGCCAATCAGCCGGTGCTGTTTCTGGCCTTTGCCGGGCTGCTGGGGTTGTTGCTCGGCAGCTTCATCAATGTGCTGGCGTATCGGTTGCCGATCATGCTCGAGCGTCAGTGGCACCGCGAAGCGCAGGAGGTGCTGGGCCTGCCGGTGGTGACGCACGAGCGCTTCGACCTGTGCCTGCCGGCCTCGCGCTGCTCCCATTGCGGCCATCGCATTCGCGCCTGGGAGAACATCCCGGTACTGAGCTATCTGTGGCTGCGCGGGCGCTGCTCGGCGTGCAAGGTTGCCATTGGGGTGCGTTATCCGTTGGTGGAGCTGGGCTGTGCAGTGCTTTCGATAGTGGTGGCCTGGCAGTTCGGGCCGTCGCTGCAAGCGTTGTTCGCCCTGCTGTTGACCTGGTGCCTGCTGAGCCTGAGCTTGATCGATGCAGACCACCAACTGCTGCCCGATGTACTGGTGATGCCCACACTCTGGTTGGGGCTGTTGTGCAATGCCTTTGGCCTGTTCACGCCTCTGCCCGATGCGCTCTGGGGCGCGGCCATCGGCTATCTGAGCCTTTGGGGGGTGTATTGGCTATTCAAGCTGCTCACTGGCAAGGAAGGGCTGGGCTATGGCGACTTCAAGCTGCTGGCCTTGATCGGCGCCTGGGGCGGTTGGCAGGTGCTGCCGTTGACGCTGGTAATGTCATCGGTGGTAGGGGCGGTGATTGGCCTGTGCCTGTTGCGCTTGCGCAGAGCATCGATGGGGTCGGCCATGCCGTTTGGGCCGTATCTGGCCATTGCGGGCTGGATCGCAGTGCTCTGGGGTGATGAAATGTACGTCTCCTACCTGCAACTGTTTGGACACTGATGACCACTGCGGCATTTACCCCCTGGATTCTCGGGCTCACCGGCGGCATCGGCAGCGGCAAAAGCGCTGCGGCCGAGCGATTCGTCGAGCTGGGTGTACATCTGGTCGATGCCGACCAGGCGGCGCGTTGGGTCGTGGAGCCTGGCCGGCCGGCGCTGGCGAGCATCGTCGAGCGCTTCGGTGCGGGCGTATTGCAGGAAGACGGCCAGCTTGACCGTGCAGCCCTGCGCAAGCTGATCTTCGCTGACCCCGCCCAACGCCAATGGCTGGAGGCGCTGCTGCATCCGCTGATCGGCCAGGAAATCTTCAGCTACCTGGCCAAGGCGGAATCGCCTTATGCGATCTATGTGTCGCCGCTGCTGGTGGAGTCCGGCCAGATCGCGAAGACCCAGCGAGTACTGGTGATCGATGCGCCACAGGAGCTGCAGATCCAACGCACCCTGGCCCGCGACAACACCAGCCCGGAACAGGTGCAGGCGATTCTCAAGGCCCAGGCCGCCCGCGAGGAGCGGTTGCGCCATGCCGATGACGTGGTGGTCAACGACCGGGACCTGGGCTGGTTGCATGAGCAGATTGATCGTCTGCATCACTTTTACCTGACTTTACGAGGAGGCCAGCCATGAGCCAGCCATTGACCGTTGACTGCCCGACTTGCGGGGCCCCTGTGGAATGGAGCGAGAAGAGCCCGTTTCGGCCGTTTTGTTCTGATCGTTGCAAGCTGATCGACTTGGGCGCGTGGGCGGCTGAGGAGCATAAGATTCCGGCTTCGGAAGAGTCGGAGGATGAGTTGTATTCCGGGGATCTGGAGCCGAGGCATTGATCGGTGGCGTTTTGGGGCGCATTGCGCCCCTTTGTAGCACTGCTTCGCCAGCCCTGCTTGACAGAGGTAGAGACTCTTTTTTATCTGCAAGCGAAAATTGGTCAGCTTGGCGTCAGATAACTACCGAGAATCAACGCCGCTAAGGAAAAATGGAGAAAATACAACAGCAAAATCAATCTTCTTTTTACATGCAGCGGAAAGTTTTTTACATCCTCAGCGTTCACAAATCCTTTACGCACTCCAATCTTGGGATAAGACAGCGCCAAAGAAATTGAGATGAGCCGAATCATTCGCCCCGGCAGTCCCGCATTAGAATAATACTCTCGAGTCTCTAGCACATATTTGCTTCTCGACATCAAGGATTCTAGATAGTCTAGATAGCGCCACGACACATATGCCAATACGCAAAGAGAAACCCACAGCGAACCCAATATCAATAACCCTATCGTTAGCCCGAGACTGATAGTCAAAGCCCTCCCCCCTCATATAACTTGAGACCTTGTGCCTCGCCCAACTCGCTCCCGCGCATCCCTCCTATTGTTCCTCCTACCGCTCCCCCCAGAACTGAACAAATCAATGCGCCTGTGCCCAATGAAGAAATCCCGAGTGCGGCACATATGTACGAAGCGCCACCGGCGCCGAGAATGCCTCCCCCCCAGCCTCCACCGACACCACCGACCAGCGCTCCGCCTTCTACATATTTGGCTTTACGACATTCTTCCTCACGTCCCAAGGTGCAGGCTTTATTAATAGACAATGCCGTAGAACCCACCTCGATTGTCATGGCTAGGTAGGTCCCCTTCTTGAGCAGATTCGACGCCCGCACCACACCCGCAACCTTTTCGGCATACCCCGGTATTTCACCGGTATGCAAAAAGCTCTTCGTCGAGATACCCAACCGACTTTTTATCGATCCGTCTCCCCGCAGCCCCGAGCCAAAGGAGGCGAAGAAGCGCAGCTGCTGCCTCAACCTCGCAAACAAATCCGCGCGCTTTACATAAAACCTATCACGCCGGTTGCCACGTCCATCCCTCAGAAAGTCCTGATAAAGCTTTTCCATTTCCTGAAGTGTTTTCTTGATGCTCTCCAGATGCCTGCTCCAGGCATCACTGGCCATGCCCACCCCCATGGAAGCGTGGGCCAGCAAGCCTTTAATGAAGTCAAAGTTCTGGATAAGGAAGTCATCTGGACCATTGCGGACCAGATCCGCGTGGATGTTTGCAGCCTCGGCCATCAGAAAGGCCTCATGGCTGGTGCAGTTTGGTGTAGAAGGATCACCGAGAATAACCAGCTCACCTTTTATCACCACACCGCCGGCAAGATGCGCATTCAAAACATCGAATTTCGCGAGTTGGTTTCGTGAAAGCACCAACTCTGATTTAAGCGATTCGTAATTCTTGGTTTCAAGATTGATAAATGACCGGGCTTCAGACACTCATGTACCTCATACGTATTTCCCTTAATGATTCAGCACCAACAGCTGATCGAGAGTAGGGACGTATGAAGCACGCGGCAACGGCGCAAGCGCAGTAAAAGGTCAAACAAGGAAACGTACTACAAGCGCTGTTGGAACTATCAAACAAGAACTGACTACCGGTGATAACTATTCAACGCCTCTCGTCGTCATTCCAAGGCGCCTGTAAATATCGGGTGCGATTGAACGTCTCCAACCACTCCGGACAAAACACGACCAACGCACTGATCACCGTGCCATTGATAAAAGCCTCGGGGAAGATGATCAACCACAGGTAGCCAATGAAGTCCGACAGCCATTCCGGCATGGCGAAACGCCCATCCAGCCAGAGCAGGCCAAGCCCAGCCAGGACGCACAGCAAGGCCGACAACGCCGCGGCGAAAAATCCAGAGAAGATATAGACGAACAGGTTACGCGGCTGGGCGCGCTCGACCAGGATCGCGCACACTTCCGTGACCAGCACCGGCAGGCCGATGATCAACAGGCCGTTGACGCCCAAGGCGGCCAGGTCCTGACGGCCCAGCGCCAGCAATCCGAGTTGGGCGAGGAAACCGCCGAGAATCGCCAGCGGCCAGTCCAGCAGCAGGGTCACCGCAGTCATGCCGATGAAGTGGTAGGAGACGCCTGTGTCGAAGTCCCGCCGGACCAACCACAGCACGAACAAGCCGAAGACCGTGCCAAACAGCAAATGCTGGCGGCGGCTGTCACTGAACAACTCGACCCAACGCGTGCGGCTCAGGGCCCATACCAACAGGGGCACATAGCCGAGCCAACCCAGGGTCAGGCTGGTGGTGGACAGGACCTGCGCACTGATCACCGGTTCGCTCCTTCGGACGGTCGCGGATACGCCGAGTCTACACCCGATTGCCAAGGCTATCGTTCGGCCACCGGATTCCTGCGCACAAACAGCATCTTACCGTCATGGATTAGCGACTAAGCTTGTTCCCATGGATGACTCAGACTACCTGCGCCTGCTCACCATCCAGGCCGAACAAGCCAATGCCTTTCTCTCCAACGCCCGTAAATGGGAACGAGAGCGTTGGGTGTGCCAGCGCCTGTTGCAAGGCTTGAACATCGCTTATCGCAGCGAGGACTTCACACCGGCGGGCCAGGAGCCGCCCGATGTGCTGTTTCGTGATGCCGCCTTCGAGGTGTTCTTCGTACTCGATGAAGGGCGTCGGCTCAATGACGAATGGCGCGAGGAGCTGCAACGCCGGCGCAGTGCGTTTTCCCTGAGCCAGCTGGTGCGTCGCGAGGCGCGGCCAAGGCGGATCAGCGCCCAGGAGCTGCTCGGGCGCCTGGCCCCGACGCTGCGCAAGAAGGCGCACAACTATCGGGAACGCGGGCTGGACCTGAGCGAGCTGGACATCATCGCCTTCGCCAGCCTCAAGCGCGAGGTGCTGGACCTCAACAGCCACTTCCCGCCGCCCACCGAGTACCTGCGCCAGGGGTGGCGCTCGCTGTCGCTGGTGGGACCGACGTTCGCCCGGGTGCTGTTCGCCCACCCCGATGCACCGGATTTTCTGCGCGGGAACCTGGGGCGCAGCATTGTCTTCGATGTCGGTATCAGTCTTTGATCCACTGCCGAGAGTCTTTGCGATGGCGTACACTCGGCGCCAGTGATAGAAAGCATTATCATTCGATATCAAGTGCTTGCGAGAACCCTGTGGTGTTTTCGCAGTCACAAGCGTCTATCTGACGAGGCCCACCATGACCAGCCGCTTGAATCCAGAAGATCAGCGTCGTGTCGATGAATACCTGCAAGCCCCTCAGCATCGAGTCGAGCGCAAGCCATTCCGGCCTTTGCTGCTCCTCGTGGTGGTGGTGGCAGTGACCATCGGCCTGGGCCTGCTTAGCCGCCTGTTGAGTGGACTGGTGCTATGAGCTGCCTTGCGCTCGCCCTCCCCTCGCCCCTGTCGCGGCCGGCCCTTGGGGCCAAGAATTCCTTAAACCTTATGAGATATCCCCATGACTCATCGCATCGTGATTGTCGGCGGCGGCGCCGGCGGCCTGGAACTGGCGACCCGCCTGGGTAAAAGCCTGGGTAAGCGCAAGCAGGCCGAGATCACCCTGGTCGACGCCAACCTCACGCACATCTGGAAGCCCCTGCTGCACGAAGTGGCCGCCGGCTCGCTGAACTCCTCGGAAGACGAACTGAACTACGTGGCCCAGGCCAAGTGGAATCACTTCAATTTCCAGCTGGGGCGCATGAGCGGCCTGGACCGTGAGACCAAGCAGATCCAACTGGCCGCAACCCTCGATGAAGAAGGTCGCGAACTGCTGCCTGCGCGCACCCTGGGCTACGACACCCTGGTCATCGCCGTGGGCAGCAATACCAACGACTTCGGCACACTCGGTGCAGCGCAGCACTGCCTGTTCCTGGATACCCGCAAGCAGGCCGAGCGCTTCCATCAGCAGCTGCTCAACCACTACCTGCGCGCCCATGCCGGTGACGCGGCCAGCGAGAAGATCAGCGTGGCCATCGTCGGTGCCGGCGCTACCGGTGTGGAACTGGCGGCCGAGCTGCACCACGCGGCCCACGAACTGGCGGCCTACGGCCTGGACCGCATCCAGCCCAAGGACATGCACATCACCCTGATCGAGGCAGGCCCACGCGTGTTGCCTGCCCTGCCTGAGCGCATCAGCGTACCGGTGCACAAGACCCTGGAAAAACTCGGGGTGAAAGTGATGACCAACGCGGCGGTCAGCGAAGTGACCGAGGATGGTCTGAAGACGGCCTCCGGCGAAGTGATCCAGGCGAGCCTCAAGGTATGGGCTGCCGGTATCCGTGCGCCAGGCTTCCTCAAGGACATTGATGGCCTGGAAACCAACCGCATCAACCAGCTGGTGGTGCGCCCGACCCTGCAGACCACCCGCGACGACAACATCTTCGCCTTCGGCGACTGCGCCGCCTGCCAGCAACCAGGTAGCGACCGCAACGTACCGCCGCGGGCCCAGGCCGCGCACCAGCAGGCTTCGATGCTTGCCCAGAGCCTCAAGGCTCGACTGGAGAACAAGCCGCTGCCGACTTATGAATACAAGGACTACGGCTCGCTGGTTTCGCTGTCGCGCTTCTCGGCGGTGGGCAACCTGATGGGTAACCTGATGGGCAGCGTGAAGCTGGAGGGCTGGTTGGCGCGGATGTTCTATGTGTCGCTGTACCGGATGCACCAGATGGCGTTGTACGGGTTCTTCCGCACGGCGCTGATGATGCTGGGCAGCAAGATTGGTCGGGGTACTGAGCCGCGTCTTAAGCTGCACTGACAGTGCCAGACCCTCACTTGAGGGAGTGGGGTTATCCGCGAGTACGATAGTGAATCGGCTATCGCTTTCGCGGGTAAACCCGCTCCCACAAGGGGTAGCGATACACATCAAGGCACCGGAAGGTGCTTTTTTTGTGCGACAACGCCGGGGACTTGAAGCGGCGCTGACGGGCGTCGTCGTGACTTAGGGAGCAGGTTTACCCGCGAATACGGGAGTGAATCCACCATCGCTTTCGCGGGTGAACCCGCTTCAACAGACTCGGCACTGACAGGTTTGGATAAATTCGAGGCAAAAGAAAAAGGGCATCTCATTCGAGATGCCCTTTTTACATGGTGGGTCGTGTAGGATTCGAACCTACGACCAATTGGTTAAAAGCCAACTGCTCTACCAACTGAGCTAACGACCCTGAAAATGGTCGGGGTGAGGGGATTCGAACTCCTGACATCCTGCTCCCAAAGCAGGCGCGCTACCGGACTGCGCTACACCCCGAAATTGGCTCCGCGACCTGGACTCGAACCAGGGACCCAATGATTAACAGTCATTTGCTCTACCGACTGAGCTATCGCGGAACTGAACTTCGTACAACTTCGAAGTCTGTGTTAGCTTCGAACTCTTCAGCGTTGTCGCTGCTGAGGCCGGCTATTCTACATTCTTCGTTTTGCTTGTCAACCCCCAATTTGCTTTCAAGTTACTGATTTGCAAATTGTTTTCAGATCCCTTGTACCGCCGGTGATCTGTGTAGTGCCTGACAGCGGGGCGTATATTAGGGGCACTCGATTTTCTGTGCAAGCATTTTTTTCAAAATATTCAGCAAGTTAGATCGGAGCCAGAAAAATCAGGGGTTTGCGTTGCCCCGCAGCTGCTACGTCAGGCCCAACACCAGAACGCCAAAACGAAAAAGCCCCGCAAATGCGGGGCTCTTTCTTGATTGCCGGGCTCAGGCAAAGACGATTTCGTCGCCTTCGACCTTGGCGGTGATCGCCGCGCCAGGCAGGAACTGCCCACCGAGGATCAACTGCGCCAGCGGGTTTTCGATCCAGCGCTGAATCGCACGCTTGAGTGGCCGTGCGCCATACACCGGGTCGTAACCGACTGCGATCAGTTTGTCCAAGGCCTCCGGGCTCAGGCTCAGCGACAGCTCGCGCTCGGCCAGACGGCTGCGCAGGCGGCCAAGCTGGATCTCGGTGATACCGGCGATCTGCTCGCGGCCCAGCGGCTCGAACACCACCACTTCGTCGATCCGGTTGATGAACTCCGGACGGAAGTGCGAACTCACCGCGTCCATCACCGCCGCACGTTGCGCCTCACGGTCACCAGCCAGTTCCTGGATCTGCGCCGAGCCCAGGTTGGAGGTCATCACGATCACCGTGTTACGGAAGTCCACGGTACGGCCATGGCTGTCGGTCAAGCGGCCATCTTCAAGTACCTGCAACAGCACGTTGAACACGTCCGGGTGAGCCTTCTCCACTTCGTCCAGCAGCACCACCGAGTACGGCTTGCGACGCACGGCCTCGGTCAGGTAACCGCCCTCCTCGTAGCCGACGTATCCGGGTGGAGCGCCGATCAGGCGAGCCACGGAGTGCTTCTCCATGAACTCGGACATGTCGATCCGCACCATGGCCTCCTCGGTATCGAAGAGGAACTCGGCCAGCGCCTTGCACAACTCGGTCTTGCCCACACCGGTCGGGCCGAGGAACAGGAACGAGCCGCTTGGACGATTCGGGTCGGCAAGACCGGCCCGGGAGCGACGTACGGCGTTGGCCACGGCGGTGACGGCTTCGTTCTGGCCGATCACGCGCTGGTGCAGCAACTCTTCCATCTTCAGCAGCTTCTCACGCTCGCCTTCGAGCATCTTGGCCACCGGGATGCCAGTCCATTTGGAGACCACTTCGGCGATTTCTTCCTCAGTCACCTTGTTACGCAGCAACTGGTTCTCGGTCTTGCCGTGCTGGTCGACCATCTGCAGGCTGCGCTCAAGATCAGGGATGATCCCATACTGCAGCTCGGCCATGCGGCTCAGGTCACCCTTGCGGCGGGCAGCTTCGAGTTCCTGACGGGCCTGCTCGATTTTTTGCTGGATCTGCGCAGAACCCTGCACCTCGGCTTTTTCCGAGGCCCAGATTTCTTCCAGGTCGGAGTACTCGCGCTCCAGACGTTCGATTTCCTCGGTCAGCTTCTCGAGGCGTTTTTTCGCGGCCTCGTCTTCTTCTTTCTTGAGCGCCTGGGACTCCACCTTCAGCTGAATCAAGCGACGGTCGAGGCGGTCGAGCACTTCAGGCTTGGAGTCGATCTCCATGCGGATGCGGCTGGCCGCTTCGTCGATCAGGTCGATAGCCTTGTCCGGCAACTGACGGTCGGTGATGTAGCGGTGGCTGAGCTTGGCTGCGGCGATGATGGCACCGTCGGTGATGGCCACTTTGTGGTGCACCTCGTAGCGCTCCTTCAGGCCACGCAGGATGGCGATGGTGTCTTCCTCGCTCGGCTCCTCGACCAGCACCTTCTGGAAGCGGCGCTCGAGCGCTGCGTCTTTCTCGATGAACTGGCGATACTCGTTGAGCGTGGTTGCGCCCACACAGTGCAGTTCACCACGGGCCAGGGCCGGCTTGAGCATGTTGCCGGCGTCCATGGCGCCCTCGCCTTTGCCGGCGCCGACCATGGTGTGCAGTTCGTCGATGAACAGGATGATCTGGCCTTCCTGCTTCGACAATTCGTTGAGCAACGCTTTGAGGCGTTCTTCGAACTCACCGCGATACTTCGCGCCAGCAATCAGCGCGCCCATGTCTAGGGCGAGCAGACGCTTGCCTTTGAGGCCATCGGGCACTTCGCCGTTGATGATGCGCTGGGCCAGGCCTTCAGCGATGGCGGTCTTGCCCACACCAGGCTCACCGATGAGCACGGGGTTGTTCTTGGTACGACGCTGCAGGACCTGCACGGTACGGCGGATCTCATCGTCACGGCCGATCACCGGGTCGAGCTTGCCTTCCTCGGCGCGCTTGGTCAGGTCGACGGTGTACTTGTCCAGGGCCTGGCGCGACTCCTCGGCATTGGGGTCGTTGACCGCCGCACCGCCGCGCAGGTTGTTGATCGCATTTTCCAGCGCCTTCTTGCTCACGCCCTGGCTGAGCAGGAGTTTGCCAAGCTTGCTGTTCTCATCCATGGCGGCGAGCAGCACCAGCTCGCTGGAAATGAACTGGTCGCCCTTCTGCTGGGCCAGGCGGTCGGCCTGGTTGAGCAGGCGCGCCAGATCCTGGGACATGTTCACATCGCCCGTGGGATTCTGGATTTTCGGCAGTTGGTCCAGCTCTTTGGCCAGAGCCTGACGCAGGCCATTGATGTCAAAGCCGACCTGCATCAGCAGCGGCTTGATGGACCCGCCCTGCTGGTCGATCAGCGCCTGCATCAAGTGCAAGGGTTCGATGGCCGGATGGTCCATGCCAACGGCCAGGGATTGGGAATCGGATAACGCCAGTTGCAGCTTGCTGGTCAAACGGTCTATTCGCATGGGGATACCTTCCTGATAAGGGCAGGCGGAGCGATGGATAGCACCTGTAATGAAGAACCTGCCTGAGATGACCATATAGATAAGGCTGATTCTGGGTTTTTCAAGCTTAGCGGGGTTGACATAAGTCAGCAGTGCAGGTCTTGATCGGGAGCTAAATCGCAGGCGTTGCCAGCTCCAGACTGCGCCACTGCTGTGGTATCTGTGAAAGCTGCGGGTGCTGTAAGCGCTGGCGAAACCTGGGATGGGGCGCGAGGCGGCCCCAAGGCCATCAAGGCCGCAACCAGACCAACGAAGCGAAACGACCGCCTTGCGGCGTGCGGCGATAAGAGAAGAAGCGAGGGTCGTTGACCGTGCAGAAACCGCCACCATACACAGCGGTGACCCCACGTGCCGCCAGGCGGATACGCGCCAACTGGTAGATATCGGCCATCAGTTTGCCCGGGCGCTCTCCGTCGACGAAGGCTGCTGCAGACTCGGGGTACACGGCGGTAAAAGCATCGCGCACCTCCAGCCCCACCTCGAACGCCTGCGGCCCGATGGCCGGGCCCAGCCACACCAACACCTCGTCGGCTGGAACACCGAGACGATCAAGCGTGGCTTCCAGCACACCGCCGGCCAATCCGCGCCAGCCCGCATGAGCAGCCGCCACGCGGGTACCGGCGCGGTCGCAGAACAGGGCTGGCAGGCAGTCGGCGGTCATCACCGTGCAGGCAATGCCGGGCTGGTCGGTGAAACTGGCGTCGGCCTCGGCCACCACCGCCGGGTCGGCATCGGCCACAACCAGGCCATGCACCTGCTTGAGCCAGGCTGGCCGGATGCCGAAGGCGTCGCTCAGGCGGCGGCGATTCTCGGCGACCGCAACCGGGTCGTCGCCCACGTGGTCACCCAGGTTGAAGGTCTCATAGGGCGGCAGGCTGACGCCGCCCTCGCGGGTGGTGACGCAGGCGTGCACCGAGGCCGGGGCCGGCCAGTCGGGGAACAGCAGCGACTGCGTCAGGCCGCTCATCCGATGAAGCTCTCGCGGTCCTGGGCAAGCAGCGACAGCAACCAGACGAAATCGTCCGGCAGCGGCGAGGCCCACTCCATGCGTTCACCAGTGGTTGGATGGTCCAACGCCAGGAAGCGCGCATGCAAGGCCTGGCGCGGGAAGTGCTTGACCGCCTCGACCATGGCCACGCTGGCTGCCGGTGGAATGCGGAAGCGCCCGCCGTAGGTCTGGTCGCCGACCAGCGGGAAGCCCACATGGGCCATGTGCACACGGATCTGGTGGGTACGGCCGGTTTCGAGCTTGACCCGCACATGGGTGTGCGAGCGGAAGCGCTTGAGCACGCGATAGTGGCTGACCGCAGGCTTGCCGCCGTCGGTCACCGCCATGCGCTGGCGCATACCGCCGTGACGGCCGATGGGCGCATCGATCTTGCCACCGGCGGTGACCACGCCGACCACGATGCACTCGTAGATGCGGCTGACCGAGCGCTTTTGCAGCTGGTCGACCAGGTTGGTCTGGGCCTGCAATGTCTTGGCCACCACCATCAGGCCGGTGGTGTCTTTGTCCAGGCGATGCACGATACCGGCACGCGGCACGTTGATGATGTCCGGCACGTGGTGCAGCAAGGCATTGAGCAGGGTGCCGTCGGCATGGCCCGCCGCCGGATGTACCACCAACCCGGCAGGCTTGTTGATCACCAGGATCTGGTCGTCTTCGTAGACGATGTCCAGCTCGATGTCCTGGGCTACCCATTCACCCTGGGCTTCCTGCTCGGCATCGAGGGCCAGGACGGAGCCGCTGTGGACGATATCGCGCGGGCGCAGTACCGCGCCGTCGACCGTCAGGCGGCCGTCCTTGATCCACGAGGACAGGCGCGAGCGCGAGTACTCGGAGAAGAGTTGGGCGGCGACTTGGTCGAGGCGTTGGCCGCCCAGTTCGGACGGGACCTCTGCGCTAAGTTGAATGATCTCGGACATGCTCGATTCGGCGGGCGCACAGCCTTTGGTTTCAGCTGCACGCTTGTGGTTAAATACGGCTTCTTTTGCCCCGGGTTTGGCCGGGGGCGCTCATCATAACAGGACGGCACCGCCCAAGACAGCGGCCGTCAAAGGGACGCAAGCCGCCATGCAAGTGAAACACCTGCTGCTGATCGCCATTCTCGGGCTCACCGCTGCCTGTTCCTCCAACAAGGAAGTCGTCGACGAGAACCTCAGCGAGGCCGAGCTGTACCAGCAGGCGCAGGCCGACCTGGACAACCACAGCTATACCAGCGCCGTGAACAAGCTCAAGGCCCTGGAATCGCGCTACCCGTTCGGCCGCTACGCCGACCAGGCACAGCTGGAACTGATCTACGCCAACTACAAGAATGCCGAGCCGGAGGCTGCCAAATCCGCCGCCGAGCGCTTCATCCGCCTGCACCCGCAGCACCCGAACGTCGATTATGCCTATTACCTCAAGGGCCTGACCTCGTTCGACCAGGACCGCGGCCTGCTGGCGCGCTTCCTGCCACTGGACATGACCAAGCGTGACCCAGGTGCCGCCCGCGACTCCTACAACGAGTTCGCCCAGCTGACCAGCCGCTTCCCCAACAGCCGCTACTCGCCGGACGCCAAGCAGCGCATGATCTACCTGCGCAACCTGCTGGCTTCCTACGAGATCCACGTCGCCGACTACTACCTCAGCCGCCAGGCTTATGTGGCCGCCGCCAACCGTGGCCGCTACGTGGTCGAGAACTTCCAGGAAACCCCATCGGTGGGCGACGGCCTGGCCGTGATGGTCGAGGCCTACCAGCGCCTGCACTTGGACGAACTGGCTGCCACCAGCCTGGAAACCCTCAAGCTCAACTACCCGGACCACCCGAGCCTGGTCGACGGTCAGTTCCAGCCCAAGCAGGAAGAAGCCGACAACCGCTCCTGGCTGTCCAAGGCCACCCTGGGCCTGATTGAAACCGAAACCCCGCTGCCGCCGGGCGAAACCCGCGCCAACCAAGACGTGGTCAAGCAGTTCCAGGATGCACGCTCGGAGATGCCTGAAGAGCTGCTGCCCAAGGACGAGGACGGCAACCCGATCCTGCCGGAAGGCCCGAAAGAAGCCGAAAAAGACCGCTCGTGGTTCAGCTACATGACCTTTGGTCTGTTCGACTGATATCACGCGCAACAGAAAGGGAGGCCCAAGGCCTCCCTTTTTTATTGGCTGCGCCCTAGACTGTCGGTCTTTCCTCTCGACAAACTGGACACCATGGTTCGTCTACTTTTCTGGATCGCCGTGATCGGCGCTGCGTTCTGGCTGTGGCGCAAATTCAACGCCAGCCAGCAGTCTTCCTCCGAGCCCAAGCTCGATGACCCACTGAAGATGGTGCGCTGCGCCCACTGCGGCGTGCACCTGCCCAACGATCGCGCCCTGCGGCGGGGCAATGACTGGTATTGCAGCCAGGCTCATCTGGAGCAAGGACCAGGGCAGCAACGCTGATATAGATCGTTGGCTGCAGGAACTGCTGCCTGCGCGGCCCATTCGCGGGTAAACCCGCTCCCACAGGGTGGGTAACGATCCCTGTGGGAGCTGCGGAGTCAAACCAGACGCGCACCTGGCGCATAGGGCCGCGGATCGATAATCGGCTCACCGCCGGTCAACAGGTCGGTGAACAGCTGGCACGATGCAGGCGCCAGCACCAGCCCATTGCGGTAATGCCCGCAGTTCAACCACAGCCCTTCATGCCCAGGCACCGGCCCGATGTAGGGAATCCCTTCCGGCGAGCCAGGCCGCAGGCCAGCCCAATGCGCTACCACCTCGGCATTCGCCAGCGCCGGCAATAGCTCAACCGCCGAAGCCTTGAGGCTTTCCAGCGCCTCGTTGGTGGGAGTCTTGTCATACCCGGCGTGCTCGAGGGTACTGCCCACCAGGATGTGCCCGTCCCGACGCGGAATGGCGTAGCGCCCCTTGGCCAGGACCATGCTCGGCAAGAAGTCTTCGGCGCACTTGAACAGGATCATCTGCCCCTTCACCGGCTCCACCGGCAGTTCCAACCCAAGGGTTCGCAACAGGTCGCCACTCCAGGCACCGGCACTGAGAACCACCTCGTCCGCCGCCAGCACGCCCTCGGCGGTGTGTACGCCCGTGATGCGGCCACCTTCCTGGCAGAATCCGCTGACCGGGCAATGCTCGCGAAGGGTCACATTGGGCATCGCCAGCAATGCTGCCTTGAGTGACTTCACCAAGCGCGGGTTACGTACATTGGCCACCCCCGCCATGTAGATGGCGCGCTTGAAACCAGGGCCAAGTACCGGTACTGCATCGTATGCCGCCGAGATATCCACAGCGCTCAATGGCCGCTGCTCACGCTGCGCCCAGGCCAGGGCTTCGGCTTCGTCGTCCAGGTCCAGCCAGTACAGGCCGGTGGTGTGCACTTGCGGATCGATGCCAGTAGAGGCGAACAGGCGCTCACCCAACTGTGGATAAAAGTCCTGCGACCAGTGCGCCAGGGCAGTTACCGCCGGGCTGTAGCGCCAGGGGTACAGCGGCGAGACGATACCGCCGCCGGCCCAGGACGACTCGCGCCCCACCTCGCCCTGATCGCATACCACCACCTGGTCGACCTTCGGCGCCAGGTTGAACGCCGTCAGCAGCCCGATCACCCCACCGCCGACAATCACTACTTGCTTGCTCATCTGTCGATCCACTACCTGAATTAAAACCGGGCCTTCAACGTCCCCAGCAATCTTCGGCCGGCATGCCAGCGCCGGGATTGCCACGCACTCCAGCCTGGTCGAGCTGGAAGTCGCCACAATGGTCATCAGCCATCAGGCCATCGGGCAGGCGCCTGGCGAGCAGTACGAAGCTGTCGTCGTCACGTTGCGCCAGCAAGCGGTAATAGCGTGTGCCGACAGGCAAAGGGGATACCTGAGGGTCAGGGTTGGCGTACTGGCCGGTACGCGCTTTGTGGCGCTCCAGACGCAGGGCTGCATCCTGTAGCAGGCCAATCACTTCGCTTCGCGCGGCACGCCTGAGCTGGTCGCTGTAACTGGGGTAGGCAATGGCTGCCAGAATGCCGGTCACAGCCAGCACAATCAACACTTCGATCAGGCCAAGGCCTCGCTGCATGTCACTGCTCCCTCAATCGTTGACGCCACACGATGCGCTGGGCGCGCGTCTCTTGCCCTGTCTCAACGGCGTAGATCGCTTCCAGCACATGCCGCGCCGTCAGATGCTGACTCACCGCTGTGACCCTGAACAGACGCACAGGGATGTCTTCGGGAAGGTGTACAACCCGAGAGCTTTCACCCAGGTTCTGCAGCAAGAAAAACCCCTGCTCCACTCGCTGCCATGCCGCCTCCCCGCCCCGCACGTCATGGGCTTCGGCGGGCGGCGCACATGGCGGCGAGCAGGGCCCAGGTGGCGCACGCAGCAAGCGGTCACGTCCCTCCAGCAAGGTTGCCTCGGCCTGCTCCAGTGCCTGGGCACTGACCAGCAGTTGAGCAGTCGAGCGCGCCAGTCGCAGGGCATCGTTTAGCGCCGATGCCGCCAGCAGCCCCAAGAGCAGACTCAGCAGCATTCCAGTCAGAAGGACGATGCCCCGTTGGCGCCTCATGATTCGGGCAACCGGTTGCGCAGGGCCACACTCATCTCATGCCGCAGCTCGATCTGGTGCCGCGGCTCGAACAACGTGAGTTGCACATCGACGCGCCCGCCCTCTTGTGTCGGCACCAGTGTGACGCGCAGGTCACGCACCTGGTCGATCAGAGTCTGGGACTGGTTGCCACGCACCAGTCGCAAGTCATTGCCCTGCAGTTGGTAGGCGACGCGCTGGAGCGGGAACAGCAGCGCATCGGGTCGCGCATTGGCGTCGCGTGGGTTACTGACCTGCGCCCAGCTCAGGCAATCGGTCAGCAGTACCCAGTCCGGTTGTCGCCCGGTACCGGGTAATTGTTCACCGACAAGGTTCAGGCTCTCCAGGCGTCCGTCGCCGGTTCGGGCGATGCGCACAGGCTGGGTGAAGGCCGCGGCAGCCGTCGGACTATCGAAGGTGATGGCGTCGTGACGCAGGCAGCCCAACATACCGGCCGAACGGATGTCCTGAGCCATGCGATGCAACGCCAGCCGGGCGTCATCCTGCAGCCGTGCCGTGGCGGCCTGCGCTTGCCAAGCCTGATAGGTGGACACGAACACGTGGCTCGCCGCCCCCAGCAGTACCAGCCCGATCGTCAGCGCCAGCAAGGCTTCGAGCAACCCGAAGCCTGCCTGGGTATGTCTCATGGCGATACCCTGCCCTGCAAGCTGATGAGCGCCTGGCCTGACCTGTGAATTTCCAACGACCAGATATCACCGGCGCCCGTCGCCCGCCCTTGCGCCGAAGCGCCCAGCAGCCGGCGGATCCGGCCTTGCCAATCCGCTCGCTCGGTCTCCGGCAGGGCACCGACCGCCCTGCCCCGCTCCAACAGCCCTTGCGCCAGATAGACCGCCTGGCTGTCACGTCGCGCCTCGTCACTTACCTGCAGCCCCCGCAACTGTTGAGCCGCGGCAGCGAACAACCCCAGCGCCAGCACAGTCATCGTCAACAGCACTTCCAACAGCGTTATGCCGCGCTCCTTCGCTTGCATCCTCCCCTCCTGGGAATTTTCCTGCCCTTGCTCTCCAAATCTGCCGACTGGACGCCCCATCCGTCGGCCTCGAAGCTACAGCGAAGCACGTCCTGGGAGGAATGCACGGTGCAGCAACGTGGAGCAACACTGATACAAATGATGTGCGCCTTGGCGCTGATCAGCCTTCTGGCACAGGTTGGATTGCCGGCCTACGCCAATCTCAGCCACGACCTACACCAAGCCGCCGCGGCCCGCTACTTGGCGCAAGCACTGCGTAGCGCACGCAGCCATGCCGTGTTGCAGCAGCAAGCGGTGCAGGTACAAGCGCTGGAGGGGGACTGGGGACTGGGCTGGCGTACACACCTGGCACACAACGGGCAACTACTGCACGAACAACGCCTCGCGCGCAGGCTCGAGATCGCCAGCAATGTGGACAATGAGGTGACATTCAGCGGCCTGGGCGTTCCGCTGCGGGGAAATCGCGGATTTCTCGGGGCTACCTTGGAGATTTGTCCACGTACAGAGCAAGCGAGCCGCTATTGGGTGGTGCTGGCCCCCAGCGGCAGGGTCGACCTGCGCACCGGAACGAGAGACTCATCACGGTGCACAGGCGCCTGATCAGATCAGCGAGCGAACCCGCAGTTCCTTGGGCATGGAGAAGGTAATGTTCTCTTCCCGGCCATCGAGCTCTTCAGCGCCGGTGGCGCCCCAGGCACGCAGCTGTTCGATCACGCCACGCACCAGTACTTCGGGGGCCGAGGCGCCAGCGGTGATGCCAATGCGGGCCACACCCTCGAACCAGCCTTGCTGCAGGTCCTCGGCACCGTCGATGAGGTACGCCGGGGTCCCCATGCGCTCGGCCAGCTCGCGAAGGCGGTTGGAGTTGGAACTGTTGGGGCTGCCGACCACCAGCACCACGTCACACTCATCGGCCAGTTGCTTGACGGCATCCTGACGGTTTTGCGTGGCATAGCAGATGTCGTCCTTGCGCGGGCCACCGATGTTCGGGAAGCGCGCACGCAGGGCGTCGATGACACGGCTGGTGTCATCCATCGACAGGGTCGTCTGGGTCACGAAAGCCAGGTGCTCGGGATCGCGAACCTGAAGGTTGGCGACATCGTCCTCATCCTCGACCAGGTAGATCGCGCCGCCATTGCTGGCGTCGTACTGGCCCATGGTGCCCTCGACTTCCGGATGCCCGGCATGGCCGATGAGAATGCATTCCTTGCCATCGCGACTGTACTTGGCCACTTCGATGTGAACCTTGGTCACCAGCGGGCAGGTGGCGTCGAACACCTTCAGCCCCCGGCCGGCCGCTTCCTGGCGCACGGCCTGGGAAACACCATGGGCGCTGAAGATGACGATGACGTCGTCCGGCACCTGGTCGAGCTCTTCGACGAAGATGGCCCCGCGGTTGCGCAGGTCCTCGACCACGAACTTGTTGTGCACCACTTCATGACGCACATAGATCGGCGGGCCGAAGACTTCCAGGGCGCGGTTGACGATCTCGATCGCCCGGTCGACCCCCGCACAGAAGCCGCGAGGGTTGGCGAGTTTGATTTGCATGCTCGGCTCCAGGCTTACAGGGCCTTGACCTCGAGGATCTCCACCTCGAAAGTCAGGGTCTTGCCAGCCAGTGGGTGATTGAAATCGATGGTCACCTGGTCGTCATCGAACGCCTTGACCACGCCCGGCAGCTCGGCGTTGGCAGCGTCGTTGAAGATCACCAGCAAGCCTTCGGACAGCTCCATGTCAACGAACTGCGAGCGCGGCATGACCTGCACGTTCTGCGGGTTCGGCTGGCCGAAGGCGTTCTCAGGGACGATGGTCAGCGTACGCTTGTCACCGGCCTTGAAGCCGAACAGCGCAGTTTCAAAGCCTGGCAGCAGATTGCCGTCGCCCACCTTGAAGGTGGCCGGAGCCTTGTCGAACGTGCTGTCGACGGTGTCGCCGTTTTCCAGGTGCAGCGCGAAGTGCAGGGTGACTTCAGTGTTCTGACCGATACGGGTTTCAGTCATGGACAGGTTCTCCGGACTTCTTGCTCTTGAACATATCCAGCGCCAGCATCACCGCACCAACGGTGATAGCGCTGTCGGCCAGGTTGAAGGCCGGGAAATACCAACGGTTCTGCCAGTGCACCAGGATGAAGTCGACCACGTGGCCCAGCACGATGCGGTCGTACAGGTTGCCCAGCGCACCGCCCAGCACCAGCGCCAGGGCCACGGCCAGCCAGGTGTCGTTGCGCCCCAGGCGCTTGAGCCAGACCACCAGCACCGCGCTGACCACCACGGCGATCAGGGCGAACAGCCAGCGCTGCCAGCCGGAGCTGTCGGCCAGGAAGCTGAATGCAGCGCCGGTGTTGTAGGCCAGGGTCCAGCTGAAGTAGTCGGGGATGACCACGATCTGCTGGTACAGCTTAAGGGCACCCTCGAAATAGACCTTGGTGGCCTGGTCAAGGACCAGGACCACCAGGCTCAGCCAGAGCCAGGCAAGGCGCCCGAAGCGCCCCGCTGCAGGATTAGGCATAGTGGCGCACCTCGCCGGAACCGCTGAGGTTGTCTACGCAACGGCCGCAGATTTCCGGATGCTCCGGGTGGCTGCCGACGTCGGCGCGGAAGTGCCAGCAACGGCCGCACTTGGCATGGCCGGACTTGACGACTTTCAGCTTGAGGCCTTCGACTTCGGTGGTCACGGCATCGGCCGGCGCCTGGACGAACGGCACCACGCTGGCGGCGGAGGTGATCAGCACGAAGCGCAGTTCATCGCCCAGCTTGGCCAGGTCGGCGCTCAGGCCTTCCTCGGCGAACAGGGTAACTTCAGCCTGCAGGTTGCCACCGATGGCCTTGGCCGCGCGCTGGTTCTCCAGCTCCTTGTTGACCGCTGCCTTGACCGCCATGACGCGATCCCAGTAGGCACGATCCAGCTCGAAGCCTTCCGGCAGCTCGGACAGCCCCTGGTACCAGGTGTTGAGCATGACCGACTCGTTGCGCTCGCCTGGCAGGTATTGCCAGATCTCGTCGGCGGTGAACGCCAGGATCGGGGCGATCCAGCGCACCAGGGCCTCGCTGATGTGGTACAGCGCGGTCTGGCAGGAGCGGCGGGCGACACTGTTGGCGCCGGTGGTGTACTGGCGGTCCTTGATGATGTCGAGGTAGAAGCCGCCCAGCTCCTGGACGCAGAAGTTGTGCACTTTGGAGTAGACGTTCCAGAAACGGTACTCGCTGTAGTGCTCTTCGAGTTCACGCTGCAACAGCAGGGTGCGATCGACGGCCCAGCGGTCCAGCGCCAGCATGTCGTCAGCCGGCAGCAGGTCGCGGGCCGGGTCGAAGCCGGACAGGTTGGAGAGCAGGAAGCGCGCGGTGTTGCGGATACGACGGTAGGCGTCGGCGCTGCGCTGCAGGATCTGCTCGGAGACCGCCATCTCGCCGGAGTAGTCGGTGGCCGAGACCCACAGGCGCAGGATGTCGGCACCCAGGGTGTCGTTGACCTTCTGCGGCTCGATGGTGTTGCCCAGCGACTTGGACATCTTGCGACCGCTCTCGTCCACAGTGAAGCCGTGGGTCAGCAGCTCGCGGTATGGTGCATGGTTGTCGATGGCGCAGCCGGTCAGCAAGGAAGAGTGGAACCAGCCACGGTGCTGGTCGGAGCCTTCCAGGTACAGGTCGGCGCGCGGGCCGGTCGAATGGCCGATATCGTGGGAGCCACGCAGCACATGCCAGTGGGTGGTACCGGAGTCGAACCAGACGTCCAGGGTGTCGGAGATCTTGTCGTACTGGCCGGCTTCGTCACCGAGCAACTCGGCGGCGTCCAGCTTGAACCACGCCTCGATGCCTTCCTTCTCGACGCGCTTGGCCACTGCTTCCATCAGCTCGACGGTGCGCGGGTGCAGCTCGCCGGTCTGCTTGTCGAGGAAGAACGGAATCGGCACGCCCCAGTTGCGCTGACGCGAGATGCACCAGTCCGGGCGGTTGGCGATCATCGCGTGCAGGCGGGCCTGGCCCCAGGACGGCACGAACTTGGTGTCTTCGATGGCCTTGAGGGCACGCTCACGCAGCGGCTCGCCGGTGGTGGGCTGCTTGTCCATACCGACGAACCACTGGGCGGTGGCGCGGTAGATCAGCGGGGTCTTGTGGCGCCAGCAGTGCATGTAGCTGTGACTGATGGTCTCGGTGTGCATCAGCGCGCCGACTTCGCTCAGCTTGTCGACGATGGCCGGGTTGGCCTTCCAGATGAACTGGCCGCCGAAGAACGGCAGCGACTCGACATACACGCCGTTGCTCTGCACCGGAGTGAGGATGTCTTCGTTGACCATGCCGTAGCGCTTGCAGGTGACGAAGTCGTCTTCACCGTAGGCGGGCGAGGAGTGAACCACGCCGGTACCAGCGCCCAGCTCGACGTAGTCGGCCAGGTAGATCGGCGACAGGCGGTCGTAGAACGGGTGACGGAAGTTGATCAGTTCCAGTGCCGAACCCGGCGCGGTGGCGATCACCGAACCCTCCAGGTTGTAGCGCTTGAGGCACGACTCGACCAATTCCTCGGCCAGCACCAGCAGACGCTCACCGGTGTCGACCAGGGCGTAGTTGAACTCCGGGTGGATATTCAGCGCCTGGTTGGCCGGGATGGTCCAGGGGGTGGTGGTCCAGATGACGATGGCGGCGGGCTTGGCGAGGTTCGCCAGGCCGAAGGCGGCAGCCAGCTTGTCGGCATCGGCGACCGGGAAGGCCACGTCGATGGTCTGGGATTTCTTGTCGGCATACTCGACTTCGGCCTCGGCCAGGGCCGATCCGCAGTCGAAACACCAGTTCACAGGCTTGAGGCCCTTGAACACGAAGCCTTGCTTGACCATCTCGGCCAGGGCACGGATTTCACCGGCCTCGTTGGCGAAGTTCATGGTCTTGTAGGGGTTGTCCCAGTCGCCCAGCACGCCCAGGCGGATGAACTCGGTCTTCTGGCCTTCGATCTGCTCGGCGGCGTACTCACGGCACAGCTCGCGGGTGCGGTCAGCAGTCAGGTGCTTGCCGTGGGTGACCTCGACCTTGTGCTCGATCGGCAGACCGTGGCAATCCCAGCCCGGTACGTAAGGCGCATCGAAGCCCGACAGGGTCTTGGAACGGACGATCATGTCCTTGAGGATCTTGTTCAGCGCATGACCGATATGAATCTTGCCGTTGGCATAGGGCGGGCCGTCGTGCAGGACGAACTTCGGACGATCCTTGCCAATTTCGCGCAGCTTCTGGTACAGGCCAATGCTGTCCCAGCGCTGCAGGATCTGCGGTTCGCGCTGAGGCAGGCCGGCCTTCATCGGGAAGGCGGTGTCCGGAAGGTTAAGCGTGGCTTTGTAGTCGGTCATTTCAGGCTCTTCGTTAGCGGTTGAGCGTGCCAATGGGCACGTGCGGCGGCGATGTCCGCGTCGATCGCCGACTTCAGCGCCTCCAGGGAGGCGAAACGCTGCTCCTCGCGCAGCTTCTGGTGGAACTCCACCGTCAGGCGCCGGCCATACAGATCGCCGGCGAAATCCAAAAGATGAATCTCCAGATGGGGACGGCCATCACCGGCGACGGTGGGACGAACCCCGATGTTGGCGACACCTGGCCAGACCTTGCCGTCGATCTCGGCGCTGGTCAGGTAGACGCCGCTCAGCGGCACGCGGCGGCGCTTGAGCTGGATATTGGCGGTGGGTGTGCCGAGCTGGCGTGCCAGCTTCTGGCCGTGCAATACCCGGCCGGTGATACGGTAGGGGCGGCCCAGCAGGTGCGCGGCCAGCTCGAAATCGGCTTGGGCCAGCGCCTTGCGCACCTCGGTGCTACTGACGCGCAGGCCGTCCTGGATGACGGTGTTGGCCGCTTCCACGCTGAAACCATACTGATGTCCGGCCTCGACCAGGAAGGCGAAGTCGCCGGCACGGTCGCAGCCGAAGCGGAAGTCATCGCCAACTTCGAGGTGGCGCACACCCAGGCCGTCGACCAGGATGGCCTTGACGAACTCTTGGGCGCTGAGCTGGCTCAGGCGCTGGTTGAAGGCCAGGCACAGGACTCGATCGATACCCTCGGCAGCCAGCAGTTCGACCTTGTCGCGCAGCCGGGCCAGGCGAGCGGGTGCGGTATCGGGGGCGAAGTATTCACGTGGCTGGGGCTCGAAGATGACCACGCAGGTCGGCAGGTCAAGCGCCTGCCCACGCTCGCGCAGGCGCGCCAGGATTGCCTGGTGGCCACGGTGAACCCCGTCGAAGTTGCCAATGGTGGCGACACAGCCCCGGTGCTCGGGGCGCAGGTTGTGAAGACCTCGAACCAGCTGCATAACGCGCTTCTTGCTCATAAAGTGGCCGATTATAACCACACCCGGGCGCCGGTGACAGGCAGCAGCGCCAAGGGGTGGCGTGGAATGCGAAAAACCGACGTCTGACCCGCCATCGGCCTCAGTGCAAGGCCTTGCGGGCAAAATGCCGAGGGCGGAACCCGCACAGGTACAGGCAACCGAAGTAGGTCACCACACCCGCGAGGATCAACGCCCCCAGGCGCAGGAATCGCTCAAGCATCCCGCCCTGCTCCCAGGCGGGCATGTAGTGCATGCCAACCAGCAGTACACCGGACATCAGGCCCACTGCCAGCACCAGTTTGCACAGGAAGACCGCCCAGCCCGGTTGCGGCTGGAACAACTGCTGGCTGCGCAGCTTCCAGTACAGCAGACCGGCATTCAGGCAGGCCCCAAGGCTGATCGCCAAGGCAAGGCCCGCATGCTGCAACGGACCGATCAGGGCCAGGTTGAGCAGTTGGGTGCAGACCAGGGTGAAGATCGCGATCTTCACCGGCGTGCGGATATTCTGCTGCGCATAGAAGCCCGGGGCCAGCACCTTGACCAAGATCAGCGCGAGCAGGCCGACCGAATAGGCGATCAGGGCGCGCTGGGTCATGGCAGCATCGAATGCAGTGAACTTGCCGTACTGGAACAGCGCGACGGTCAAAGGCTCGGCGAGGATCCCCAGGGCCAGGGTGCAAGGCAGCACCAGCAGGAAGCACAGGCGCAGCCCCCAATCGAGGATCCGCGAATACTCGTGTCGATCACGGTTGGCGTAGGTCTTGGCCAGGGTCGGCAGCAAGATGGTGCCCAGCGCCACGCCCAGCACGCCGGAAGGCAACTCCATGAGACGGTCGGCGTAGTACATCCAGGACACCGAGCCGGCCACCAGGAAGGAGGCGAAGATAGTGTTGATGATCAGGGAAATCTGGCTGACGGATACCCCGAGGATCGCCGGCAGCATCTGCTTGAGCACACGCCAGACGCCAGTGTCGCGCAGGTTCAGCCGCGGCAGCACGAGCATGCCGATCTTCTTTAACGCAGGCAGCTGATACAGCAGCTGCGCCAGACCACCGGCCAGCACACCCCAGGCCAAGGCCATGATGGGTGGGTCGAAATACGGGGTGAGCAGCACGGCGAAGGCGATCATGGCGACGTTCAACAGCGTCGGGGTGAAGGCCGGCACCGAAAAACGGTTCCAGGTATTGAGGATCGCTCCAGCCAGCGAGGACAGCGAGATCAGCAATATATAAGGAAATGTCACCCGCAACAGGGCGGTGGTGAGCTCGTATTTTTCGGCACTGTCGACGAAGCCCGGAGCGGTCACCCAGACCACCCAGGGCGCGGCGAGGATTCCCAGGGCGGTGACCAGAGCCAGCGCCAGGGTCAGCAGGCCGCTGACGTAGGCGATGAAAGTGCGGGTGGCTTCCTCGCCCTGCTGGGTCTTGTACTCCGCCAGGATCGGCACGAACGCCTGCGAGAATGCACCTTCGGCGAAGATCCGGCGCAGCAGGTTGGGCAGCTTGAAGGCGATGAAGAAGGCATCGGTAGCGATGCCGGCGCCGAAAACCCGCGCCAGGATGGTGTCGCGTATGAACCCGAGTACCCGGGAGATCATGGTGATGGAACTGACGGCGGCCAGGGATTTGAGCAGGTTCATGGAAAAATTTCACGCCAGGGACGGAGGGCGCTGCCAGAAGGCGCCCGAGTGTGCGATACTTCCGCGCCGTTGAAGGGGAAGCCAAAACTCCCGAGTTTACAGGTCGCTGCGCAGAAAGGAATCATTCCTTCACGCTCGCGAACCGCTCGGCGGAACCCTCAAGGTGGCCTTGACAACCGTTCGACTGATCGGCATGATTCGCGGCCTATTTTGTTTGCTATTTACCTAAAGTCTTTCGAGGAGCTCGACGGTGGCCAACTCACCTTCCGCCAAGAAACGTGCAAAACAGGCTGAGAAGCGTCGCAGCCACAACGCCAGCCTGCGTTCCATGGTCCGCACCTACATCAAGAATGTAGTCAAGGCCATCGACGCAAAAGACGCCGAAAAAGCGCAAGCCGCCTACACCCTGGCTGTGCCTGTTATCGACCGTATGGCCGACAAAGGCATCATCCACAAGAACAAGGCTGCTCGCCACAAAGGCCGTCTGAATGGCCACATCAAGGCGCTGAAAGAAGCTGCAGCTGCCTAAGCGATGCGCTTGTCGAAAAACCGACCCTAGGGTCGGTTTTTTATTGCCTGCGATTTGAGCCAATGAAAAGGGGCCGCAGTGAGACCCCGTCACCACGCCATGCGCCGAGCCTTGCATGGTGACAGGGCCGCACTGCGGCCCCTTTTGCACGTTCTACTTGCCGATCTGGATCTTCGGCGCCCACAGCAGCCATTCATCCTCAGGTTTGTCGAACAAGGCGAAGGTCTGTTGCGGCCGGGCCGGACTGCCCATCTTGTCGCCATCGGGCGTCGCGAAGGCAATGCCGCCATCGATAAGGGTCTCCAGGGACTCGGTCCGAACCGTGGCACCCTTGAACAGGCCCCAGTCGAAGCCAAAGCCACTGCTGTTCCAGAACCGGCTCCCACCGCGCACCAAGCCCGCATAGCGAGGCTCGATAAGGATGTGGATAAGTACACGATCAGCGGTTTGCCCCAGCTCGAAGCCGGTCACCTTCCCCACCGTCACCTCACGATAGGTCACCGGCACGCCGGGCTTGATGGACCCACGACGCGGTGCACTGAGGGTCAGCGGCAAGCCGACCTCCGGCTCGGTCATCTCAGGCGCCTCAGGCAAGGCGATGAAGTCGCGCTGCGGCCCCTTGGACTTCAAAGCCGGCAGGACTTCAAGGTAGAGCCCGCCTACCAGGGTATCGAGATTTTCGGTACGTACCAGGCCAAAGGCCGGCTTGACAACCCAGAACCGGGTGCCGACCCGGGCGATGCGGTCCTGAGCACCGGTAATGCGCGCCCGCAGCAGCACAGCCTGTAGGTCGGACGTCAGGTCGACGCTTTCCACACTGCCCACATCCAGGCCGCGGAAGCGGATAGGCGTGCCCGGCTTGAGGCCATCGGCGCGATCCACACGAATGGTGATCAGGGTACCTGCACGATCCGCAGCCTCCTGGCTGTCGTGCAGACGGAAACGTGGAATGCGCCGTTTCAAAGGCACATCAGCTTTTGGCGTATCGAACGCCACACCACCCGCCATGAGCGTCTGCAGCGATTCACTCTTGACCTTGATCCCCGAGAGATCGCCAGACAAGGTGATGCCACTGGCATTCCAGAAGCGCGAGGAGCCGTTGACCAGGTGGGCGTACTCCTTCTCGATATGCACGCCAATCAGGATGCGCTTGCTGTTGCGGGCAAACTGGTAGCTTTGCACGCTACCGACCTTGACCTGGCGATACATCACCGGGCTTCCGACTTCCAGCGACCCCAGGTTATCGGCAAACAGCACCATGTGCAGGCCTGGCGCTTTCAAGTCCAACGGTGGCGCCTTCGGGCGCGCCTCGAACTCGCGCTGCGGCTTGGCGCCCTTCTCGCCTGGACGTATGGCGATGTAGTTGCCTTTGACCAACGCCTCCAGGCCCGTGATACCGGCCAGCGAAATGGAAGGCTTGACCACCCAGAACTGCGTCCCTTCGACCAAGTAGTCTTCGGCCAGCGGGTCAAGAGTCAGCTCGGCCGTGGCGCTGGTCAGATCGTCCGCGATCTTCATCGTCTTCAGCGACCCCACCTGGATACCTTTGTACATCACCGGAGTGCGCCCGGCCTGCAGGCCTTCGTAGTCGGTCAGCTTAACCTTGATGCGGATACCCGCCTGAGCAGCATCGAAGTCCTCGTACAGGCGGAAAGGCAGGCTGGGGTCGGTGGGAGGGCTGTCCTTGCGGTACTCAGGCGTGGCAAAGGCTATCCCCCCGGCGACAATACTGGCCAAGGATTCGCTGCGGACCTTCACACCCGACAGATCCGCATCGATGCTGATGCCGCTGGCATTCCAGAATCGCGTGTGCTTGCGCACCAGATTGGCGTAAACCGGCTCGATGAACACCTTGATCTCAACCGTGTCCTGGTCTTCGGAGAGGCGGTAGCTCTTCACACGACCGACCTGGATCTGCTTGTAGAAAATGGGGCTGTCGCGATTGAGCGAGCCCAAGCGATCCGCCTTGAGGGTCAGGTGCAGGCCAGGCTCGCTATCGGACAACGGCGGTGCCTCGGAGAGAGCGGTAAAGCGCTTGGTCTTCTCCCCCTCGCCGGGGCTGACAGCAATGTAGTTACCTGAAACCAGGGTTTCCAGACCTGTGATCCCCGCCAGGCTGACGCTCGGCTTGACCAGCCAGAAGCGCGTCCCGGCGGTCAGATGCGGCTCGGCCTCCTTCCTCATCTCGATGGTGGCGATGACTCCCGTATTGCTTCCTTTGGCATCGAGCACCAAAGTCTTCACCTTGCCGACGGACATGCCTTTGTAGATCACTTCTGTCTTGTTGGCGACGATGCCTTCCCCGGACAGGAAACGAACCTGGATATCTACCCCCGAATCACGATAGGCCTGCCACGCCAGCCAGCCGCCTATCAGTAAGGCAATCAGCGGCAAAATCCATATCGCCGACCAGTTCGAAGCTGGGCGGGTTTTAGCCGTAGGCATGTCACTCATGGTCGTTATCCGACTCCGTGTTATCCCAAATCAGTCGGGGATCGAAAGTTAAAGCTGCGAGCATCGTCAGTATCACCACAGAGGCGAAGGCGACGGCACCCAGGTTGGCTTCGACACTGGCAATACGGCCGAAATTCACCACCGCCACCAGGATGGCGATGACGAAGATATCCAGCATGGACCAGCGGCCAATGAATTCGATGAAGCGGTACATCAGGATCCGCTGACGCGCCGACAGTGGTTGGTGACGTTGCACCGAATACAACAACAGCCCTATACCCACCAGCTTGAAGGTGGGCACCAGGATACTGGCAATGAACACCACGGCGGCGATAGGCAACATGCCGTGCTTGAGCAGGGTGATGACACCAGACATGATCGTGTCCGGGCTGCCCTGCCCCAGCGCGCTTACCGTCATGATTGGCAATACGTTGGCGGGAATATAGAGAATGGACGCGGTAATCAGCAGCGCCCAGGTGCGTACGATGCTGTTGGGTCGCCGCGCATGGACGATGGCACCACATCGGGTACAAGACTGCTCATCACTGTCTGACACCTGCCGGTTCAGCTCATGACACTCATTGCAGACCAGGATGCCTGCATCAATCGCCCGCATGCTCATCCTCCCCCGACAGCGCACTCCAGATCTGATGTGGCGACATCACTACCTCCAGCCATACCTGGACCAATAACAAGCTGATGAAACAAAACAGCCCCAGGCCTATGGTCAGTTCAGCGAGGTCGACCAGTTTGACGATGGCAACCAGAACTCCCATGAAGTAGACCTCGAGCATGCCCCAGTCACGCAGGTGGTGATAAATACGATAGAAGAGCAATCCGTAACTTCGCCCGATACCCAGGCGAATGCTCAACAGAACCAGTAACTGGCAGAGAAGCTTGAGCAACGGGATCGCCATGCTGCACAGGAATACGACGACTGCAACGCCACGCATGTTCGAGTTGAATAGGCCCAGCACCCCACTCCAGACAGTGTCGTCCGACGTCTGGCCGAGCAAGTGCAGCTGCATGATGGGCAGAAAGTTGGCGGGCACATAGAGCAGCAAAGCCGTCAATACTAACGCGAGGCTGCGATTGACCACGTTGTGACGATGGGCATAGAGCTCGTAGCCACAGCGTGGGCAATGTGCCTTTTCGTCATTCTGCAACACCGGCTTACGCATCAACAGGTCACATTCGTGACAAGCCACAAGCTTATCCAGCGGCAAATGGGCCAGCAGCGCTTCGGAGTCGACAGAATTAGGCATATCGAAAGTCTGAATAGATGAATGGACGCTATTCTAGTGCTCTGACTCAAATTGTGGGAGATGATGGCCATAGGGATGGCTCTGGATGCCTGACCGCTTGCCAGAGGAGCGTAGCGGTCGGAACCAGAAAAGACAAAACCCCTACCTGCTCACGCAGATAGGGGTTTTGCGAAATGAAT
>NZ_JBEGDO010000033.1:0-46356 GCF_051913525.1 Pseudomonas sp. PKS | reverse complement strand
TTTTGCCCAAGAGCAAAAGTAGGTCGCCGTAAAGGCGAAAAGCGCCGGTGGCGCCACCGCCAACACCGGATATTCACCCAATCTGAAAGCCCAAGCCCTACTTGAGTTCAGCCACGCTCAGCCAGGACCCCCATGGCCATGAACAGCGCCGCAATGGCCCGGGCTTCATGCAACTCACCACTGGCCACCAGCTTAGGAACATCCCCCAAAGCCACCGCCAAACACTCCAGAGGCTCAGGCTCATCACCACCCTCCATACTGCAAGGACTCAGCTGCTCAGCCAGCACCACCCGACAACGGTGACACAGATGCCCCGGCGCCAAGGTCAGCTCACCCAGCTCGGTCAGCCGACCGGCCCGCAGGCCGACTTCCTCCCCCAACTCACGCTGCGCCGCCTCCAAATAGCCCTCACCGGTATCGGCACCGCCCTTGGGCAAGCCGAGGATGGTGCCTTCGACCCCCACCGCATACTCACGCACCATCAGCACATGCTGCGGATCCGGCATGGCCACCAGCAGCACCGAGCGGTAGCCGGTACCGCGCAGGCGCTCATAGACGCGATGCTGGCCATTGCTAAAGCGCAGGTGCAGGGCTTCGATCTGGAAGTGGCTGCTCTGGGCCAGCAGCTCGGTCTTGAGGATGGTTGGGCTCTGGCGCATGGCGGGGCCTCTGGCGACGGAAAGCGACAGGGCTACTGTGCGCTGCCAGCCAGTGCCTGCCATCGTCCGAGCGGACGATGGCCAGGCAGGCGGGTAGGGCGGGGCTTCAGCCCAAGGTGGCGACGCTGCGCAGGATCAACCGCACGAGCATGGTCTGGCGTGTGACGCCGGTCTTGGAGAAGGTCGAGCGCAGATGCGCACGCGAGGTATTGCGGCTGATGCCCAGCTCCTCGGAGGCTTCGTCGAGGGTCAGGCCGTTGGCCAGTAGCATCGCCAACTGGGTTTCGGCCGGGGTGAAGTCGAACAGGGCGCGGACGATCTCCTGGGGCGCCGAAGACTGCTGCTCCGGGTCGCTGATGAAAATGACCACGGTCGGGCACTGCTTGCCCTCGCTCCAGGCCGACAGCGGCACTGAACGCACGATGATGCCCAGGTCCGCACGCCCGGAGGGGCGCTTGACGCGCATGGCCTCGACCACCGAGGCCAGGTTGCCTTTTTGCGAGAGCATGGCCTGGCGCACCAGGCGGCGAAACTCTTGGGTATCCCGGGCACTGCCGACTTGCAAGCCATCGTTGACCTGCTTGATGCCGTCCTTCTCCTGCAGCAGGCGTTCGGCCACCTGGTTGGTCTGCAGCACCTTGCCGGTGTCGTCGAGGATGATCGTGCCCACGGCCATCTGGTCCACGGCGCCGGCGTACAGGTTGCGTTCGGTCTCGATGCGGTTGAGCTGCATGTGCAGCTTGATCGAACGTTCCAGGTGCGGGATGAACCGCGCCAGCAGGTGTTTTTCCGAGTCGACGAAGGGCGCATCGTCACGCCCGCGGCTGATGCGCAGGCGGCACTGGGCGCCGTCGTTGGTGTTGATGTCCACACCCAGGATGTGAAACACATCCACCGGCTCCAGGAAGTTGCGGAAGAACTCCGACTGCTTGAGCTCGGCTTCGGGCATGAAGTCGGCCAGGGCGACCACTTCCCGGTTCGGCAGCCCGACGAATGGGTCCAAGGCGAAGAAGTGTTTGTTGTAGGACGCGGTGGCGTCGCTGGAGCTGCCGTTGGTGCTGACCATCAAGCCGTCGACCTGGGTGCTGGGCGGGCGCAGGATGAAGGTGACGTACTTGCTGTGCAGCAGGCTGTTGAGCTGATTGAGAAAGGTGACCCAGGGGATGGATTCCAGCGGGCCCTCGTAGAGCTGGCCGACCAGCTCGCTGAAGTCTTCGAAACTGAGAGTCTGCATCGGTGGTTACCGCTTCTTATTATTAGCATTGGCGTCGGCGAGCATATAGGCAGCCCTTGTCCGCGCGCAATGTCCTGTTGCGGGGCCCGACAGCCGCCCGTTCGGGCGGTTGCCAGGTTGTGCCAGGCGGGTGTAGCGGTCAGGCGCGCTCGCGGCTGCGCACGACGAATTGCTTGCTGTCACGGGTCTCATCGGCCAGCAAGGCGACGTCGGTGTAGAACTGCTCGTACCAGCGGCGCAGCTGGTACACCGGGCCGTCGCCGTCGCACAGCAGCGGGTTGTCGACGCGGGTCTTGGTGTGCCAGATGGCCACATCTTCGTAGAAGGCTTCCTGGGCCTGCTTGACGTAAGCCTTGGCGATGGCCTGGTTTTCGTCCTCGGACAACCCAGGGATCTTCTTGACCAGCACGCCATAGCGCAGGGTGAAGCTGTTGAGGTCGATCGGCACGTGGCAGTTGAGCAGGATCGAGTGGATCGGCTGGCCGCCCATGGCACCGGTCATTTCGGTGATCTGGTAGGCCGGGCCGTAGTAGGTGGCCACAGTGGTCAGCTCGCTGTCGCCAGACAACCGCTCGCTGCGCGCCCGCATGATCTGGGCGGCGGTGTGGCCTTCGAAGACGTTGCTGAACTCCTCGACCGGTGCGCCATGCACGCTGCCGAAGTGCGCCATGTCGGCGACGTTGTCGATCAGTTCGCGGCAGTTGGTGTCAATCTTCAGGTCGGCGATTTCCCAGTGGGCCCAGGCGTCGTCGAAGCAAGCGTCGATGCGCGGGATGGCCTGCTCGGCGATCGGCGGGTTGCCTTCGGGGTCGTTCCACACGAACAGCAGGTGGTTCTGCTCCATGATCGGCCAGCGCTTGATCTTCGCCCGCGGTGGGATGCGCTTGGCGTAGGGGATGTCGTCGCACACGCCGTCGGCGTTCCAGCGCCAACTGTGGAAGGGGCAGCGGATGGCGTTGCCTTCGATGCAACCGGTGCTCAGGTCGGCGCCCATGTGCGGGCAGTAGCCGTCGAGGATGTTGAGCTGGCCGTCTTCGCCCTGGAAGGCCACCAGGCGGGTGCCGAAGACATCCAGGCGGTGCGCCTTGCCGTCACGGTATTGGGCCGCCAGGCCCAGGCAATGCCACCCGCGCGCGTAGCGGTCCTCCAGCAGTTTGGCTTCGATACGGTGCAGCGTGCTCATGTTGTTGTTCTCCGGTCTTTGTTGGGGCCGCCGGCCGTACCACGCCACCTTGGTCACTGGCAGCTCGGTTGGCGGTACTGATGCACCCGAGTGATTCTGCCGCGCGTGACGCATCGGTCATCGTCTGAACGGACGATGGCCACCGTCGACGGTGCCGATCTACTGGCGTGCATGCCTACCTCGCAACGTTCAAGGAGAGCGCCATGCCCCTCGATAACCAGCTGGCCGCCGTGCTGCAGGGCTTCACCGCCCAGGGCGAGCCGGACTACGCCACCCTCGATGCCGTGCAGTACCGCCTGCACGCCGACAACCTGATGCCGCCGCTGCCGGGGCCGGACATGGCCGAAGTGCGCGACTTCAAGGTGCGCGGTGCGGCAGGCCTGTTGCCCGCGCGGCTGTACCGCCCAATGGCCGGCGAGGACTTGCCGCTGCTGGTGTTTTTCCATGGCGGCGGGTTTGTCATCGGCACCCTCGACACCCACGACAACCTGTGCCGCACCCTGGCCTTTGAGACCCGCGCGGTGGTGGTGTCGGTGGCCTACCGCCTGGCGCCAGAAGCGCGCTTTCCGGCGGCGCCCGAGGACTGTTACGCCGCCACGCGCTGGCTGGCGGAACACGCCGCCGAGCTGGGCGTGGATGCCAGCCGTCTGGCGCTGGCCGGGGACAGTGCAGGCGGCAACCTGGCCATCGCCGTCAGCCGCCTGGCCCGGGAGCGCCAGGGGCCGGCGATCCGTCATCAATGCCTGTTCTATCCGGTGACGGACGCGGCGTGCGACAGCGCGTCCTACCGCGACTTCGCCGAGGGCTACCTGTTGTCGCGGGCAATGATGGGGTGGTTCTGGGCGCAGTACCTGGAGCACCCGGAGCAGGGCGCCGACCCTTTGGCCTCGCCGCTGCGCGATGACGATTTGCAGGGCCTGCCGGCCACCACGCTGCTGACCGCCGAGCATGACCCGCTGCGCGACGAGGGCGAGGCCTTCGCCGAGCGCCTGCAGGCGGCCGGGGTGGCAGTGCGTGTGCAGCGCTGCGACGGCATGGTGCATGGCTTCATCAGCATGGCGCCGTTCGTCGAGGCGGCCGCCCGAGCGTTGCAGGGCGCTGCGGCGGACATCCGTCGGGCACTGTCGTGAAATTGATCCGCCTCGTCCGTTTGGACGAGGCGGGCCGAGAACGTCGCTTCTAGTCTGGCTTCACAACGTCTCCCTCGCGCATAGAGGCATGGCCATGAAAACAACAACAAGATTTTGCCTGACCCTGATCGTGTGTGCCTTCGCCGCCGCCTACGTGGCCGCCGTCACACGGCCTTTGCCCGTGCCGCTGAGCATGGCCTACTACTGCCAGCCCAACTACCAGCCCTGCTACCTGCCGATGCCCAGCGCCATGCGCCTGTTGCCCTGACGCTCAGGTGCCCAGGTGGCGTAGCAGGCGCAGCTGCTTGCGGATCTGCTCGGGCGCCTCGGGCACTAGGCAGTAGGCCAGGCATAGCCGGCTGATCAGGGCGATGCTGTCGTCCAGGCTGACGCTGGCGCCGTGGCGCTCGACATGGCGCTCGAAGGGGCCGGCCAGCAGTTGCTGCCACAACGGCGCGATGTCCTCGAGGATGTAGGCGAACACCTCGGGGCTGGCCGCCTTGGCCAGGTAGCCCTGGTGAAACCCGCCCCGGTGCTGGTCGCGGTAGCGCACGGCAAAGCACAGGCATTCTTCCAGGTAGCGCTCGAAATCGTTCTCGAAGCCGACCAGCTGTTGCTGCATGGCACTGAAGAACCCGGCGTTCTCGCTGCTGATCACCGCCTGCACCAATTCCTGCTTGGTGGCGAAGTAGCGGTACAGCGTGCGTCGGGAAATATTCGCCCGGCGCGCCACGTCGTCGATGGCAAACCCCTCCGGGCCCACCTCGCTCATCGCCGCCAGGGCGCATTCGAGGATCTGCTGTCGCCCTTGCTCGGCACTGTCCATGCGGCTGGCATCGCCCCAGCGCAGTTGTCGGGTCATGGCGGAACCTTCTGTGGTCATCGGGATTGGCGGCGATTGTCGCACTTAATGGCACGGCTGCAAGTTTTTGTGTCATCGCAATGGCTCTTAAATAAGAATATGTGACATAGTGCGAGCTCCATGGAATCGCGGCCAGCGGTCGCCAGCGGGGAGGTGCATCGATGAACAATGACAATCAGCAGGCTGTGCACTGGGACGCCGTCTACGACGTGGTCGTGGTCGGCTCGGGGGCCGGGGCCATGACGGCGGCGTTGCGGGCCCACGACCAGGGGCTGTCGGTCCTGATGGTGGAAAAGGCCGCCGAGTACGGCGGCACCACGGCCATCTCCGGTGGCGGGATCTGGATCCCCTGCAACGACCAGATCGAAGCGCTCGGCGGCAACGATTCTCGCGAGCAGGCCCAGGCCTACCTGCGGGCCACGGTCGGCGAGGACTACGACCCGGCGCGCATGGACGCCTACCTGGAGCATGGCCCGCGCATGGTTGGCTACCTGGCCGCCCAGGCGCAGACGTACTTTCGCGCCGTGAAGCGCTACCCGGACTACTACCCCGAGCGCGAGGGTGGCAAACCCGGCTACCGCACCATGGAGCCGGCGAGCTTCGATGCGGCGCGCCTGGGGGATGAATTCCAGCGCCTGCGCGCGCCGTCGCCGGCCACGCTGATCGCAGGGCGCATTGCCATGACTCAGGTCGAGGCCCACACCATCCTGGCCAAGGAGCCCGGTTGGCTGTGGCTCACCGCCCGCCTGGGCCTCAAATACATGGCCGACCTTGCCTGGCGCCGGCGCACGCCGCGTGACCGGCGCCTGACCTTGGGCAATGCCCTGGTCGCTAGTCTGCGCGCGGCGATGCAGGCGCGGCAGATCGAGCTGTGGCTGCAAGCGCCGATGCGCAACCTGTTGAGCCATGGGGGCAAGGTGACGGGGTTGGTGGTCGAGCGCCAGGGCAAGCCTGTGAACGTGCGCGCGGCGTTTGGAGTGATCCTCGGTTGCGGCGGCTTCGAGGCCGACCAACTGATGCGCGAGCAGTACCTGCCCAGCCCGACCCGCGCCGAATGGACGGCCGCGCCGCCGATCAACACTGGCGATGGCATCCGCGCAGGCCTGGCCCAAGGCGCGGACGTGGCGCTGATGGACCATGTGTGGGGCGCACCGACCGTGCGTGTGCCGGGCGAGGAGAAGCAGCGTGCGCTGTTCGTCGAGCGGGCGTTTCCGCGCTGCATCATGGTCAATGGCCGCGGCGAGCGCTTCGTCAACGAGGCCGCGCCGTACACGGACATCATCTACGCCATGTATTCCGACCAGGCGCGCACCGGCGCCAACGTGCCGGCCTGGCTGATCTTCGACGCCGAATACCGCAAGCGCTACCCCTGCGGTGTGCTGCTACCAGGCTCGGTGCAGCCGGACAGCAAGATTCCCGAGTGTTGGCTGGACAACGTCATCTACCGCGCCGACAGCCTGGCGGCGCTGGCGGGCAAGATCGGCGTGAGCGCGGCGGGGCTGGGGCAGAGCGTGCAGCGCTTCAACCAGATGGCGGCCCAAGGTGTGGACACCCAGTTCGGCAAGGGCGACAGCCTGTTCGACCGCTACTACGGCGACAGCAATTGCCGGCCCAATCCGTGCCTGGGGCCGGTGGAACGCGGGCCGTTCTATGCCTTGTGCATCGATGCCGGGGAACTGGGGACCAAGGGCGGCTTGTGCACCGATGCCGATGCCCGCGTATTGCGCGCGGATGGCTCGGTGATCGAGGGGTTGTATGCCATCGGCAATACCAGCGCGGCGCTGATGGGCAAGACGTATCCGGGGCCGGGGTCGACGATTGGGCCGGCGATGACGTTTGGCTACATTGCGGCTAATCATTTGGCGGGGCGGGTGCATCGGGAGCCAGAGAGGGCGTTTCGATTGGGATGTTCCGTCAATTGAGAGGTGAGTCGTCCCCAGCGTATCTAGGGAAAGGATTGGTATATATAAAATATGACTAATTTATCACCTGCAATTCAAGGGTGGAGATAATTAAAAAGCCTCCGGGCAGGAGGCTTTTTATTCTATTTGTCAATACTATACGCAGAGCGTAGGTGTTGTGGCAGTCTCGGGCATGACGTCTGGTGCGGGAAATAATGAATTGTTGTTATAAGTAAGCGGTTTTAATGTCATGTCTTCCCATCGGAGACATCAGCCCCCTCCAGATGAACGGTGAGCTCGGCCTTTTCGAAAGCTACCTTCGGGAACTTTGAATCATAGAAAGTTTCCTGATGCCAGGTTTGAGCATGAGTATTTATTTCCCACAGGAAACTAGCAAGGGGGTGGGCGCTCCCGCACGATGAGGAATGAACGCTCGCCATGCGGGTGGCGCTACTTACAAGGTTTTCTTGCAAGCGAAATGATGATACTCCCCTTCAGGTAAAGGTGTTGAGCTGTTTACAGCGATAGACGCCAGTAAATACTTGCCCGGCTCTGCTAGACTGTTTGTCCATGTATCGTTTGGGAGATTGCCCTTGGAGACGCCCTGACTTCCCCATTCACCGCGCAGCCCTCTGTCAAAGGTTGAATAGCTAATGTCCTCAAAATAGGGAAGGACGCCACCCTGACTTATGCATGTGGACCGACCAGTGGCGACGGTCCCGTAGTTGCTCGTGGTATAAAAGAACCAATCTTTGCTTGTGAACGTATAGCTCAGTGCCGCACCGCCGCGCTTGTCTTGCAGCGTGATGGTGACAGGCGTGCTAGAAGATGGCATGTCGATCAGCGTGATTTCCCCGCTGCTGGTCACGCTCACCAAGGACGGAGCGCTTGAGCTCCAGTTGTAGTGCAAGTAGTTTCCACCCATCAAGTCAAGCGTGAACGTCCCCCCTACGAACCCTGTCTTGGGGACAGAGGCGGAAGGCGCGAACGTCTTGCTCCCTATCCGCACGGCCTTGATCTCGCCATAGGCATCGACCGACACGTTGAGGTTGCCAATATCCGAGCCGTTGTATTGCGGATGCAGGGTATACAGGTTGGCCAGGGCTGTCTTCATCGTCGCGGTGTAAACCCCCGTCGTGCCTGTTTCGGTGATGGTGCTGAAGGTCGGGGTAGCCGTGTAGCCCGATCGGTCTACCACACGCAAGGACAATTGACTCGCAATGCCGGTGACAGGCTGGTTCAGGGTATTTTTGGCAACGATGGTCACTGTTGTTGTTGCCGAGTCGTCCGCCGCAATGCTCTTGTCGCTTACGGCAATGGACGAGTGCAGGGCAACCGGCGGCATGGGCAGCAGCTCCACCGTAGCTTGCAAGCTGCCGATGGCGGCGTTGTTGCGCAACGGGATGACTGTCCAGATATCGATCTGGGTGCCCTTCAAGGTTGCGGTATAGCGGCCCGCGCTCGTTTCGCTCACGGCACTTACCGTCATGTCCGTGCCTGCGGGGGTGCCGTGGCTGTCACGCACATCCAAGGTGAGCCCTGCAATGCCCGTCACGGGGTTGTTGTAGGCATCCTTGGCCTCGAAGGTCAGAACGGACTCCTGGCTGCCGTTTGCAGGAATGGAGGGCGGGCTAGCCTTGAAAGCGGATTTGCCGACGTCCACTGCGCCCGGCTCCACGATTATCTTCTCTTCGAGGTCCAGGGCGGCACTTTCAAAGAGCGGCGTTACTGTCCAGGTGTCGGCTTTGGTCCCGCTCAGGTTCGCCTTGTAGACGCCTGGCGCGGATTCGGTCAAGGCGGTGACGGTGACGTCGGAGCCTGCGTCCGCGCCGCTGTCGTTCTTCACGCTGAAAGACAGTTTGCTGGCGATGTCGGAGATCGGGTTGTCTTCGGCGTCCTTGACGGTGAGCGTCAGGACCGAGATGTCGCCGCCGCCGGCGATGATGTTGTTCGGCGCGGCGGTGAGGGTCGAGCGTGCTGCCGCGATGGGGCCGGCAGTCAGGGTCACCTTGGCTGCGAGGCTACCGAGGGCGCTGCCTTTGAACTGCGGGGTGACGGTCCAGACATCGGCCTTGGTCCCTTTGAGCGTCGCAGTGTACGTGCCCGGGGTGGTTTCCTTGAGGGGGTCCACGGTCACGTCGCTACCCGCCGCGCCGCCGGCGCTGTCAGTTACATCGAAGGCAAGGTCGCCAACGATACCGGTGACCGGGTTGCCTTTGGCGTCCTTGGCAGTGAAGGTCAGTTCGGACGGGGTGGAACCATTCGCTGTGATGGTGTCCGGGGCGGCGGCGATCGTCGAGGTGCCTGCGTCCACCACGCCAGCGGTCAGCACCACTTTCTCGCTCATGCCGGTGGCGGCGCCGTCGAGGATGAGCGCCACGGTCCAGGTGTCGGCCTTGGTGCCTTTGAGGGTCGCGGTATAGGTGCCTGGTGCGGACTCGCTCAGGTTCTCGATGGTGACGGCTGTGCCGGCCTCCTGGTCATGGTCGTTCTTCACGGTGAAGGTGAGCTTGGTTGCCAGGCCAGGGATCGGGTTGTTCTTGGCGTCCTTGGCGCTGAGAGTGAGCTGCGAGCTGTCGCTGCCGTTGGCATCGATAGGGTTTGGTGCGGCGGTGAATTTGGACAGGGCAGTGTCCAAGGTACCGGCAACCAAGGTCACGTCGGTGGCCAAGGCGCTCAAGGCGCTGCCTTCGAGCTGTGGGGTCACGGTCCAGACCTCGGCCTTGGTGCCGCTGAGCTTGGCGGTGTAAATGCCTGGGGTGGTTTCCTGCAGACGGGTGATGGTCACTTCGCCACCCGCCGGTGTGCCGAAGCTGTCGCGCACATCGAAGCTCAGGTTTGCCGCGATGCCGGAAACAGGATTGCCCTGGGCATCATTGACCTCCAGTTTAAGGTCGGATTCGCCAGTCCCTACCACGACGGAGGGTGGGTTGGCAGTGAAAGCCGATTTGCCGACGTCCACTGCGCCCGGCTCCATGATTACCTTCTCTTCGAGGGCCAGGGCGGCACTTTCAAAGAGCGGCGTTACTGTCCAGGTGTCGGCTTTGGTCCCGCTCAGGTTCGCCTTGTAGACGCCTGGCGCAGATTCAGTCAGAGAGGTGACGGTGACGTCGGAACCGCCATCGCCGCCGCTGCTGTTGGTCACGCGGAACGTCAGTTTGTCGGCGATGTCGGAGACCGGGTTGTCTTCGGCGTCCTTGACGGTAAGCGTCAGGGTCGAGATGTCGCTGCCAGTGGCTTCGATGGGGTTCGGCGCGGCGGTCAGGCTCGAGCGTACTGCAGCGATGGGGCCGGCGCTCAGCGTCACGGTGCCATTGAGCGTGCCGAGGGCGCTGCCTAGGTACTGTGGGGTGACGGTCAACACACCGGCCTTGGTGCCGGAGAGGCGAGCGGTGTAGCTGCCCGGGCTTGTTTCGGTCACTTGGCTGAGGGTGATACCGGTGCCCGGCGCGGTGCCAGCGGCGTCCGCGACGAGGAAAGTCAGTTTGTCAGCGATGTCCGGGACTGGGCTGCCGTCGGCATCGTTGGCTGTCAAGGTCAGGGTGGCCACGGTGGTGCCGCTGGTGTCGATCTTGTCGGGGGTGACCTTGAAGGCCGAGGTGCCGGCGTCAGGTACCCGGTCCACGATTGCGATCTTGGCCGATGCCAAGGCCGTGCTCTGGATGGACGGTGTGAGCGTCAGGGACTGCGGCAAGGTGCCGGTGGTGACGGTCACTTCGTATACGCCAAGCGATTTCTGGCTGAAATCCGACACCGTGGCGCCTACGGCGGCAGTGCCATGGGTCACGGCCATACTCAGGTCGCTCAGCGGCACGTCGATCAGGCCGTCCTGGGCGTCGCGCACGGTCAAGGTCAACACCTGGACGCCACCTTTGGTCGGCACGACGCTGTCGCTGGGCAGGAAGGTGCTGCGCGCGGCATCGAACACCGGCGCGTTGACCGTGACTTGTGTTTCGCTGCGGTTGGAGCGATTGCCTTGTCTATCCACGGCCACACCGTGCAAGGTGTAGGTGTTCACGGCCTGGGCGTCAGTGCGGTAATTGGGCAGGGTGAGCTGGTAGTCGCTGCCGCCCAGGTGCTCGATCTTGCCGCCGGCCTGCAGCAGGGTGTCGGCGCTCCAGTCAATGCGGTCAAGGCCGTACTTGCTCTGGACCGTCACCTGCAGGGACTTGCGCTCGCCACCGGCGCCGGCCACTTGACGGGGGACGTTCAGGCGGATGACTTCTTTCTTGCGGTATTCGAGGACGATGTTGTTGTTGCGCTCGACCAGGTCGTAGCGGCTGCCGGCCAGGGTGCGCATGGCCGCGACCTGGCTTGGGTCGGTCTGCTTGTTCCAGCTCTGGCCCAGGCTCCAGTTGAACTGCATGCCGAACTGGGTATCGCTGGCACCGGCATCGCCGCGACGTTGCTCGGCGCTGAAGGTGAGCAGCGGGATCGGGGTGTAGGTGACGCCGGTGGTCACGGCGTGAGGGTTCTTCTTGCGGTTGTCCTTGCCGAACAGGCCGACTTCGTTGCCGTAGTATTTTTCGTAGGTCAGCTTGCCGCCCAGTTGCGGCATGGACGGCAGCCAGCCTTCGGCGCGCACGTCCCAGCCGTTGGCTGGGCGTTCTTCGTAGTCGACCAGGTCGGGCGAGGTGCGCCAGTTGCTTAGGCGATGGTAGCCGTTGGCACTGAGCTTGAGGTAGTCGCGCCAGTATTCCACGCCCACGCCCAGGCGCGAGTGGCTGCGCGAGAGGTCGTGGTCGAAGAAGGTGTTGACGCCGACCATGTAGCCATCATTGAAACGGCGCACGCCCACACCCAGGTTGGCCTGGTTGCGGTCGTCGGTGCGGTGGATGCTGCCTTGGGTGAAGAGCAGGTGTTTTTCTGTGTCGTGTACCGGCAGCAGCAGGTCGAGCGAAGAGCTGGCCAGGGACAGTTTGTCATCGACGTTGATCTGCACGCGGGCAGTGCCGTAGCGGCTCAGCCACTCCTGGGTCTGGGCGCTGACTTCGCTGACCGCCATGCCGCGGGCCATGGAGGCTGCGGCGTCGCCCTTGTTGACATCCGAGGTGAGGAAGTTGGCGGTGCTGCTGGCCACGCCGGCGAGCTTGCGCGATTGCGCCTCCTGGTTCTGCTCGCTCGATGTGTTCGTCAGGCCGCTGGAGTTGAGCTCGGGTAGGGCCATGCGCGGGGTGCTGGGTACTTCCAGGCGGTCGCCTGGACGCAGGTTGTCAAAGCCATTGGCGAAAGTGCGGTCCTGGTTGAGCGTGCGCAGCTCAGCCACGCTCATGTTGAAGCGGGCGGCCACACGCTCGACGGTTTCGCCGGGGGCCAGGGTGTGAAGGACAGTGCGTTGATGTTGTGCGGTGCCCGGCGTTTGATCGCTGGCAGCACCGGCGTGGGTGGGGGTGAGGGCGACGGTCAACGGCAAGACGGCCTGGATGGCGATGTTCATCCAGGCCAACGCACGGGTGGGGAGTGACAGTTGCGAAGGCGATTTCCTAATCATTAGATGATCCCGAAAGTTCTTCAAACG
Source organism: Pseudomonas sp. PKS (assembly GCF_051913525.1). Lineage (NCBI taxonomy): Bacteria > Pseudomonadati > Pseudomonadota > Gammaproteobacteria > Pseudomonadales > Pseudomonadaceae > Pseudomonas > Pseudomonas sp. PKS. The sequence continues at coordinate 33,869 of NZ_JBEGDO010000033.1, read as the reverse complement.
CCAAATAATGGCGAACGCCTGTATCACCCACCGCGCTTTACAGGCGGCAAGGAAAGTTGCAGGAGGGAAGTTGCTCCTGAACTTTTTATTAGAAAGAGGTGCCGGCGGTATTGTCCGCTCGGGCGATGCAGGCAAGTGTTTGTAACTCCCGGGGCCGCGCGCTGTAGCGTGTGGGCGCTGAGGTGCAGGAGCCTTGGGTGTTACAGGTTTGATATTCGAAATAACGCAGCTAAGTTAGGGCTGCTGTGATGTGAAGAGTACGGGGATGAGTCGGGCAAATCTGTAGGAATTATCCGATTCTGTAGGAATAGGTAACTTTTTGATGAGGTTGTAGGACAACTCTACAAGTTTCAATGGGAGGGGAGGAGCACGGTTTTGCTTTTACTGTAAGCAACTTGGGGAGGCAACGGGCAAACGGCTTAGCCCCTGGGTGCGCAGGGCGCCCCCAGGGGTAGGACACTCAACCAAAGGTGGTGCCGGCGAGCATGCCACCGTCGATGATGAACTCGGAACCGGTGCAATAGCTGGACTCGTCACTGGCCAGGAACAGCACCAGGTTGGCCACTTCCTCGGGCTGGCCGATACGCGGAATCGGCAGGCCTTTGTAGACCTGCGCCGGGTCGAAATCAGCCATTTCCGGTGGGCGCGACATGACCGTGTCGATGCCGCCCGGGTGCACCGAGTTGACCCGGATCCCCAAGGCGCCCAGCTCCAGAGCCGCGGCCTTGGTCATGCCGCGCACGGCGAACTTGCTCGACGAATAGGCCGTGCCGTAGGCCACACCTTCCATGCCGGCGGTGGAGGAGACGTTGACGATCGAGCCACCGCCTGCCTGGCGCATGGCTGCCAGCACCGACTTCATGCCCAGCCAGCAACCGACCTGATTGACTTCGATCACCCGCTTGTAGTCCTCCAGCGAGCAATGCTCCAGCGGTGCCATGCGCAGGATGGCGGCGTTGTTGACCAGCACATCGAGCTTGCCGAACTGCGCCTGGGTCACCTCGACCGCCGCCTGCCACTGCTCGGGCTGGGTGACGTCCAGCGGTTGGAAGCGTGCGGCGTCGCCCAGCTCGGCGGCCAGGGCCCGGCCTTCGGCCTCCAGGACATCGGCGATCACCACGTTCGCGCCTTCGGCGACGAAACGCCGAGCTTCTGCTGCGCCCTGGCCGCGTGCGGCACCGGTAATCAGGGCGACTTTGCCTGCCAATCGACTCATCGTGTAGCTCCTTTTGTTGTTATCAAAGGGCCCCGGTGCTCGCACCGGAGCAGGGAAATGCTCAGGCGGCGAACTCCCGCACGGGCTGTTCGCCATCCCAGAGGCGGGCTTGAGCGATGCCGTGGTCGATCATCTGGCGCAGGCCTGCGCCTTCGATGACTTCGAACAGCACGCCTGGCTCGTTGGGGTTTTGCAGGTAGCAGACGCGGGTGGTGGCGTTGCCGGCTTCGAACACCGGTTGCAGCCCACGCTCACGCAGGTTGGCGACGGCGCTGTCCAGTTCGTCCACCAGCCAGGCCATGTGGTGCAGGCCTCGGGCGTCGCGGTAAGGGGAAGGGCCGTCGCTGGTGGTGTGGATCAGCTCGATCTGCAGGCCGCCCTGATAGGCCAGGCCCACGTTCATGCGAACCTCCACGGCCTGGCCTTGGTAGTTGCCCTGAAGCTGGACATCGCGAAACACCGTCCAGGGCCCGACGCCCAGTTGCAGCCAATGGTCGATGCTCTGCTCAAGGTCCTGGACCACGAATCCGAGTTGATCGAAGGCTTGTGGAGCAGGGTGGTGCATGGCGCGCGTCCTCTCTATGACACGTATTTATTATTTTGTGTCGGCATAATGGCACAAAATAATAAACATGTGTCATTGAAAAAGAAGCGAACCTCAGTCGTCCAGCAACCGCTGGCTGACCTCCTGTTGATCACGTCCCCGATCGATCAACCAGCGTTGGAACGCGCGGCAATGGCTGCGGTGGATGCTGCCGGGGTTCCAGGTCAGGTAGTACGAGGCCGGCATCGGCAGTGCGCGCAGGCAGGGCAGCACCAGTTGGCCGTTGGCGATGTCGCGGCTGATCATCGAATACTGCGCCAGGACGATGCCTTGCCCGTCGATGGCGGCCTGGATGGCCATCGATGACAGCGAGTAGATCCGGTAGTTGGTGATCTGCACCACGCCGACGCCCGTCGCCTGGAACCACTGCTCCCAGGACGGCGGTGAGTCGAACTTCGGTCGCCAGTCGATGGTGATCAGCGGGTGTTCGAGCAACTGCCCTGGCGCCACGGGCTCAGCCAGCAGGTGTGGGCTGCACGCCGGCACCACGCAATCGCGGAACAGCTCGATGGTGTGCTGGTCGTCGTGAATGCCTTCGCCATAGCTCAGGCGAAAGTCCACGCCGTTGGCCTGGGCCTCGGAAGGTTCGGTGTGGGTGCCATCGAGGTAGAGGCTCAGTTCGGGATAGCCCACCTGCCATTCGGCCACCTGGGGCGCCAGCCATTTGGAGAGCAGCGAGGGCAGGGCGCTGATATAGAGGTTGTTGGTGTTCTTGGAGCGTTCGAGTTCCGCATAGGCCGCGCGCAGACGTTCGAAGGCCTGGCCGCAGCCCTCGTGAAAGCGCTGGCCGGCGGCATTCAGGCGCAGACGCTGACCTTCCTTGACCGTCAGGCTCAGGCCCACGGCTTCTTCGAGAATTTTCATTTGCTGGCTGACGGCGCCGGGCGAAATGCCTAGGCGTCTGGCGGCCTGGGTGATGCCGCCGCACAGGCCGACGGCTTCGAAGACTTCCAGGGCGCGCAAGGGGGGGAGTTGGCTCATGGGGTGCTCGTTGGAAGAGGTTGTGGGGTACCGGAGTGCCTGTGGGAGCGGGTTTACCCGCGAAGAAGGCACCTCGGAACAAGCCAGTGGCCGATATCAAAGCTACCGCATTTGTAGTTTAGAAAAACTAAATAAATCAACAGAAAACACTATCTATTCTTTTGTATCTCCCAGGCCTAGGCTGTGTTCCAAGAACCTGATGCAGCCCAAGACAACAACAACAGGAGCCTCACGCCATGTTCTTGAGAAATGCCTGGTACGCCGCCGGCTGGGACACCGAAGTCAAGCAGGCGCTGCACGCCACCACGCTGTTGGGCGAGCCGGTGGTGCTCTACCGCAAGGCCGACGGCGCGGTGGTGGCCCTGGAAGACGCCTGCCCGCACCGCAAGCTGCCGCTGTCGATGGGACGCCTGCAAGGCGACACGGTCGAGTGCGGTTATCACGGGTTGACCTTCGACGGCGCAGGCAGCTGCGTGAAGGCTGCGTGCGTGTCGCGTATCCCGCAGGCGGCCAAGGTGCGCAGCTACCCGGTGCACGAGCGCTATGGCCTGGTCTGGCTGTGGATGGGCGATCCGGCGCTGGCCGATCACGCCAAGCTGCTGGAGATACCCGAATGGGATGACCCGGCCTGGGGGCTGAACCGCGGCGACTCGATGACCATCGACTGCAACTACCTGTACATGACCGACAACCTGCTCGACCCGTCCCATGTGGCCTGGGTCCACCAGAGCAGCTTCGGTATCGCGGCCTGCGAGTCCGAGCCTTTGCAGACCCAGGTCAACGACGACGGTGTAGTGGTCTCGCGCTGGTTGTATGACATCGACGCCGCGCCGTTCTACCGCCAGTACCTCAAGTTCGAGGGCCGCTGCGACCGTCTGCAGTACTACGAAGTGCGCTACCCGGCCCATGCCATCATCAAGGGCGTGCACACCCCGGCTGGTAGCGGCGGGGAGGGCGCGCCGGTGCACGAAAAAGCCTTCCTGATGGACTCCTACAACTTCATGACGCCGGTGGACGAGAACCGCACCCGCTACTACTGGTTCCAGCTGCGCAACTTCGATGCCGACGACGAGGAGGTCTCTGGTCAGTTCGCTGCCGATGTACGCCACGCCTTCGAGGAAGACCGCGTCGTGCTGTCGGCGGTACATGCCGGGATGAAACAACGCCAGAGCCCGAACATCGACCTGGCCATCGACGCCGGCCCGCTGCGTTTTCGCCGCGGCATGGAGCGCCTGATCCGCGAGGAACAGCAGGCGGCCCAGGGGCTGCTAGCGACTGTCGAGGTGCCCGCCCATGCCTGAGGCACTCCCCACCGCACAGGGCTTTGCGCCCTTCGAGGTGACAGCCAAGGTGCGCGAGAGCGCGACCATCACCTCGCTGCTGCTCAAGCCTGCGCTGAACGATGCGCCCATCGCCTTTCGCCCGGGGCAGTTCATCGTGGTGCGCATTCCCCAGGCAAAGGGCCCGCAAGTGCTGCGCGCCTACAGCCTGTCCAGCGATCCGGACGATGCGCGGCTCTTGCGCATTTCGGTCAAGCACGAGCAGGCCCCGGCGCACCTGCCCGAGGTGCCGGCGGGGGTGGGGTCGAGCTTTCTGCATGACGCGCTGCAGGTGGGTGGACAACTGGATATCGCTGGGCCCTCCGGCAATTTCGTCCTGGACGAAGACAGCGATCGCCCGGTGCTGCTATTGAGTGGCGGCGTGGGCCTGACGCCGATGGTGAGCATGCTGCACCGGCTGGTGACCCATTCGACGCGGGCGGTGTACTTCGTCCACGCCTGCGAGAACGGCAGCGTGCATGCCCTGCGCGACGAGGTGTTGGCGCTGGCGGCCAGACGCCCCGGGGTGCGGGTGCACTTCTGCTACCGGGCGCCCACGCCGGAGGATCTGCAAAGCGCTCATCACCACAGCAGCGGTCTGGTGACACGCGAGACCCTGCAGGCGCTCTTGCCGCTGGACGACTACGACACCTACCTGTGCGGCCCGCGGCCGTTCATGCAGGCCAACTGGCGGCTGTTGCGTGGTCTTGGGATCGAGCGTGCGCGCATTCGCTACGAGTTCTTCGGTCCGGCGACGATTCTCGATGAGGACGAGCCCGCCGCCCCAGCGGCCGCGCCGGTGATGCCTGTGGCCGAGGGCGCGCTGAGCGTACGTTTCGAGCCGTCGGGCCAGGCCGTGGTCTGGGACGAGGCCTGTCCGTCGCTGCTCGATTGCGCCGAGCAGGCGGGCCTTGCGCCACCGTTCAGTTGCCGTGCCGGGTTGTGCAACGCCTGCATGACCCCGCTGCTCAGCGGCACGGTCGAGTACGCCGAAGCGCCGCTGGCCGAGCCTGCGCCTGGGCATGTCCTGTTGTGTTGTGCCCGTCCGACGTCGCCAGTGGTCCTGGCGCTGGGCGGCAAGTCGTAACGCTGTTGGCAACACCCGTAGCACCGTGATCGTGATCCGCCTTGCCCGCGTGCCCCTGACGGCCCTTGTGGTCCGCATCGGAGAATAACAATGAACAACAAGAAACTCGGATTCGCCGCTTGCTCGCTGTTGCTGGCCCTGGCCAGTTTCAATGCCCCCGCCAAGGAGTGGGAGAGCCTTCAGATCGCCACGGAAGGTGTCTACGAACCCTGGAACCGCACGTTGCCGGACGGCAGCTTCGATGGCTTCGAACCGCAGATGGCCAAAATCCTTTGCGAGCGCATGCAGGTGCGCTGCACCCTCGTCGCCCAAGACTGGGACGGGCTGATCCCGGGGCTGAAGGCCGGCAAGTTCGACGTGGTGATGGATGCCCTGGCGATCAGCCCCCAGCGGCGCCAGGTGATCGACTTCTCCCGTCCTTACACCAAGGCACCGGCCACCTTCGTCGCCCTGCGTTCCAGCAGCATCGACCTGGGCGGTGGCAGCCTGAGCCTGCGTGGCGATGCGGCCCAGGACGGCCCGCTGGTCGATGCGCTGCGCAAGAAGCTCGAGGGCAAGCTGATCGGCATCGTCTCCGGCACCGTGTACAGCAAGTTCATCCACGACCAGTTCGGCCAGGTGGCGACCATCCGCGAGTACAAGACCCCACCGGAGCCTTTGATGGACCTGAAGAACGGCCGGGTGGACGTGGTCTTCGAAGACCTGGGTTTTCTTGCCGGGGAGATGCAGCGCGGTGGCAGTGATGTGGTGCTGGTGGGCCCTGCGATCAACGGGCCGATCTGGGGTGAAGGCGAGGCCTTCGGCATTCGCCAGGGCGAGCCGGAACTCAAGGCCAAGCTGGACGCGGCGATCGCATCGCTGATCGCCGACGGCACCATCGCCGAGCTCAGCCGCAAGTGGTTCAAACACGACTTCACGCCGCCCACGCACTGAGCGAGTGGCGTCGGCAGGCCTCGACCGGGGGCCTGCCGACCGGCTTCAGATGTGCGGCGGCCCTCGGGTTGCCGCGCCAAGACACGCTGATGAGTGGGGTATGCACGTGATCGATTTGATCGGGTTCGGCGCGACCGGCTGGGGCAGCGTGCTGCTGCTGGCCGCGCTCATGACGCTGTTGGTGACCCTGGCGGCCTTGCTGATTGGCGCGCTGCTCGGTGCGCTGGTGGCGGCGGCGAAACTACAGGGCAACGGGCTGTTGCGCTGGCTCGGCGAGATGTACACCACGGTGTTTCGCGGTGTGCCGGAGTTGCTGGTGATCTACCTGTTCTTCTATGGCGGTTCGGCCCTGGTGAGCCAGGTCGGCCAGTTGTTTGGCGCCCAGGGGTTTGTCGGCATGCCGGCCTTCGTGGTTGGGGCGCTGGCGGTGGGGGTGGTGTCCGGGGCCTACCAGGCCGAGGTCTACCGCGGGGCGTTCCAGGCGGTCTCGCGCAGCGAGCTGGAGGCCGCCAAGGCGATCGGCATGCCGATGCTGCTGCGCTTTCGACGGATCATCGCGCCGCAGGTGCTGCGCTTTGCCTTGCCGGGGTTGGGTGGGGTCTGGCAGATCAGCCTGAAGGACTCGGCGCTGATCTCGGTGACAGGGCTCGTCGAGCTGATGCGTGCCAGCCGCGTGGCGGCGGCGTCCACCGGCCAGTTCGTGTTGTTCTTCATCACCGGGTGTGCGCTCTACCTGTTGCTGACGGGGTGCTCCAACCTGGTGTTCTCGCGTGCCGAACTGCGGGTCGGCAGGACCTTGCGGCGCGGTTGAAAAAGGGGCTTGAGTATGTCGATCGACGTTGTGTTTCTAGGCGACACCCTGCTGCAACTGTTGCGTGCCTTGCCCACCACCTTGGTGTTGTTCGCCGCCTCGGTGGGCCTTGGGACCTTGCTGGCCGGTGGGGTGGTGTGGCTGCGGGTGTGCGACGTGGCGGTGCTTCGCCACCTGGCGCGGGGCTACATCTTCCTGTTCCGCGGCTCGCCGCTGCTGATACAGCTGTTCTTGTTGTACTACGGCCTGAGCCAGTTTCCAGAAGTGCGCCAGAGCCCGCTGTGGCCTGTGCTGCGCGATCCGCTGGCCTGCGCGGTGATCGCCCTGGCGCTGTGCACGGCCGGCTACATGGCCGAGATCTTGCGTGGCGGCCTGCTGGCGGTGCCAGCGCAACAGGTCGAGGCCGGGCGGGCGGCGGGGATGTCCGGTTGGCTGCTGGCGCGACGGATCATCATCCCGATTGCCCTGCGCAGCTGCCTGCCGGCCTATTCGACGGAGGTCATCCTGATGATGAAGGCCACCTCGTTGGCGAGCCTTGTGACGGTTTACGAGATCTCAGGGGTAGCCCAGCGGATCATCTCCGAGACCTACCGCACGCTGGAGGTGTTCCTTTGCGCTGCGCTGATCTACCTGGTGTTGAACTTCCTGATCGTCCGCACACTGGCGCGGGTCGAGCGTTGGCTTTCGCCCACACAACCGGCCGCCGCGCGACCGACAACAAGAAAGTACGCCGTGAGCGTGCGAAGAGGGTAAGTGGCATGACAACTGGCAACGATCCGGTGCTCGAGATCAAGCACCTGCGCAAATCCTTCGGCAACCTGGAGGTGCTCAAGGGCATCTCGCTGCAAGCCCACCAGGGGGACGTGGTGTCGATCCTCGGCTCCAGCGGCTCGGGCAAGAGCACCTTCCTGCGCTGTATCAACCTGCTGGAGACGCCCGATGCAGGCGAGATCCACGTGGCCGGCGAGCAGATCGCCTTCAAGCGCGGGCGACACCGCCTGCCGGTGCCCGCCGACCGGCGTCAGGTGGACCGCCTGCGCCCGGAGCTGGGCATGGTGTTCCAGAGCTTCGGGTTGTGGTCGCACATGACGGTGCTGGAGAACGTCATCGAAGGGCCGCTGCATGTGCAGAGGCGCCCGCGTGGCGAGTGCATCGAGCAGGCCGAGGCGCTGCTGGAGAAGGTCGGCATGGCCGACAAGCGCCACCATTACCCGGCGTTTCTCTCTGGTGGCCAGCAGCAGCGGGTGGCCATCGCCCGCACCCTGGCGATGCGGCCACGGGTGATCCTGTTCGATGAGCCTACCTCGGCGCTGGACCCGGAGCTGGTCGGCGAAGTGCTCAAGGTGATGCGTTCGCTCGCCGAGGAGGGCCGGACCATGCTGGTGGTGACCCACGAGATGGGCTTTGCCCGCAACGTGTCCAACCGCGTGGTGTTCATGCACCAGGGGCTGATCGAGGCCCAGGGCTCGCCTGAGGAAATGTTCAAGGACCAGCGCTCGGAGCGTTTCAGCCGGTTCATCCTCAGCCAGGCCTGATTCCTACACACATCAACGATTTTTCGCCTGTTCCTGTACAGGACGGGCTTCCTGCGCCCTGAAAAAAGGCCAACGAGTAGAGAGAGCAGAGCAATGCGTATTCACCCCCAAGATATTTCCACTGTGGTCCTGGACGACGCCAAGCCAACCCTCGAGCAGTTCATCGCGGTCGCGCGCTATGCCGCGAAGGTGGAGTTTTCCGACGCCTATCGCGCCCGTGTCGACCGCTCGCGTGGGTTGGTCGAGCGCTTTCTGGCGGAGAACCGCCTGGTGTATGGCGTGACCACCGGTTTTGGCGACAATGTGCGCCACGTGATTTCGCCGGAAGATGCCCAGACCTTGCAGGTGAACATCGTGCGTTCCCACGCCGTGTCGGTGGGCGAGCCGCTCAACCGTGAGCAGGTGCGGGCGATCCAGCTGATGATCCTGGTCAGCCTGGGCAAGGGCTTCTCCGGCGTGCGCATGGCGCTGCTGGAGCAGATCGCGGGCCTGCTCAACAACGATGTCATGCCCTTTGCCCCTGGCGAGGGCTCGGTGGGTTACCTGGGCCCTGAAGGGCACCTGGCCCTGGTGCTGATCGGCGAGGGCAAGGCCAAGGTGGCCGGGGGCGAGTGGATCGATGGCGCCCAGGCGCTGCGTCAGGTGGGTATGCAGCCGCTGGAGTTGCAGTGCAAAGAAGGCTTGGCGATGCTCAACGGCACCACGTCGGTCACCGCCATCGCCACCCTGGCCCAGTACAACGCCAACCAGGCGGCCCAGGTCGCCGACGTGGCCGCGGCGCTGTCGCTCGAAGTGCTCAAGGGCACCATCCGCGCCTTCGACCCACGCTACCACTCGGTCAAGGCGTATGCCGAGCAGGCCCAGACGGCGAACACCATCAAGCGTCTGCTCGGTGACAGCCGGTTGATCGAGGAAAACATCGATTACCGCCTGCAGGACACCTACAGCCTGCGCGCCATTCCCCAGGTGCACGGCGCCTCCAAACGCTTCATCGCCTACGCCCAGGCCTGCATCGACAACGAGATCGCCTCGTCCGGTGACAATCCGGTGATATACCCGACCTGCGAGGGCAACGGTGTCGCCATCTCCGGGGCGAATTTCGATGGCTCCTTCGTGGGCATGGCGGCCGACACCTTGTGCAATGCCATGACCAACCTGGCGAAGATCTCCGAGCGGCGCACCGACCGCATGGTCAATTCCCACTTCAGCGAGATGCCGGCCTTCTTGGTGCGCAACCCGGGGCTGAACAACGGCTACATGATCATCCAGTACACCGCGGCGGGGCTGCTCGGGGAGATGAAGGTGCTGTCGCACCCGGCCACCATCGACAGTGTGTCGACCTGCGGCAACCAGGAAGACCCGGTGAGCTTTGCCTTCAACGCGGCGATCAAGGCCTACCAAGTGTCGCGCAAGCTGGAGTCGGTGCTGGCCATCGAGCTGTTGGTCGGCTGCCAGGCGTTGGACTTTCATGATCCGGCCAAGGCATCCAGTGCCACACGTGGTGTGTACACGTTGGTGCGCAGCCTCGTGCCGGTGGCGGATGAGGACCGAGCGTTCTATCCGGACATCGTCGCGGTGACTGGCCAGGTGCGCTCGGGCGAGGTGATGGCCACGGTCGAGGAGGTGCTCGACCGGCGTTGAAGGGTACCTGCGGGCCGCGTTGCGGCCCATCGCAGGCTTCACCACCTCCTACAAAAAGCGACGTAAGTCACTGTAGGATTTGGCGAAGCCGGCGATGGACCGCACAGCAGCCCCACGTTTCTCGCCCTTGCTCCCGTCCCCGAACCTTGGCACCCTTTGCCGGCCATTGCGTATCGCCAAAACAGCAAAAAAAGGAACCGCCAAGGTGAGCTGGGAAAAAGTCGGGAAAGCCCTTGTGGGCGTGCTGGCCGTCGCGACCTCGGTCGCTGCGCTGTACATGGCGCTCAGGGGCGACAGCGGCCTCGAGGCGCGCCTGACCTACGCTTACCTGACCTACCCGAGCCAGTTCAGCGAGCGCATCAGCACGACCAACGATCTGCTCAAGTACGAGCGTCTGCACGCCCAGGTGAGTGCCATCGGCAAAGGCGCGTTGGACCATCAGCAGGTCGACAAGGTGGTCGACCTGGCCCAGGCGCCTTACCTGCAACTGTTCGCCAAGCCCTTCGAGGCGGGGTTGGTGGACCATCGCACCGGCCTGCTCATCGAGCTGCGCAACAAGGGCCAGACGCCGCTCAAGAACGTGCACATCCGCCTGCCAGCCAAGGGGCTGGTGCAGATTCGCGACGATTCCGGCAACGACAACATCCTCCAAGCGCCGACCAGCACGATCGATATCGACACGATCGGGCGGGAGGGGGCGTGCAAGGTGTGGGTCTACTTCGACTCCGACTACTCGCTGATCCGCCAGGGCGGGATCAGCATTCGCCATGCCGGCGGGGCGGCGGATGTACAGGTGTACCGGGAGCTGGTGGGGTTCCCGGCCTGGGTCGGGCGCTATAGCCGCGAGGTCAGCGTGCTGGTGGCGGGGCTGGCGGTGGCTGTGCTGGGGTTGTGTGCTGTGTGTCTGAGGCAGCGGCGCAAGCTGGCGCTTGTTCGCAAGGCCGCCTGATTCGCGGGTAAACCCGCTCCCACAAGGGCTGTGTCGAGCCCGCTTCTTGGGTGAGCCCGCTCCCACAAGCACCAGCGCAAGCCGTGTGGGAGCGGGTTTACCCGCGAATGGGCCGCTACCGGCACTCACTCATATGTAGCCGATCAACAACAACACCAACAGCACGACCAGCACCACGCCAATGATGCCGGAAGGGCCGTAGCCCCAGGCGCGAGAGTGGGGGAACACAGGCAAACCACCAATCAACAGCAGGATCAGGATGATGATGAGGATCGTGACCATGGTTGAATCCTTGCGTCAGTGGATGGGAAGGGGCCCGGCAATGTTGGCCTCTTGCTAAGTCCGACTGTTGCGTGGACGCAAAGATTCCATCGAATCCCGGATCGTCGCCTCAGTTGTGTTCCTCATGCAGGGCCAGGCTCTGGCGCAGCAGCTCGAGCATGGCACTGCGCAGCGCCTCGGGCGCCTGGACGCGGATCGCGCCAGCGTGGGACAGCAGCCAGCCCATCAGCGTGGCGTTGTCCTGCACCGTGGCGCTGAGGTGGGCGCCGCCACCGGGCAGGACGTTCAGGCGCATGTCCCCGGCCAGCGGCTGTTGTTGCAGACGTTGGGCCAGGGCATCGTCGACCCAGGCCTGCAATTGCACGGATGGCGCGGGGGCCAGCTCGTTCGGCTGCAGGGGGCGAACCTCACCCGGGGTCAGGCCCGCCTTCCAGTGCCAGCCGTAGGGCATTCCTTTGGCATTGCACTGCAACGGGAACAGGGTCGCCAGTTCGTTGAGATCGCGTTCGACCGTGCGCTTGGTGGTCTTGTGGCCGATCCTGGCCAGTGCTGCTTGCAACTGGGTGGCGCTCATGCCGGGGTGACGGTGGGGCAACAGGTTGAGCAACTGCCATTGGCGAGCGATGGTGTGGCGGGTGGTATGGCTGGGCAACGCGGCATCCTTGTCGAGCAGGGGGCTGATCGCTCGGGTAGTGGCGATTGGCTATGCCGGGAAGCATACACAAGCTGGCGGATCGGATCCAACTTGGGGCGATAGAGGCGTGGCCGTGTGGGGTGTGATTCAGGCCGTTCCGCTCTACCGGTGAACGCAAACACCGCGTCGTCTGTTTCGAGACTGAGGCCGTTCCCTCAGGGATCGCGGCGTTCTCAAGCTCTGCGCTGCACCTATGCGCGCCTTGTTACGCCAGGCTTTCGCACAGGCCCTCGATGAAGGCTTGCTCGGCCCGGCTCATGCGCTGGTCGCGGTTCCACAGCAGGTGCACATCCACATCGGCGATGCCGTCGAGCGGCGGCAGTTTCCACAGCAGTCCGGCGGCCACGTCCTCCTGCACGCCATGTTCGGGCAGGCAGCCGATGCCGAACCCGGCGATCACCAACCGGCGCACTTCCTCGAAGCTGGGCGAGGAGGCGACGATGCGGCCGGTGAAGCCTTGCTGGTCACGGAAGATGGTCAATGGCGAGAGCATGCCGCCGATCTGGTCGCTGCTGAAACTGACGAAGTTCTCCTGCTTGAGGTTGCCCTCCAACTGCCCGAACAAGCGGTGGTGCTTGCCGCAGAAAAATGCATAGCGCTGGCGCTGGAGCAGGCGTTGTTCGAGGCGGGCATGCCGGTGGCGGCTCAGGCTCAGGCCGGCGGTGGCGGTCTTTTCCTGCAGGGCGGCGACGATGTCTGTACTGCGCATCACCTCGATCTCCATCTCCACCCGCGGGTACTGCTGGTGGAAACGCGCCAGGAAGTCATCGAAGCGTTGGCAACACAAGCGGCTGATCATCAGCAGGCGGACCTTGCCGACCACCTCCGCGCTTGGCTGCTCCAGCAGCCCGCTGATCTGCGCGACCTGCCCATACACCTCGCCTGAGAGCTCGAACAAGCGCTCGCCCACCTCGGTGAGCACGAAGCGTGGTCCGCGGCGGGCGATCAGCGGACGACCGAGCTGCTCTTCCAGGCGCTTGAGCGCTTGGCTCACCGCCGGTTGGGTCAGGTGCAGACGCGCGGCGGCGCGGCTGATGGAGAGCTCCTGGCCGATCACCCGGAAGGTGCGCAGCAGGTTCCAGTCGAGGCGGTCGTTGAAGGGGCGGTTGGGCATGGTGGGGTTCGATGATCAACGGGTGGAGACTTGAGTTTAGCGGTGCGCGTACGGTCGGGGCCGGTAGGGGCTACATCCCGCCCCGACGCACATGCTTGACCAGCACCTTCTCCAGCAATTCCCACATGGCCGGCTCGGTGCTGAAGGCCACGTTGAAGCGCATCCAGCCGGTGGCCTTGGCATCGACCATGAACAACTGACCGGGCCCGAGCATGATGCCTTGCTCCAGGGCATCGTCCAGCAGCGCGGCGCTGTCGGGGATGGCGGGGTGGCGGGTCCAGATGTACATGCCTTCGTCGGACTCGGTGAACAGCTCGAAGCCCAGCCGGTGCAGGTGCCGGCCGACTTCCTGGTGGGCTTCGGCCAGGCGCTGGCGCAGGCGCTTGAGGTGCTTGCGCCAACGGCCGTCGATGATGGCCGCATACACCACGCGCTCCATCACCTGGGAGGTGGTGAGCCCCGAGCGCATCTTCAGGTGCAGCAGATGTTGCATGAGTTCGGGGTTGGCCAGCAGGTAGCCGACCCGCACATTGGGCGAGATGCTCTTGGAGTAGCTGCCCACGTACACCACCTGTTGCAGGTGATCGAGGCTGGCCAGGCAAGGCTGCGGCTCGGCGATCATGTCGGCGTACAGGTTGTTTTCCACCAGACGGAAACCATGGCGAGCGGCCAGTTGCAGCAGGCGATGCAACTGGGGCAATGGGGTACGCGAGCAGGTGGGGCTGTGCAGGTGCGGCTGGGTGAAGAACGCCGTGGGCCGGTGGTGGGCGAGCAGGCGCTCCAGTTGGTCCAGGTCGTAACCGGCCGGGGTGCGTGGTACGCCCACCAGGGTCGCGCCCTGGGTGCGCAGGATGCTCATCAGGTTGGGGTAGCCGGGGTCGTCCACCAGCACCACATCGCCTGGGCGTACCAGGGTGCGCACGGCCAGGTCCAGGGCTTGGCTGGCGCCGTGGGTGAGCATCAACTGTGCAGGATTGGCGACGATCGACAGCTCTTGTTGCAGGTTCTGCGCGGTCAGCACACGCAGCTCGGGCAGGCCCATGGGGTCGCCATAGCCGGAAAGTTCCAGGGGGCTGCCGGCCACCTGGCGCAGGCCACGACGCAGGCCGTCTTCGTACATCCAGTCGTTGGGTAGCCAGCCGCAGCCGGGTTTGTACGGCAGTTGTCGGGTTTCGAAGATCTGTTGCAGGTACCACTCGGAGTTGAACGTCGGCCGGGTGGTATCGGCCTCCTGCTGCTGGTTGTCGAGCAACTCGCTTGCCGCACGGTTGACGAAGAACCCCGCGTTGCCCCGGCTGACCAGCAGGCCCTGGGCAACCAGGCGGTCGTAGGCTTCGACCACGGTGAAGGTGCTCACCGAGTAGGTGGCGGCGAAGGCGCGGATCGAGGGCACCTTGGCGCCAGGCTTGAGGGTCTGCTTGTCGATCAGCTCGCGCAATCCATCGATGATCTGGTTGACCAGCGGCGTGGAAGAGTCGGGGTGTAGTTGCAGCATTCGGGTGCCTTCAGGGGTGCGTATCGCCAAGCGCCTGCAGGGTGTTGCGGGTGTATTGCATTGGCGGCCTGTACAGTGCAGTGCGTATTTCGTGCCGCTGTGCATGGCTCTGTGTGGCAGACATTTTTACATTACGTGTCAGTTATCGCCACCAGCGTACATGTCAGCGTCATGCACAATCACAAATTCGCTGCTTTGCCGTCGAGGTCCGCCTCGCACCTTCATTTCGTCGCACCGAGCCGTTGCCGCTCGGCCAGCACAGGTTTCAGTTCGTCCGGGGGCCAGCCTTCGGACGCGTAAGCAGGCCGCCATGGAAGGCCTGCGTGTGCCCCAGAGCACACCTTCCTGCCCGCATAGGTACTGATGTTAGGTGAGACCGATAGCCATCGGGGTTTCACAGTTTTTCCTTGGATAAAAAGAAGCACGGGGTACACAACTGATGGACGCAACATCCACATCCACCACCGCGAAGGGAGCGCACGAGAGCAAGCTCAGTGCCTCCCTCAAGTCGCGCCACCTGACGATGATGTCGATCGCCGGGGTCATCGGCGGCGCCTTGTTCGTCGGTTCCGGCAGCGTGATCCACAGCGCCGGACCGGCTGCGGTCCTGGCCTACCTGGCCGGCGGCATCCTGGTGGTGCTGATCATGCGCATGCTCGGCGAGATGGCGACTTCCTCGCCGGACACAGGCTCGTTCTCTACCTACGCCGACCGCGCCATCGGCCGCTGGGCCGGTTTCACCATCGGCTGGCTGTACTGGTGGTACTGGGTCATCCTGATGGCTTGGGAAGCCTACGTGGCGGGCAAGATCCTGCATGGCTGGTTCCCTGGCGTCAGTGTCAACGTGTTCGTGCTGGCCACGACCTTGGTGCTGATCACGGTCAACTTCTTCAACGTCAAGCACTACGGCGAGTTCGAGTTCTGGTTCGCGCTGATCAAGGTGGTGGCGATCGTCTGCTTCCTGACCGTGTGCACCGCAGCGGTGTTCAACATCTGGCAGTTCGGTGAAGTGCGTGGCGTGAGCCACTTGACCGCCGAAGGCTTCATGCCCAATGGCATCACCACGGTGATCGGAGCGCTGCTGGGGGTGATGTTCGCCTTCCTGGGCGCGGAGATCGTGACCATCGCGGCGTCCGAAGCCAAGGATCCGTCCACCCAGATCGTCAAGGCGACCAACTCGGTGGTCTGGCGTGTGTGCCTGTTCTACGTGGGTTCGATCTTCCTGATCGTCTGCCTGGTGCCGTGGAACGACCCGCACCTGGGTGAGTCCGGCTACGGCGCCTACCGTCGTACCCTGGAACTGCTGGGTGTGCCGTACGCGGAGCTGCTGATGAACTTCGTGGTGCTGACCTCGGTGAGCAGCTGCCTGATCTCCGGCCACTACACCGCCTCGCGCATGCTGTTCTCCCTGGGCCAGCGTGGCGATGCACCGTCGATGTTCAAGATCACCCGTGCCGGTACCGGTGTGCCGGTGTACGCGATCATGGGTTCGTGCGTGGTGGCGATCTTCTGCGCGCTGATCAACTTCAGCGAGACCCTGCGTCCGAAGGACGTACTGGAAACCCTGATGAACACCACCGGCATGATTGCCCTGCTGGTGTACCTGGTGATCGCCTTCTCGCAGCTGCGCATGCGTCGCAAGTTGCAGGCCGAAGGCAAGGAGATCCGCCTGAAGATGTGGCTGTTCCCGTGGTTGACCTACCTGGTGATCGCCTTCATCGTGGCGGCCCTGGTGACCATGGCGTTCATGCCTGACTACCAGATCCTGGTGATCTCCACCGGCATCGCCGCGGCCATCGTGGTGGCCATGGGCGTGGTGCACCAGATCCGCACCGGCAACCGCCACTAAGGCGCTCTTGCTGCATGACGCGGCCGGCTCCCCTCGGGGACCCGGCCGTTTTCATTTCTGCACGTCAGACCGGCTCACCACGGTCAGCCAGCGGGTGTAGGTGTCTACCCTGATGGGCAGCTCGGCACGCAGCTCGGCCAGGGCCTGGTCGCTGTCGTCCAGGGGCAGGTCGCGCCAGACCCGCAGGCCTTGCAACGCCTCGGCGTCGAACCACAGCAATCCCTGGCGGTGACGGGCCAGGCGCTCCAGGGTCTCGCTCAGGGGCTGGCCGTCTGCGGGCAGGCGCTGCAGATGCCACGCCGCCTGCAAGGTGCTGCTGTCCACGCTACCCAGGGTGCCCGGACCGCTGGCCTCGAAGCGCAGGTGCTGACCTTCGCGCAATGACAAATGGCCCGTGTCGCCCTCGAGGTCGGCCTGGCCTCGCAGCACACTGACCTCGCTGACATCGCCCAGGCGCTCGACGATCAACTGCCCCGCAAGGGGGCGCAAGGTGCCCTGGGGCGTGCTGATCCGAAAAGGTCGTGCATCGCCTGTGGCGATCTCGATCAACAGTTGGCCCTTGAGCAATTGCAGGTGCCGCTGCAGGGCATCGAACTCCACATCCACCGACGAGCTGGCGTCGAGGGTCAGCAGGCTGCCATCTTCGAGCTTGCGGGTCAGGCGGTGCTGGCTGTCGGTGGCAAGGTCGGCCAGCTCGAAGCCCTGTCCCATCCACGGGGAAGCGAGCAGGGCGGATGCCGCCACCAGGGCCACAATGGCCAGGGGCAAGGCGAGGCGTGGAAACAGACGGCGTGGGGTCATGGGCGTGGGGCGTATTTCTGGCTGGGCTCAATCCAAGGATAGCCCCTTCACAAGCCCAGCCCCTGCGCGGCGTCAGTGGCCTGGCGGGTCTTCGTGCTGGCGGCGATAGGCACCGGGTTGCACGCCCACGGCCTTGGCGAACGCGCGGGTGAAGGCCGCCACCGATTGATACCCCACCTGCGCCCCAACTTGCTCCACGGTATTGCCGGCCTTGAGCAGTTGGCAGGCATGGCGCATGCGCAGCGCCAGTAGCACCTGGCCCGGCGATTGCCCGGCCAGGTCGTTGAAGCGCTTGAAGAACGCCGAGCGCGACAGCCCCGTGCAGGCGGCCATGCTTTCCAGGGTCCAGGCCTGGCCCGGGCTGGCGATCAATTGCTCCAGCAGCGGGGCGAAGGCTGGCTGGCGGGCAAGGGCGACCAGCCCGTGCAAGGCCTCCCCGGCATGCACCTGTTGGCGCAACACGTACAGGAACAACAGATGAGTCAGGCGCTCGAGCAGCGTCTGCGAGGGCGCGGGTGAGCGGCGGCATTCTGCCAGGATCAACTCGAACAACGCCCGTGCGGCATGCCCGGCCGGGTCATCGGCGCGCAGCAGGATCCAGTCGGCCAGGCCGTCGACGATCAGCGTCGACAGCCCCGATTGAAAGTGAAAGAACCCACACACCAACCCGACGCCTTCCTCGGCCTGGGTGTCCAGTGCCTGCATGTGCTGGCGTGGCTGAGTGCAGGCGCTGGCCGGGTCGGCATCACTGGAAAGCCGATAGCCCAAGTCGCGCAGCAGGAACACCGCATCGCCACGCTCCAGGCGCACGGCCTCGGGATGGCCATCGACATGCAGCCAGCAATGCCCCTGCACCACCAGATGGAAACTGGCCCGGCCCATTCCCTGGGTGCTGGCATGCCAGCCGCCACAGTAACGGCCCACATGGAACAGGCTGGCATCGAGCTCCAGGCGCTCTAATAACCAATCGACAAGGTGGCTGGATGAAATCATCTAATGCAAAGACTCAGGAGCAAGGAAAGGCGACTGATGAATATGGAGGCGGATTCTTATAACCAACAGACTATAAGCACACCTACCCAAGGAGACGACTCCATGACATCGCGCATTACTCTACACACTCTGCAAAGCGCCCCGGAAGCGGCACGGCCTTTCCTGGAAAACGCCCTGAAGAACTCAGGCTTCATCCCCAACTTGCTGGGCGTCCTGGCCAATGCGCCGGCGGCCCTGGAAACCTACGTGACCGTCTCGGCACTCAATGGCAAAGCCGAGCTGACCCTGGCCGAGCGCGAAGTGGTGCAGTTGATCGCCGCGACCGAGCATGGCTGCGACTTCTGCGTCGCCGGTCACACCGCTGTTGCGCTGAACAAGGCCAAGCTGCCCCAGGAAGTGGTCGACGCCTTGCGTGCCCGCGGCGAGCTGCCCAATGCCCGGTACGAAGCCCTGGCGGCGTTCACCCGCGAAGTGATCGCCACCCGTGGCAACGTCAGTGACGCTACCTACGGCGCCTTGCGCGAGGCGGGCTACAGCGAAGGCAACGCCCTGGAAGCGATTCTCGGCGTGAGCCTCGCGACCCTGTGCAACTTTGCTAATGTGTTCGCCCAGACGCCGCTCAATGACGAGCTGGGCCAATACCGCTGGCAGCCTTCGGCCTGATCCGCCTGGTGCCGGCCTGGCCGGCGTTTCGAACAAAGGAGTAGGGACATGCTTGATTGCGCATTTCGACAATGGCTGGATGCCAATGCCGAAGCCATTGACCAGGGCCAGTGCGATCCGCACCTGGTACTGGCGCGAATCGCCGAATCGCAGTTGCTGCGTGTCGGTATCGAGCCCGCCCTAGGCGGCTCGGGCGGCCGGGTCACCGACGCTGTCGAAGCCATCGCCGCCATCGCCAGCCGGTCCCTGGCCGCGGCCTTTGTCTGCTGGGGCCAACGCTCGTTCATCGAGTACCTGTTGCAGAGCCCCAACCAGGGCCTGCGCGAGCGGCTGCTGCCCAGCTTGCTCGCCGGTGAGCTGGCCGGTGCCACCGGGCTGTCCAACGCCATGAAGTACCTGTCGGGCATCGAGGCCTTGCAAGTCTTCGCCCAGCCTGCGGCAAACGGCTGGGCCCTGGACGGCCGCCTGCATTGGGTGACCAACCTGCGCAAAAGCGGCTTTGCCGTGGCCACGGCGATCGAAGACGCCACCGGCGGGCCTCCGTTCGTGGTGGCAGTGCCCTCGAACCTGTCGGGCCTCGAGCGCTCCGACGACCTGGCGCTGATGGGCTTGCAGTCGAGCAACACCGCCGCGCTGGCGTTCCGCCAGGTGGCACTGGGGCGCGAGTGGCTGCTGCATGAGAATGCCCGTGAGTTCCTGCCCAACGTGCGCCCGGCGTTTCTGGCGCTGCAGTGCGGCATGGCGATCGGCCTTGCGCGGCGTGCGCTGGAGGAGGTGAGTGGGCACTTGCAGGGGCGCGGTTCGGTCCTCGACGAGGCCCGGCAGGTATTGGCCGAGCGTCTGGAGAATACCGTGGGCGAGCTCAAGCAAGGCTTGCTTGAGGGACGCTTCACCCAGCAGCCGGCGGCGCTGTTCAAACTGCGCATCATCCTCGCCGAAAGTGCAGCCGATGCCGTGCAGTTGGAACTGCAGGCCAGCGGTGGCAAGGCTTACCTCACCGCGTATGGGGAAGGTTTCGCTCGGCGCTGGCGCGAGTCGGCGTTCGTGCCCATCGTCACCCCGAGCCTGGTGCAACTGCGTGCCGAGCTGCAACGTCAGGCGGCCGCAGCATGACCCAGGCGTTACTCCAAGCCCGCGACATCAGCCTGGGCTACCTGCGCGATGGCGGCTGGCAAACTGTACTGGAGCGCTTCGACCTGGCCCTGGCGCCGGGGGAGGTGGTCAGCATCCTGGGCCCCAGCGGGGTGGGCAAGTCCAGCCTGCTGCGCGTACTGGCCGGGCTGCAGCAACCTTGCGGTGGCAGCGTGACCCTGCACGGCGAGCCGTTGCAGGGGCCGCACCCGCGTCTGGCCGTGGCCTTCCAGGATCCGAGCCTGCTGCCCTGGCTGAGCCTGGAGAAGAACGTCGCTTTCGGCCTGGACTTCGCCCGCCAGCCCAAACTCAGTGCAGTCGAGCGGCGCGCCCGTATCGATCATGCGATCGAGGCGGTGGGGCTGGCCCACGCGCGCAGCCAGTACCCCGCGCAGCTCTCCGGCGGCATGGCCCAGCGCACCGCGCTGGCCCGCTGCCTGGCGCGTCAGCCCCAGGTGCTGCTGCTCGATGAACCCTTCGGCGCGCTGGACGAGGTGACCCGCGCCGATATGCAGCAACTGCTGCTGCAACTGATCGCCACCCATCGCACGGCGGCGGTGCTGATCACCCACGATATCGACGAAGCCCTGCTGTTGTCCGATCGCGTGTTGCTACTGGGCAACCACCCGGCGCGCATCCTCGGGCAATGGGCTGTCGACCTGCCGCAGCGACGGGCGCAGCGGGTCGAGGAGTTGGGCACGTTGCGTATCGAGATCCTCAAGACCCTACGGCGGGCGAGCCGCTCCCCTGACCCTGTTCCTTCTCCCTTGCCGCTGCCGTCGGAGGCTCGCCATGTGCATGGATGACTGCTGTTCTTCTACTTCCCGTCGCGACTTCATCAAGCTCGGCGCCATGCTCACCGCGGCAGGTGCCTTGCCGCTGCTCTCGAGCTTGCAGGCGCGCGCCGCCAGCGAACCGGATGCCCCGGTGCGCATTGGCTATCTGCCGATCACCGACGCCACGCCGTTGCTGGTGGCGCACAACAATGGCCTGTTCGAGGCCGAAGGCATCAAGGCCGAGCGCCCGGTGCTGCTGCGTAGTTGGGCCCAGGTGATCGAGGCGTTCATCTCCGGCCAGGTCAATGTGATCCACTTGCTCTCGCCGATGACCATCTGGGCCCGCTACGCCAGCCGAGTGCCGGCCAAGGTGGTGGCCTGGAACCACGTGGGCGGCTCGGGACTGACCGTGGCGCCGGACATCACCGACGTCAAGCAGTTGGGCGGCAAGACCGTGGCGATCCCGTTCTGGTATTCGATCCATAACGTGGTGGTACAGCAACTGCTGCAAGCCAACGGCCTTACGCCGGTTTCCAAGCCGGCCAGCGCGTCGCTGGCGGTCAACGAGGTCAACCTTTTGGTGCTGCCGCCGTCGGACATGCCGCCGGCCCTGGCCAGCAAGCGCATCGCCGGCTACATCGTCGCCGAGCCCTTCAATGCCCTGGCCGAGGACCTTAAGGTCGGTCGCGTGCAGCGCTTTACCGGCGATGTGTGGCGTAACCATGCCTGCTGTGTAGTGTTCATGCACGAGCACGACCTGAACAACCGCCCCGAGTGGTCGCAGAAGGTGGTCAATGCCATCGTCAAGGCCCAGCTGTGGACCCGCGACCATCGGGCCGAGGCAGCAGCGCTGCTGTCGAAGGCCGGTCCCAACAAGTACACCCCGCATACCCCGCAAGTGCTCGCCAAGGTGTTGGCACCGGCCGCCGAGGACCGCGCCGGTTATATCGCCAGTGGCGCGATCGCGCATCAGCAATGGGATGAGAAACGCATCGACTTCCAGCCGTATCCCTTCCCCAGCTACACCGAAGCGCTGGTCAAGCACCTCAAGGGCACGCTGATCGAGGGCGACAGTGGCTTCCTGGCCGGGCTGGATCCGGCCCAGGTGGCGCGCGATCTGGTCGATGATCGCTTCGTGCGCACGGCCATCGAGGCGGCCGGTGGCTTGGCGGCGTTCGGCCAGCCAGACAGTTTCGAGCGCTACGAGGAGTTCGCCGTCTGATGGGCAAGTCTGTCATGCATGGTGCCCTGGGCCTGGCGGGGCTATTGGGGCTGTTGCTGCTGTGGTGGGCGGGGGTGCAGGTGTTTGGAGAGGCCGACGGCCTTTCGGCGCGTTTCTCGCCCCAGGCCACGCTGGCCAGCCTGGTGCAACTGCTGGGCGAGGGCGAGGTCTATGGGCATGCCTGGGTCAGTCTCAAGCGCATCCTGGTGGGGTTGTTGCTGGCGTTGTTGGTTGGCGTGCCATTGGGCTTGCTGGTGGGCAGTTACCGCCACCTGGAGGCTGCGACCACACCGGCGTTCCAGTTCCTGCGGATGATCTCACCGCTGTCGTGGATGCCGGTGGTGGTGATGCTGATGGGGGTGGGCGACCAGCCGATCTACTTCCTGCTGGCCTTCGCCGCGCTGTGGCCGATCCTGCTCAACACCGCCGCAGGTGTGCGCCAGCTCGATCCGCGCTGGCTGCAGTTGTCCCGCAGCCTGAGCGCCACGCGCTGGGAAACCTTGTGCAAGGTGATCATCCCTGGGGTGATCGGCCATGTGTTGACCGGGGTGCGCCTGGCGATCGGTATCCTGTGGATCGTGCTGGTGCCGTGCGAGATGCTCGGGGTCAGCGCAGGGCTAGGCTATTTCATCCTCGATACGCGGGACCGGCTGGCCTATTCGGAGCTGATGGCCATGGTGCTGCTGATCGGTGTGCTGGGGTTCATGCTCGATGCGCTGGCCCGTGGACTGCATCGGCGGTGGGTGCACGCCTGAAATCGCCGGGACCGCCCGGCGATCCCGTTCAATGCACGGTCTTGCGCTGCTTCACACAGGCTTGTGCCTGCAAGGCCAGGGCATCGAGGCGTTCGTCGCGCTGTTTTTCCGCCGCCATCATGGCCTCGTCGCCATGCTGCTTGAGCAGGTAGGCGTGGATTTGCCGCACTTCGGTGGTGCGATAGATCGGGGCGATGTCCAGACGGCCGACCAGTGCACCACTGGCGTGTCCGGTGCTGCTCATCAGCACCTGCGGGCCGGCGGCGGCGGCCACCTGCAAACCCATTGCCTCAAACCATGGCACCTGCCCGGCAAAGACATTGAGCTCGACACAGGCATAGCGTGACTGCACATCGGTCAGCAGTGCCCGGGCAATGCCTTGGCGGCGGTGGTCTGGGTGCACGGCGAGAAACGCCAGCACGCAGGCCTGATCGTCATCCTGTGCGGGCAGGGTGAGGGCGAAGCCGCGCAGCTGGTCCGGTGCCTCGGCATCCAGGGCCAGGGTCAGCGCCACGGCCAGGCCTCGGGTGCCGTCCATGGCCTGCAGATACTGATGCACCTCCAGGCCGACGCCGTACTGGTACAGCGGGTACAGCGGGTTGTCCGGGGTGATGGCCACGCTGCTCAACTCACCGACATGGTCGATCACCAGCTGACGGATTTGATTCTGGAAGGATTCGGGGGGCACACCGTCGAGGCGGCTGAGAATGAACATCGGGCAAGCTCCAGCAGGTCGAACCGTCCCGCGCCGAGCGGAGCGGGAGGCACAGTCTAACCCAGGGCGGCGAGCATCAGGTCGAGGTTCTGCACGGCGGCGCCCGAGGCGCCTTTGCCGAGGTTGTCGAACACGGCCGTGAGTACCACCTGGCCGTGGGCCGGGTTGGCGAACAGGGCCAGGCGCAGGTCGTTGGTGTCGTTGAGCGCCTCGGGGTCCAGTTTACTGGCCGGACCCTGCTGATGCAGTGGCATCACCTGTACATGGCGTGCGCCCTGGTAGTGCTGCTCAAGGCAGGTCTGCAAGTGTTCGGCGGTGATGCCGCCGGCCAGCAGGCGCAGTTGCAGGGGGATGCTCAGCACGATGCCCTGGCGGTAGTCGCCATAACCCGGCAGGAACACCGGGCGTGCAGCGAGCCCGGCGTGTCGCTCGATCTCCGGTACATGCTTGTGGGCCAGTTCCAGGCCATAGAGTTGCAGGGCAGGCACCTTGACGGCGCTAGTTTGCTCATGAAGCTCCACCGCCGACCGGCCACCCCCGGAATACCCCGAGATTGCATGGATGCTCAGCGGATAGTCCGCCGGCAGCAGCCCGGCCTGGATCAGAGGGCGCAGCAGGGCGATGGTACCGGTCGGGTAGCAACCGGGGTTGCTCACCCGCTTGGCCCGGGCGATGCGTTCGGCTTGTTCGGCGTCCAGCTCAGGCAGCCCGTAGACCCAGCCGGGCGTGGTGCGGTGGGCGGAGCTGGCGTCGATCACCCGTACCGCCGGGTTGTGGATGGCCGCCACCGCTTCGCGGGCCGCGTCGTCAGGCAGGCAGAGCAGGGCGATGTCGGCGTCGTTGATGGCCTCGGCGCGGCGTTGCGGATCTTTGCGCTCGGCGTGCGGCAGGGTCAGCAGTCGCACGTCCTGGCGGCCTTGCAGGCGGGCATGGATCTGCAGGCCGGTGGTGCCTTGGTCGCCGTCGATGAAGACGAGAGGGGTGTGCATGGTCGGGGTCCGTGTGCGAGGGAGAGGGCCTATGCTCGCCTGCGGCTGGACGAAAGAAAATTTGAATATCATGATGCTTTACTTCAGAAAAAATGAATGGCCGTGTCGGCCTTTTCGCGGGTAAACCCGCTCCCACAGGCCGACCGCTGAACCGGGATCCACGCCTTACCTGTGGGACGGGTTTACCCGCGAAAAGGCCAGCCCTCAGAGAACCCCAATGCGCGAAATCAGCCTCGACCGCCTGCGTACCTTGGTCATCATCGCCGACCTCGGCTCCTTCGCCGAGGCCGCCCGCCAGCTCAGCTTGGCGCCGCCCACCATCAGCCTGCACGTGGCCGAGCTGGAAGCGCGTGTGGGGGCGCCGCTGCTCACCCGCACCCGTGGCCAGGTGCGTCCCACCACGGTGGGCGAGACGCTGCTGGCCCGCGCCCGTCGCCTACTGGCTGATGCCGACCTGGCCCTGGACGAGGTGCGCCGACAGGTGCAGGGACTGACCGGGCGAGTGCGCCTGGGGGCCTCCACCGGGGCCATCGCCCACCTGCTGCCCAAAGCCTTGGAGCATCTGCGCGAGGCACATCCGGGCATCGACGTGCAGGTGCAGGTCCTGACCTCCCAGGCTTCCCTGGCGCGCCTGCGGGAGGGCACGCTGGACATCGGCCTGGTGGCGCTGCCCCAGGTGGCGGGCAGGGGGGTGAAGCTCACCCCCTGGCGACGCGACCCGATCATGGCCTACCTGCCGGCCGACTGGCAGCCGCCAGCCAGGGTCACGCCGGCCTGGCTGGCCGAGCGGGCGCTGATACTCAACGACAGCACCACCCAGCTGTCGCGGGTGACGGCGGAGTGGTTCGCGGCAGCGGGGCTGTACCCCGAGGCGCGCATCGAGCTGAACTACAACGATGCGATCAAGAGCCTGGTGGCGGCGGGCTATGGCGCGACACTGCTACCCCAGGAAGGCGAAGCGGAGCAACTGAACCCGCGGATTGCCCAACGGCCGTTGCGCCCAGGCCTGTGGCGCCAGCTTGGGATCGCCTACCGGGAAGGGCAGGTGGAGCGGGCCACCGAGTACGTGCTGCAGGCGCTGGAGCGGTTGCGCCAGTGAGCTCTGGCTGAATCCCAGAGCAAGGCTATGCTTTTGGCTGCGTCGGACCCGCCGACGTGCCTGCCAGAAGTCCGGCTTTTCTCACGGAGAACACACCATGAAATCCCTGACATTGCTGCTGATCGCTTCTGCACTGAGCTTCACCGTCCACGCCGAAACCGCTCCTGAAACCAACTGCGCCGCCAAGATCAAGGAACTCGAGGACATCCACCGGACCGATGGCCAGGCCTTGCACGGCGGCATGGCCAAGGACTATCAGAACCTGCTCAACCAGGCCAAGCAGGCCCAGGCCGCGGGTGACATGGCTGAATGCCAGGCCTCGGCAGACCGCGCCAAGACTATCTACAACAAGGCCCGCGGCAAGTAGCGCGCCGACCGCCCGGGCCTGGTCGTCACCGGTGCGATGGGCCTGGGCAGGCGATTCGAATCGTGGCGTTCCTGTCTCTGGGGTAAGCTGTGCGCCGGCAACCCCAACGAGACCCTGGCATGACTCTGAACAGCCCCATCCTGGACAGCCTGCTCACAGGTCTGGCCCAACCCTTCACTCGCCCCGGTTCGCGCAGCGCCATTGCCAAGCGGCCCCGACAAGGGGCGCTGGCCGTAGGCCGGCTCGGGCTTGAAGGCGACGAACAGGGGGATCTGCGGGTCCATGGCGGTGTGGAAAAGGCCATCCACCACTATCCTCGCGAGCACTACGCAGCCTGGGTGGCGGAGCTGGGCGAGCATCCACTGCTGGCGCAGCCTGGCGCCTTTGGCGAGAACTTCAGCACCACCGGTTGGCGCGAGGCGGATGTCTGCCTGGGCGACCGGATCCGCGCAGGTTCGGCGCTGCTGGAAGTGTCCCAGGGGCGCATGCCCTGCTGGAAGCTCAACGACCGTTTCGACGTGGCGCAGATGGCCTTGCGCGTTCAGCAAAGTGGGCGCACCGGTTGGTATTACCGGGTGCTGGAGGAGGGCGTGGTGCAGGCGGGCGAGCGTTTGGAGCTGGTCGAACGCCCGCACGGCGAATGGTCGGTGGCGCGCCTGTCGGCGGTGCTATTCGACAAGCGCCTGGAACCCGAGCTGTTGCGCGAATGCCTGGCATTGCCACTGGTGCCGTCCTGGCGCAAGACCCTGCAACGGCGTCTGGAGCAGCGCCAGATCGAAGACTGGGCGCCACGTTTGCACGGCGCCTGAGCGCTGTCGTCAGAACCAGCGGTCGTTGCGTTTGCGACCGCGGGTCAACGCCGGCAGGATCAACCCCGCGAGCAGGCCGGCCCCGGCGATGCTGCCGCCGTAGACCATGTAGCGCATCATCACCTGTTTGTTCTCGTCACCCAGGCGCGCCTGGGTGTCACGCAGCGACGACTGCACCTGGTCGAGTTGTTCGTTGAGCGACTTGTTGCGCGTTTCCAGTTCGTCGATCAGCGCCTTGCGCGAGTCGAGGGTTTCCTGCATGCCCTGGACGCGATTCTTCCAGCTGTCGTCGATGCTCTTGAGTTGTTCGGTCAACTGCGTCACCTGCGCGTCGAGTGCCGGCAGGCGTTCGGCCTGGCCCGGGACCGATTGCAGGTCGCTGCTCAGGATCCATACCAGATCGCCGTTCTGCCCGCGGACCTGGCTGTATTCCCCTTGGGTGCCCACCAGCGTGACCTTCTGCCCGGCCTTGACCGAACCAACGATGCGGTGGCCGTTGGTGGGGCCGCTGCGCACATAGGTGCTCAGGCTGTCGCTGACCCAGCGTGCGTCGCTGGCCGGCTCTTCGGCATGCGCGGGGATAGCCAGGGCAAGCAAGGAGGCTGCGAGCAGGGGGGCAAGGGCAAAGGAGGCAGGTCGGGAATCAGGCATGGTGGTCTTCGCTGGAGCTGGACAAAAGAAGGCCCGATGGCTGGGCCGATGAACCGGTCGGTGAGTTGACCGTCAGCGAAAGACCGTTTTTATCGAAGCAGGTTCACTGCTTGTTGTAGGAAATGTCTGCAGGATGTTGCGAGTAGAAGGTCAAGGGGCTGTGGCGCTGGCGCGAGCTATGTGGTGTCCGCTTCGCGGGTAAACCCGCTCCCACAAGGGCCGTGCGGACCTGTTGGGCGCGAGTTCAGCCGCTGAGCGGTCGCGACGGGTTAGGTCACTACCTGATAGCAAGGCACATACGCTGCCCCACCGGGCAACTTCATCCGGTGCTGATCAACGAAGGCCTGCAGCAAGCGCCCCAGTGGGTCGAGCACCGCGCTGTCGCCACGGATCTGGTATGGCCCGTGCTCTTCGATCAGGCGAATGCCCTTGTCCTTGACGTTGCCCGCCACCACCCCGGAGAAGGCCCGGCGCAGGTTGGCGGCCAGCTCGTGGGGCGGCAGGTCCCGGCGCAGCTCGAGGTTGGCCATGTTTTCATGGGTGGGGTCGAACGGGCGCTGGAAACCTTCCTCGATCTTCAGCAGCCAGTTGAAGTGGAATGCATCGTTGCGCTCGCGGCGGAACTGCTTGACTGCCTTGAGCCCCTCGACCATGTGCCGGGCCACTTCGGCTGGGTCGTCGATGATGATCTGGTAATGCTGCTGGGCCGTCTCGCCCAGGGTTGCGCCGACGAAGGCATGCAGCTGCTGCAGGTACGCCTCGGCGCTGCGCGGGCCAGTGAGCACGACAGGGAAGGGCAAGCCTTCGTTGTCCGGGTGCATGAGGATGCCCAACAGGTACAGGAACTCCTCGGCCGTGCCTGCGCCACCGGGGAAGATGATGATGCCGTGGCCGACCCGCACGAACGCCTCCAGACGCTTTTCGATGTCCGGCAGGATCACCAGTTCATTGACGATCGGGTTGGGCGCTTCGGCGGCGATGATGCCCGGCTCGGTCAGGCCCAGGTAACGGCTGCCGTGCATGCGCTGCTTGGCATGGGCGATGGTCGCGCCCTTCATCGGGCCTTTCATCACGCCTGGGCCGCAGCCGGTACAGACGTCCAGCTTGCGCAGGCCCAGCTCGTGGCCGACCTTCTTGGTGTACTGGTACTCCTCGCTGCTGATCGAGTGGCCGCCCCAGCACACCACCATCTTCGGCTCCACGCCCGGGCGTAGGGTGCGGGCATTGCGCAGCAGGTGGAAGACGTAGTCGGTGATGCCCTGGGAGCTTTCCAGGTCGATGCGCTGGCTGGCCAGCTCGCTTTCGGTGTAGACGATATCGCGCAGGGCGCTGAACAGCATTTCGCGGGTGCTGGCGATCATTTCGCCATCGACGAAGGCGTCGGCCGGGGCGTTGAGCAGCTCCAGGCGTACGCCGCGGTCTTGCTGATGGATACGAACCTCGAAGTCCTTGTAGGCCTCGAGGATGGTCTTGGCATTGTCGACATGGGCGCCGGTGTTGAGGATGGCCAGGGCGCACTGGCGGAACAGGGTGTAAAGGCTGCCGGTACCGACTTCACTCAGTTGCTGGACTTCACGTTGCGACAGCGTCTCCAGGCTGCCTTTGGGGCTGACGGATGCGTTGATGACATGGCGTTGGGGCATCTAAGTCTTTCCTGTGCAATGAAACTTCCTACTTGGACACCACCATACCGACAAAAACGCACGGCAACGAGGGGGGCGCGGAAAAAGCCTCGTTGCCGCCTGCCAAACAGTTACCCTAGCCCTGCACGATCGTGGGCGGCGGCATAGCCTGCGATGGCGCACGGCGCTCCTGGATCAGCCGCTGCCATTCATCCGAAAAGCCGTTGTACTCCCAGGGTGATGGCCAGACCGCCACCGATCAGCCATAGGTTGAGGATCGCCCCGGTGATCAGCGCGCGCGGGCCAGCCTGGCGGATCTGGCTGAAGCGGGTTTCCATGCCCAGTGCGGTCATGGCCATGGTCAGGGCGAAGGTGTCGAGGCTATTGAGGGTGTTCACCACCGGCGACGGTAGGACCTGCAACGAGTTGACCAGCACCAGCAGCAGGAAGCCAAAGGCGAACCATGGCACGGCGATACGCCCGCCGCCCTGGGCCTGGCCTTGCTTACGCGAGCGGCTGATCCACAGGCCCACCACCAGCAGCACCGGCACCAGCAGCAATACGCGGGTCATCTTCACGATGGTGGCGATGTGGGTGGCCTCGGGGCTCACGTTGCTGGCCGCACCCACTACCTGCGCCACTTCGTGCAGGGTGCCACCGAAGAACAGGCCCACGCCGAGATTGTCGAGCTGCACCCAGCCGGCGCTGACCGCCAGTGGGTAAAGGAACATCGACAACGTGCCGAACAGCACCACGCTGCCGACCGCCATGGCCGCCTTGTGTGGCTGCGAGCGCAGCGCCGATTCGAATGCCAGCACCGCAGCTGCGCCACAGATCGCGCTGCCCGCAGCGGTCAGCAGCGCCGTGTCGCGGTCAAGCTTCATCACCTTCATGCCCACCAACAGGCCCACCAGCAGGGTGCTGACCACTACCAGCAGCGAGACTGTCAGCCCCGACCAGCCCACCTGGGCGATCTCTTGCAAGCTCACCCGCAGACCAAAGAACGCCACGGCCAGGCGCAGCAGGTTGCGCGCCGAGAAGTTGACCCCCGCCGCCCAGCTTTCCGGCAGCCCATAGCGCAGAGCATTGCCATACAGGGCACCGGCGACGATGCCGACGATCAGCGGGCTGATCCCCAGCCCGGCGATGGCCGGCAGGGCCGCCACCTGGGTGACGGCGAGGGCGAACAGGGCGACGAACAGAATACCGTTGAGCCGCCCACGGGTCGCGTGGGAAGGCGCAAGGGCGGGAGTAGGGTGGGCCGTGGCCATGGTAAGACCTCCGATGTGTATTGATGAGGTCTACGTTAATTCAGTTATAAGCTTATAAAAAATCGTGATTTAGGATGGCAAGTATCCGCTAAGCTGATATTTTGAACATATGACCCCTGAACAGCTGATAACTTTCGCCACCGTCGCCGAGCACGGCAACATCAGTCACGCCGCCGCCGCGCTGCACTTGTCGCAGCCGGCCGTGTCGGGTCAGCTGAAGTTGCTGCAGGAAGCGTTCGGTGAGCCGCTGTATCAACGTGCCGGACGCGGGGTGCGCCTGACGGCCGCCGGCGAGCAACTGCTAGGCCACGCCCAACGCCTGCGCGAGACCTTTCTCCAGGCCCAGGCCCTGCGCGACGCCATGCGTGGGATGGAGCGCGGCACCTTGCGCATCGGCGCCAGTACCACCCCAGCCAGTTACCTGTTGCCCTACCTGATCGCGGACTTCCACGCCCGCTACCCGGACATCGCGATCACCACGACCCATGGCAACACGGCGGAAATCGTCGCGGCTCTGGGGGAGCTGGACATCGCCTTGATCGAAGGCCCGCCAGGCCAGGAACTGCCGCTTGGCACCAGCGTCACCGCCTGGCGCGAGGACGAGATCGTCGCCATCGTGCCAAGCGGCCATCCGCTGGCCGACGGCGCTCAGGTGCAGACGCTTCAAGCGCTGGGGGCGTATCCGTTGGTGCTGCGCGAAAGTGGCTCGGGGGTACGGCAGTTGGTGGAGCGCGCCTTTGCCCGGGAGGGTGTGCCGATGCGCGTGGCGCTAGAAATTGCCGGGGTGGAGGGGGTCAAGGAAGCGGTACGGGCGGGAATGGGCATCGGCTTCGTGTCGGCGATGTCCATTCGCCATGAAGACAGCGCCCTGTACCGGCTGGGCATTGCGCCGCAGCCGCTGACAAGACGCTTTTCGATTTTGATGCCCCATGCCGCCACGCCGTCGAGGGCGGCGGGGCGGTTTATGGGGATATGTCTGGGTGAGGGTGTCGCTGCTTAGCGTATCGCGACACCGGGGTTCACTAATATTATTTTAGGGGCATGCGGCAAAAAGCCCATAGTCTATTATCGTAGGCATCGGTATTGATTACTTTACCAGTAGGCTCAGGACTGATCTGTGTGCTTAGCGCAAGACGATAGCCTGGGATGGAGGCCGGCTCATTCAACCACAGTGCTGGAACTGTTTGATGTGCATGTAGATAGCCCCATTCAGAAGTAACCGTGCCCAATGATCGAACATTTTCCCCTAATGTCGCTTCTTTTTTCGTGACCGGGGAGAGTCTGAGGGAACTGCACGCGCTCATGGCACTACTCCAGTCTCTGCCTCCGTTGACCAGCTCATACCAGGTGCTGATTTTGAGCGTGTAGCTGTGGGTGACGGAACTACCTTTACGTGTTCCCGTGATCGTAATGGTGCCCGAGGCCCCGGCTGGAGGAGATTTGAAACCAAAAACACCATTGTTAAGATGAACCAGCCAGGAAGCCGTTGAAGTCCAATCATAGTCGTGAGCCTGGGCATTATTCGCTAGCACAGGAGTGAAGTTAGCGCCGGTGTGTGCTGTGGTTAGGGAACCTCCCTTGATGGGGAATGAGTGCTTAGGTATACCCGCACTGATTGCTACGATTTCGGTCGTCTGTAACTCAACGGGCCTTTTAAAACTACTCATGGCAACGCCATTGAGCCGAGGTATTACGTAGTAATTCCCTGGCTTTGTCCCTGTTAGTGACGCTGTGTAAAAACCTTTCCCCTCTTCGCGGATAGGGCCCGATGTAATGCCGGAAGTTGGTTGTCCTAAGTGGTCAGTGAGATTGAATTCGAGTTGATCTTTAAGGCCACTCAGCGGATTGCCAAGGCGATTCGCGATACGAAATCTTACCAAGCTCAAATCGACATCGTCCGCCAAGGCGTTCGGGTCCACCGACAGGCTGGACTGGGCCTCTGCTGGTGGCAGCTCGGTCAGCGTCACATCAAGCTCCAAGATATCCATCTGATCGCTATCAATTTGTGGTATGAACGCGTAGGTCCCTGGCAGCAGCCCCCGCGCTTTTGCGATGTAGACGCCAGTCGTACCGTCCTCTTGGAAGGGGTCGACAGTCAGATCAGGAGGTGTTGGTGTTGTACCGGCGGCATTGGTCACAACCAACTTCAGCCTATTCCCAAGCCCGCTGACAGGCTTGTCGTTGGCGTCCTTGGCCTTGAAGGTCAGTGTAGAGGTGTCAAGGTTGTCCGCCTCGATGCTGGCGTGCGAGGCGTCGAAGCTCGATCTGGTTGCGTCCGGGGGCGGAGCCGTCAGTTGCACCTTAATGGCCAGTGGGTCCATGACCTCGCTGTCGACCTGTGGCCTAAGGGTATAGGTGTCTACCTTGAGGCCGCTCGCTGACGCGGTATAGACCCCGGTCGTGCCGTCCTCCTTGATGGTGCCCATCGAGAAATCAGGTGGTGTCGGTGATCCTCCAGCGTCGGTGGTGACGAGGAACTTCAGAGTATTGCCCAAGCCGGTGACAGGTTTTCCATTCTCGTCCTTGGCGGTGAAGGTCAACTGCGTGAAGTGTTTGCCACTCGCCTCGACGCTCGGCGGCATGGCTTCGAACTTCGAGTTGCTGAAGGTTGGCGGCAAGGCGACCACTTTCACCGTGGTCGTCACGCCCGCCAGCGCTCGGCGTGCGATGGTCGGGACGAAGGTATAGGTGCCTGCCTGCGAGCTGCGCAGTGCCGTGGTATAGACACCGGTGGTGCCGTTTTCCTGGAACGGGTCAATCGTGATATGGCCCGGTGCCGGTGGTTTACCGCTGCTGTCGGTGACGTTCAACGCCAATGTGTTGCTCAGGCCGGTGACGGGTTTGCCGTTGATGTCCTTGGCTACGAACTCAAGCACGGAGGTTTTGTAATCGTTGGCCGGGATGACGTCTGGCCTAGCCTCTAGGGTCGATGTGGAAGAGGCTGGCGGCAATGCTTTAAGGAGGATTTCAGCATTCAGGCGCCCTACAGGCTGGCTGCCGAAGTATGGGGAGACAATGTAGCGGCCGGCCAGTTTGCCTTTGATCGTCGCGGAGTACGTACCCTTGGGGTGCTCCTCGATGGTGCTTACTGTCACATCCGGTGGCGATATGCTGCCCTTGTCGCCCTTCACCATGAATTTCAAACTCTTGGCAATGCCTTCCACCGGTGCGCCGTTGGCATCATTGGCCGTGAAGGTCAGTAGAGCGGTGGTCGTGTCATCGGCGGGAAGCATTGCGCGGCTTGTGACAAAACTCGAGTTGCCTTCCTCCGGCACAGTGCTGACGGTGCTGACCTGCGCTTGCGACAGCGCAGTCCCTTGAACGGACGGGGTCAAGGTAATCGATTGCGGCGTCTTGCCTGCGGTCACCCGTACTTCATAGTGGCCCGCCGAGACACGCTCAGGCTTCGAGACCACGATGCCGCCGGCGCGCGTTTGCGTCTCGGTGACGGCGATCTGGATGTCCGCCAGGGCGATATCCACCGGTTGCTGCTGC
>NZ_JBEGDO010000032.1:0-51591 GCF_051913525.1 Pseudomonas sp. PKS | reverse complement strand
CGATGACCTGGCCGTTGCGATCGGCGAGGAAGGCGTGGCCGATGCCGCCGAAGTCTACCGAGTTGATGATCTTCACCAAGGTATCCAGGGTCAGGTCACCACCGACCACCCCGAGCAGGGCGCCGTCGGCGCGGCTTTTGACGGGCGAGGCAATGGTGACCATCAGGCCACCGACAGCGCCTTGGTAGGGGGCTGTGATCACCGTATGGCCGGCGCTGGTTGCCGCGTTGTACCACGGCCGTTGGCGCGGGTCGTAGCCGTCGGGCATCTGCGTGTCCGGACGCTGGGTGAACACGCCAGTGGCATGGCCCAGGTAGGTGAAGAGGAAGTTGCTGGTGTAGGACGGTTGTTCGATCAACCCGACCAGGTTCTCGCCGGCGCCCTGCTGGGCGATGTCCTGGGCCAGGTTTTCCAGGATCAGGATGCGTCCGGACATCCAGTTCTGCACGCTGCTGGCGGTCAGGTCGCCCGCCTGTTGCACGGACGACTCGATGTTCTGGCGGATGATGTTGCGCTGCAGGTAGTCGTTGTAGAGGGTAAACAAGGCAAACGCCAATACCACGA
Organism: Pseudomonas sp. PKS; assembly: GCF_051913525.1. Lineage (NCBI taxonomy): Bacteria > Pseudomonadati > Pseudomonadota > Gammaproteobacteria > Pseudomonadales > Pseudomonadaceae > Pseudomonas > Pseudomonas sp. PKS. The sequence goes on along the minus strand of NZ_JBEGDO010000032.1, from coordinate 51,027 downwards.
TGCCACAGGCACTGAGCAGAATCTTATGGCGGAATTTCAGGTTCATGTTCAGAGACCTTGGTGATTTTTCTTTTTTTGAAGGTTGCACGCTCACCCCGCCGTCGCGGGGTTCTACTTATTAGCTATCGGCTGCCCGCGCTCGGTTCTTGAGTACCCCCTGGCGGATTTCCGACCTGCGGCACGCTATGCCTTCGCTCGTCCCCCTGCCTGGCAGATTTCACCCGCTTGCCTGCATCGTCGGGCCTGATCCACAAGATGCCGCACATCGGCCCGCTGGGCGCGGGGCGGTGGTCTTGTGCATCGTTTGGAGGCCATATCGTCATGGAAACCAAGTTCAGTCGGCGGTTGATGCTGTAGCCATCGGCTGGGGCCGATATCGCGCTCATTCAGGTCCAACGCACTGTATGGCCGGTTTCCTGCGGATCTGTCACTAACGCCCGGGATGGACCGGCACTAGCATCAGTCACTCCATCGGAGGGCAGCGCATGAATGAATTCCCCGGCGATATCGATTTCTCGGGCCTGACACCTCGCAGGCTGGAATTGGATGACCACGCGATGATCTGTGAACACCGCGAGCGGATGTTCCTGGAGGCCGGTGGCGATCCTTCGCAACTGCGTGTGATGACCGAACACTTTCGGCCCTGGTTGCTCCCGCGCCTGACCGATGGGCGCTACTACGGATTCGCCTTGATGGACGGGGCAATCAATGCAGCGGCGATCGGCCTGATGAGCATCGAGTGGCCGCCCCACCCTGCCCATCCGAACCAGGATCAACGCGGTTATGTGCTCAATGTATTCGTCGAACCTGCCTACCGGCGGCGGGGGTTGGCGTCGGCCTTGATGCAACTGGCCGAGGCTGAGTTCGTCGCGCGGGGGATCGGCTTTGGGGTATTGCACGCCACGGAAGTGGGTCGGCCGGTATATGAGGCACAGGGGTGGAAGGCCACTGCCGAGATGGCCAAGTCCCTGGCTTAGATAAGGGTACTTTTAGTTTCAGTGACCTGACCGCAATTAATATCATAACGCCATTACTTGTTAGGCTCGGGCAATAAAAAACCCCCTGCTCCATTAAGAGAGGGGGTTCTGATTACACCCAATCGAGGTGTAATCCGTACACCCAAAATTACTGCTGTTGTGGCAGCTTGTCGATCGGGCCGCAACCGCCGATAACTTTGGAAATGGAAACCGATGGGTGGAACAGGTAGTCGTACGAGCAGTTCTTTGGCTGGTTGTAGACTTGGCCGGTGCAGCCGGAGAGCAGGGCGACGCCCGAGATGACAGCAACAGCGGCGGTAGCTTTGATCAGCTTTTTCATTACTAAATCCTTTAATTTATAATTCACCATCGTACTGATGGCGGCGCGATATTAACCACTTCGTCAAAAAAAATAAACGCCGTTTTCATTACGTCAAAGCAAGAAGCGGGAACTTCCGCAGTGCGCCTCGCGCACAGTTATCCAATTGGATTGTTTTCAAATAGCGGACCATGCAAACAGCCACGCAAGTGACGCTCGATTAAAACAAATGTTCGAACGTTACTTGCGCATTGCAACCAGAGCCTCATTGCATTCACGTAAAGCGTGAGACCCACTTCACAACAAGCGACGAATATCCTCAACGACCTGTCGGTTCACCCAGACACCTTCGACCAATGAGCGCTTGCGGGCACTGAAGCGCCGCTGGGAAGGCAAGCGTGCGCCCTGGTCTGTGATGGCGGCGAACAGATGCTCTGCCCGCTGCAACCCGGCCTCGATGTCCTCGCCGAGAAACGCCTTGGGGTCAAACGCCAGCAGCAGTTCGCCATGGCACGGTGTGGCACCGGCGCCGCCATCGAAGGTCATGGACTCAAGGCTGGTCATGTCGCCAATCAGTGCGCCGGCCAGCAGCTCGATCATGGCCGCCAGGGCCGATCCCTTGTGTCCACCGAAAGTCTGCATCGCACCGGCCAGCGCAGCGCTGGCGTCGTTGGTCGGCTGGCCCTCGCTGTCCAGCGCCCAGCCATCGGGGATCGCCTTGCCCTCCCGGGCATGCAGCTCGATATCCCCCCGGGCGATGGCACTGGTGGCAAAGTCGAAGACGAACGGCTCGCCATTCGGACGTGGCCAGGCGAACGCCAACGGGTTGGTGCCGAACACGCCCCGCTTGCCCCCCGCCGGCGCTACCCAACTGTGGCTCGGAGTCATCGCCATGCCGACCAGGCCATGGGCGGCGATGGCCTCGACCTCCGGCCACAATGCAGAGAAGTGGAAGCAGTTGCGAATCACCAGGGCAGCAATGCCCTGCCGGCGGGCCTTTTCCACCAGCACGGGAAGGCCGGTCTGAAAGGCCAGCAATGAGTAGCCCTGGTGGGCATCGACCTTGACGATCGAAGGCCCGTCGTCATGCACCGTCGGCAGCACCGATGGATCGACCTTGCCGGATCGCAGCGAGCGCACGCACACCAGCACCCGGTAAAGGCCATGGGAATGGCACTCGTCGCGTTGACCTTGGGTGATCACCTCGGCTATGGCCTGGGCATGGGCGGTGGACATGCCGTTGGCCAACAGCGCGCTGACGGCCAGTGCGTGGACCTCTTCGAGCGTCATGTGGACCCTGTCATTCATTTGCGGTTACTCCCTGAATGCGACCGCGGCAGCCCTAGGCTGCCGCGGTGCGTGCGTGAAAATGCCAGGCGTGGCGGAGTCAACCTGCGACTCAGCGTGCGTGGGCGGTGGTGAATCCTTTGGCGCTTGGCTGGACGTTCGGTTGTTCTTCCTCTTCATCGGCATCCAGACGCAGCAGGTGTGCCGGCACGCCGGTGCGTGCGCCCCAGTAGTAGATGCCCAGGGAGCACAGGCCAACGACGACGTTGTCCAGCGGATGGGCGAGCACGCCGATGCCACCGAAACTGCCGAGTTTGGAGAACACGATGATCATCGCGTAGAAGCCCACCAGCCACAGCGACGAGTGCACTTGCTGCTTGAGCGACAGGTGTTCGGTGGGCACGAAACGGCCGGCCAACAGATAGACGACGAACATCAGGATCTGCAGGCTCAGCAGCCAGGACACCGTGCTCCAGCCCGACCAGTAGACGATCAACGAAGCGATGATGAACGACACCGGCCCCAGCACGCCCATGGCTTTGACGCGGAACGGGCGCTCCAGGTCGGGTGCGCTGCGGCGCAAGGCGGCGACCGAGACCGGGGCGACCGCGTAGCTCAGCACCAGGGCTGCCGATACCACGTTGATCAGCGCTTCCCAGGATGGGAACGGCAGGGTCCAGAAGATCGACAGGCCGAAGGTCAGCCACAGCGCCGGGCGCGGGATACCGGATTTCTCGTCGATGCGGGTGAACACCTTGAAGAAGGTGCCGGTCCGCGCCCAGCCGTAGATGACCCGTGGCGTGGCGTTCATGTAGATGTTGCCGCAGCCGCTCGGCGAGATCACCGCGTCGGCGACCACCAGATACGCCAGCCAGCCCACGCCCAAGGCGACGGCGATGTCGCGGTAAGGCAGCGAGAATTCCTTGTTGATCAGGCCCCAGCCATTGACCAGCATCTCGGTCGGCACACTGCCCAGGAACGCCACTTGCAACAGCACATAGATGGCCGTGGACAACAGCACCGAGAGAATCAGCGCGATAGGAATGGTCCGTTGCGGATTACGCACTTCGCTGGCCACCGAGATGATTGGCGTCAACCCCAGGTACGCGAAGATGATGCCACCGCCGGAGACGGCCATTTCGATGCCGGACATGCCGAACGGCGCGAAGCCTTGGACCTCGAGGTTTTCCGGACGGAAGAAGCTGTAGAGCACCACGATGACCAGCAGCGGCACGATGAACTTGAACGTGCTGATCAGGTTGTTGGCCTTGGCGAAGGTCTTGACGCTGCGATAGTTGACCACGAAGAACAGGCACAAAAGGGCGAACTGCACCAGCCAGCCGGCCAGGGTCGCGTCATTGGTGCCCGGATGGGTCAGTTGCGGAAACCAGGCTGCGGCGTACTGACGCGAGGCGACCACTTCGATCGCCACCAGGCTCGAGAACGCGATGATGGTGATGAAACCCATCAGATAGCCCAGCAAGGGCCCGTGGGAAAACACCGGGTAGCGCACCACGCCACCGGCGCGCGGCAAGGCGGCGCCCAGTTCGCAGTAGACGATGCCCAGCAGCAGCACGGCGAAACCGCCGATCAACCAGGAGATGATGCCTGCCGGGCCTGCGATGGCCGACACATGGCTGGCGGCGAACAGCCAACCGGAGCCGAAAATGGCCCCCAGGCCGATGAACGTCAAGTCCATCAGCGACAGTTGTTTCTTGAATTTACCTTGGCCTGACATAGCTAAGCCCTTTTTTGTGGATTATTGAAATAGGCAGAAACTGTGTTGCAGATCAGTGTGCTTGGGCGGTGAAGTTGCGGCCTCTCGATTCGAGAATGCGCGCTCAGCGGGTGTCCGGTGAGTGGCGCTCTGTTTTCAGCGATGGGTGACCGAACCCCGTCCCAGAGAGGCGGGTGGTCTATGGCCGCCTGTGGATCGAAGGGTCCGACGAGGTGCCTGGCACGCTCTGTCTTTTTTAGGTTGAACTCATCGCGGCAACGATTGCTTGATGGTTTTCACCAGCCCTGATGACGAATTCTGCACAATTTGCATTCCCGACTTGACGCGGGGGCCAGGCACCGCGGCATCCTGAATGGCAATCACAGCCCCTGTCGAAAGCGCCCCAGGCCGCCTTCGCCCACCCAGGACATGCACCATGCCCGAGCAGCATTTCTCCACCTTCAGCGAAGGCCTCACCGCCCACCGGCCGAAAAACATGAAGGAGCTGATGGCCTGCATCTCGCTGATGCAGCCCATGCTCGACGCCATTCCCAATGCGGTGATCTTCGTCAAAGACGCCCAGGCCCGTTACCTGATGGCCAACCGCACGCTGGTCGAGCGCTGTGGCCTCAAGTCCCTCGCCCCCCTGCTCGGACGCACCAGCGCGCAAGTCTTTCCCGCGCAGCTCGGACCGGGCTACACGGAGCAGGATCGGCGGGTGCTGGAGGGCGCACTGGTGCTGCAGGACCAACTGGAGGTGCACCTGTACGGCAGCCAGGAGCCGGGTTGGTGCCTGACCCACAAGCGGCCGATTCTCAACCGCCGCGGCGAGGTGATGGGGCTGATCGGCATTTCCGTCGACCTGCAGTCGGCGGCCCAGGCTCACCCGGCCTACCAGCGGCTGTCGGCGGTGGACACCTACATCCGCGAGCACTATCACCGCCCGATCACCCTCGACGACCTGACCGAAGTCGCCGGCCTCTCGGTGGCGCAACTGGAGCGGTACTGCAAGCGCATCTTCCACCTCACGCCCCGGCAGATGATCCACAAGGCACGCCTCGAGCAAGCGCACCTGCTGCTGCGCACCGACCTGCCGATCACCGAGATCGCCCTGCGTTGCGGCTACACCGACCACAGCGCGTTCTCCCGCCAGTTCAAGACCATGACTGGCTTCACCCCACGCCAGTACCGCCAGGCAACCCATAGCTGATCATCTCGCAAGACACCTGACAGCACGTCTCTGCGAGAGCCGGTTCACCCCACGAATACGGGGCTGAACCCACCGCCGCACTCACGGGCGAACCCGCTTCCACAGGTATCGATAACCGCCAGGGGAATGCATGAGGGGGTTGATTGTATAAAATCTACATTGTATAAAATCTGCAATCCGCCCATCCCAGCCCTCCGGCTGATGCGTTCAGAGGATTTACAATTTCAATGAAAAGCATCCACGTCATCGACTCCCACACCGGCGGCGAACCCACCCGCCTGGTCATGAGCGGCTTCCCAGCCGTCGCCGGCCAGACCATGAGCCAGAAACGCGACGCGCTGCGTAACGAACATGACCAATGGCGCCGGGCAACCCTGCTCGAACCACGCGGCAATGATGTGCTGGTCGGCGCCCTTTACTGCGAACCCGTCTCGCCGGACGCCACCTGCGGTGTGATCTTCTTCAACAACACCGGCTATCTGGGCATGTGTGGCCACGGCACCATCGGCCTGGTCGCCTCGCTGCATCACCTGGGGATGATCGAACCAGGCGAGCACAAGATCGACACCCCCGTCGGCCCGGTCAACGCCACCCTGCACGCCGATGGCGCCGTCACCGTGCGCAACGTGCCTGCCTACCGCTACCGCCATGATGTGCCGGTCCAGGTGCCTGGCTATGGCGAAGTGCGCGGCGACATCGCCTGGGGCGGCAACTGGTTCTTCCTGGTGTCCGACCACGGCCAGGTACTGGAACTGGCCAACGTCGAAGCGCTGACCGCCTACACCTGGGCGATCCTCCAGGCACTGGAGGCCAGCGGCATCTTCGGCGAGGACGGTGGCGTGATCGATCACGTCGAACTGTTTGCCGCCGACCCGCAGGCCGACAGCCGCAACTTCGTCATGTGCCCCGGCAAGGCCTATGACCGTTCTCCCTGCGGCACCGGCACCAGCGCCAAGCTCGCGTGCCTGGCCGCCGACGGCAAGCTCGCCCCCGGCCAGACCTGGGTCCAGGCCAGCATTACCGGCAGCCGATTCGAAGGCCGTTATGAACAGGAAGGCGAGCGCATCCGCCCTTCCATCACCGGCCGCGCCCATGTCACCGCCGACAGCCAACTGCTGATCGACGAGCAGGACCCCTTCGCCTGGGGTATCTGCCAGTAACCCGCACGCGCGTCGCCTGCGATGCGCGCCTCCTTCACGACCGACCTGAATGAATGCTTCAAGGAGCCCACAATGACTGACAACATCTTCACTGGCTGCATTCCTGCCCTGATGACCCCCTGCACCCCGGACCGCAAGCCAGACTTCGACGCGCTGGTGAAAAAGGGCCGCGAGCTGATCGATATCGGCATGAGCGCCGTGGTGTACTGCGGCTCGATGGGTGACTGGCCGCTGCTGACCGAAGCCGAGCGCCAGGAAGGCGTGGCCCGCCTGGTCGCCGCCGGTATCCCGACCATCGTCGGCACCGGCGCGGTCAACTCCCGTGAAGCCGTCTCCCATGCCGCTCACGCCGCCAAGGTCGGCGCCCACGGCCTGATGGTCATCCCACGCGTGCTGTCCCGTGGCTCGTCCATCCCGGCCCAGAAGGAACACTTCAAGGCCATCCTGAACGCGGCGCCGAACCTGCCGGCGGTGATCTACAACAGCCCCCACTACGGCTTCGCCACCCGCGCCGACCTGTTCTTCGAACTGCGCCGCGAACACCCGAACCTGATCGGCTTCAAAGAGTTCGGTGGCGCGGCCGCCATGAGCTATGCCGCCGAATTCATCACCTCCAAGGATGAAGAAGTCACCCTGATGGCAGGCGTCGACACCCAGGTCTTCCACGGCTTCGTCAAGTGCAACGCCACCGGCGCCATCACCGGCATCGGCAACGCCCTGCCACGTGAAGTACTGCTGCTGATCAAGCTGTGCAAGGAAGCGGCCATCGGTGATGCCAAGGCTCGTCGCCTGGCCCTGGAGCTCGAAGGCGCGCTGGCGATCCTGTCGTCCTTCGACGAAGGCGTCGACCTGGTGCTGTACTACAAGCACCTGATGGTCCTGAACGGCGACAAGGAATACACCCTGCACTTCAACGCCACCGATGTGCTGAGCGACAGCCAGCGCCGCTACGCGGAAAACCAGTACGCCCAGTTCCGCCGCTGGTACGCCAGCTGGTCGGTCGAAAACAACCTGGTCTGATCCCGCCCCGCTTGACCTCCCCGAGGCGGCGCGACCCTTTGGCGCGCCGTCCTCTTCTTCCCGCCCGGCGCGGGAATCCGTCTTTCCCGACCTCAGGAGAGCCCCATGAGTCTTTCAGGTAACCTGCTGATCGGCCAACGCGCCATCGCCGGTACGCAAGCCCCGGTCTTCGCCATCAACCCCGCCACCAACGCGCAGCTCGAACCAGCCTATCCAGGCGGCAGCCGTGAGCATGTCGAGCTCGCGTGCAGCCTGGCCTGGGAAGCCTTCGACCGTTATCGCGAAACCTCGCTGCAGGCGCGTGCCGCCTTCCTCGAGCGCATCGCCCAGAACATCGAAGCCCTCGGCGACACGCTGGTCCAGCGCGCCGTGGCTGAAAGCGGGCTGCCGCAAGCACGCATCCAGGGCGAAATCGGTCGCACCTGCTTCCAACTGCGTACCTTCGCCCGCACCGTCCGTGCCGGCGAATGGCTCGACGTGCGTGTGGACGAAGCGCTGCCTGAGCGCCAGCCACTGCCGCGTCCGGACTTGCGCCAGCGTCATGTCGCCCTAGGCCCTGTGGCGGTGTTCGGCGCCAGCAACTTCCCCCTGGCCTTCTCGGTGGCCGGTGGTGATACCGCCTCGGCCTTCGCCGCCGGCTGCCCGGTGATCGTCAAGGCCCACAGTGCCCACCCGGGCACCAGCGAACTGGTTGGCCGCGCCATCCAGCAGGCCGTTCAGGATTGCGAACTGCCCGAAGGGGTGTTCTCGCTGCTGTATGGCTCCGGTACCGAAATCGGCATTGGCCTGGTCAATGACCCACGCATCAAGGCCGTCGGCTTCACCGGCTCGCGCAGCGGTGGCGTTGCCCTGACACTGGCCGCCCAGGCACGCCGCGAGCCCATCCCGGTGTATGCCGAAATGAGCTCGATCAACCCGGTGTTCCTGTTCGAGTCGGCACTGGTCAACCGTGGCACCGCGCTGGCCGAAGGCTTCGTCGCCTCCCTCAACCAGGGCGCCGGCCAGTTCTGCACCAATCCGGGCCTGGTGATCGCGGTGAAGAGTCCTGCCCTGGACGACTTCATCGCCACCGCCAGCACTGCCATCGCCAAGAGCCCAACCCAGACCATGCTCACGCCCGGCATCTACAAGGCCTACAGCACAGGCGTCCAAGCCCTGGCAGCCAATGCCAATGCACGCCTGCAAGCCAAAGGCGCCGAGAGCGAAGGCCACAACCAGTGCCAATCGCACCTGTTCGTGACCACTGCCCACGACTTCATGCGTGACCACACGCTGCAGGCCGAGGTGTTCGGCTCGTCTTCGCTGATCGTCGAGTGCGACGAGCTGGCCCAAGCCAAGCAAGTGGCCGAGCAACTCGAAGGCCAGCTTACGGCCACCGTGCACATGGACGATGCCGATACCGACGCGGTTGCCACGCTACTGCCAACCCTGGAGCGCAAGGCCGGACGCATCCTGATCAATGGCTGGCCGACGGGTGTTGAAGTGTGCGATGCGATGGTCCACGGCGGCCCGTTCCCGGCCACCTCCGATGCCCGCAGCACCTCGGTGGGCACCGCGGCGATCCTGCGTTTCCTGCGTCCGGTGTGCTACCAGAACTTCCCCGACAGCCTTCTGCCAACGGCGATCAAGCAGGGTAACCCGCTGAACCTCAGCCGCTTGGTCAACGGCCAGCGGGTAAGCTGACCGGCAATGGCGCATCCACCTACAGCACGTCGGTGGATGCGGTTTTGCCCTTTGCATACAATATGCAAATTCCAATCGGGTTCTCGAACAGTACTATGGCTAGCTTCAAGACACGTGCCCAGCACGTTGCGGACGATCTTCGCAAACGCATCCTCAGCGGTGAGTTCAAAGGCGCCACCCAATTGCGCCAGGACGCGCTCGCACGGGACTACGACGTCAGCCGGATCCCCGTGCGCGAGGCGCTGTTGACCCTCGAGGCCGAAGGGCTGGTGCAGTTCCATCCGCATCGGGGTGCATTCACCACCGAACTCTCCACCGCCACCATCCGCGAACTCTTCGACCTGCGCGTATTGCTCGAATGCCGGGCCCTGGCGCAGGCCATCCCGAAACTGACTCCAAGCGAACTCGACCGGGCCGAGCGCCTGCTGGACCAATACGACGCCGCACTGGATTCAGGCAGCGACATCGACAACTGGAGCGAGCTGAACTTCGCCTTCCACACCGCCTTGTACTCGCCAGCCCAGCTGCCGGAAACCCTGGCGATGATTACGCACCTCAATACCAAGTGCGATCGCTATATCCGCATGCAATTGCTCTACACGCGGGAAATCCAGAAAGCCGAAAAAGAACACCGCGAACTGCTGGAACATGCCCGCAACAAAGACATCGAGGCGGCCTGCCGCCTGTTGGACCGCCACATCCGCGAAGCCTGCGAGGGCATCGTCGCGGTCCTGGAAAACAGCCTGAATCACTGACCCCCTGCCCTGAGCTTCTTCGCCAGGGCGCGGTCTGAATACAACAATTGTATAAAATCTACGATCACCGAGGTTTGAGCAGATGCTTCCAGACGAACTTCACCGCAACGGTCACGAGGTCTATGACATCGCCGTGGTCGGCGCCGGCATCGTAGGCGTGGCCTGCGCCCTGGCCTTGTCACGCCAGGGCCATCGGGTGCTGGTGCTCGACCGGGATGAGCCGGGCCAGGGGGCATCCTTTGGCAATGCCGGTCATCTGGCCACCGAACAGGTCTTCCCCATCGCTGACGTGTCCATCCTCAAGCGCTTGCCGGCCATGCTGCTGGACCCGATGGGCCCGCTGCGCCTGGACTGGCGTTATCTGCCCAAGGCCCTGCCTTGGTTCACCCGCCTGCTGCTGAACCTGCGCCAACGCCCCTACCGCAACAGCGTCGCCGCCCTGCGCGCACTCAACGAGGCGAGCCTGGATGCCTGGCGCCGCCTGCTGGCCTCCACCGGCAACACGCAGTTGCTCAAGGAAGACGGCTCCCTGCTGGTCTTTGAACGCCCTGAATCGCGCACGGCGATCGACGCGCTCAAGCAGAAGATGCAGGCTCAGGGCGTGCCCGTCGATTTCTGGGACGCCAACGCCGTGCGAAATGTGGCGCCGCAGTTGTCCGAATCGATCCAGGGTGCACTGTTTTTCCCCGCGACCGGTCATTTCATCGACCCTCACCAAGTGGTGAAGGCGCTGGTGCAAGCGGCTCAGGACAATGGCGTTCACTTCGCCCGCCAGCGCGTCGAGGGTGGCCGGGTGCACGCCGATGGCGTTGTGCTGCGCACCGACAAGGGCGAGGTCAACGCCCGAAAAGCATTGATTGCCTGCGGTGCCCACTCCGCCAAGCTGACCCAGAAACTTACCGGCAAGGCCGTTCCGCTGGACACCGAACGCGGCTACCACCTGATGCTGCCCAACGAGCATGATCGCTTGCCCTTGGCAGTCACTTCCCTGGAGCGCCGCTTCATCATGACGCCCATGCAAGGCGGCCTGCGCCTGGCCGGCACCGTGGAATTCGCAGGGCTGGAGCGAGCGCCGAACATGCGGCGTGCTTGGCAGCTGCATCGGCTGACCGAGGGGCTGTTCAAGAACGCGCTGAACATAGAAGCGGCGAGCACCTGGATGGGCTTTCGTCCGTCCCTGCCGGACTCGCTGCCGGTGATCGACCAAGCCTGCGACGGCAAGGTTTTGCTCGCCTTCGGTCACCAGCACCTGGGGCTCACCCAGGCGGCGACCACTGCCGAACTGGTTGCCTCCATGACGGGATCGGTGCCCGCTGGTGCTGGGCAGTTGCCTGCGCTTGCACCTTACCGTTTGGATCGGTTCTGAAGTCGGGGGCTGCTTTGCAGCCCCCAGCGTCTCAGCGCTTGGCCAACTCCTCGTCCACCGCCCGCAACGACTTTCCCCGGGTCTCGCGGGTCGCAGCCACCGCGACGATCGAGATCAGCGCAGCCCCCACCAGATACCAAGCAATCGGCGTCGAGCTGTTGTACTCCTTGAGCAAGGTCACCGCGATCAGCGGCGCCAGCGAACCCGCCAGGATCGGTGCGACCTGGTAGCACAGCGAAAGCGCCGTGTAGCGGACATGGGTCGGGAACAACTCCGCCATCAGCGCTGAGTAAGGCGCGTAAGTCATGGACTCGATGGCCAGGCCCAAGGTGATCGCGGCCATGATCAGCCACTCATTGCCAGTGTCCATCATCGGGAAGCCGACAAAGCCCCAGAACCCGGTCAGCACCGCCCCGACCAGGTACACCGGCTTGCGCCCGATGATGTCCGACAGGTACCCCATGGCCGGAATCATGAAGAAATGCAGCAGGTGCGCGCCGAACATCAGCAGCAAAATCTGCGAGGTGTCCTTGTGCACCACGAGCTTGAGGTAGGTAATGGAGAAGGTCACCACGGTGTAATAAAGAATGTTCTCGGCAAACCGCGCGCCGATGCCGATCAGCACCGCACGCCAGTGCTTGGACAACACCTCCACCACGCCCAATTGCGTCTGCGCCACTTTCTGTTGGCGCGCCTGCGCCTCCTTGAAGATCGGCGCATCATCCACCCGCTTGCGGATCCAATAGCCGATCAGAACCACGACCGCGGAGAACCAGAACGCCACGCGCCAGCCCCAATCGAGGAACTGCGCCTCCGAGAGGCTCGAAGACAGGATCAGCAGGATGACCGTGGCAATCAGGTTACCGGCCGGAACCCCCGCCTGGGGCCAACTGGCCCAATACCCCCGACGGTTGTCCGGGCTGTGCTCGGACACCAACAGCACCGCGCCTCCCCACTCGCCCCCGAAGGCAAAGCCCTGGATCAGTCGCAGCAACACCAACAGCACCGGGGCGGCATAGCCGATCTTTTCGAAGGTGGGCAGGCAGCCCATCAGGAAGGTCGTGATGCCCACCACCACCAAGCTGATCTGCAGCAGGTGCTTGCGTCCCAGCTTGTCGCCATAGTGGCCGAACACCAATCCACCCAAAGGCCGCGCCAGAAAGCCCACGGCATACAGTGCGAAGGCCGCGATGATGCCATCCATCGCGCTGCCGGTCTGACGGAAGAACAACTGCCCAAAGACCAGAGCCGAGGCCGTGCCATAAAGGAAGAATTCGTACCACTCCGCCACAGCGCCGGCCATGGCGGCAGCCACCACTCGTTTGATACCGGCGGGCGCATGGTCCGCCGTACGGTCAAGCGTTTTGGATGCCACAGAGGTCGTAGAGGTCATCGATGTTCCGCTCCGTTGATCGTTCGTCCTCGGCGTCCGGCCCCAATGTCCGGGGGATGGATCGCCCGCTTTTGTTATATCGTATTTCGTATACGATTTTATCCGAGCAAGAATGGGGCCAGCACTTCGCCCGGCTTCAGGCAAAGCGGCGCAGGGCGCGCTGCTACAGGGCTATCGGGTAAAACGGGACATGGCGCACAGGGCCGGGCGGCCCCGAGGGACTGTTACGGGAGGAAGCAATATGGCAGGCGATGCCACAGAAGGGATCACCCTCACCGCCGGTCGCTCAGCGATGGGGCAAGTGCTCGTAAAGGCTCTGGCAGACGCCGTTGATGTGCGCCTCGATCAGCTGTGCGGCCAGGTCGGCATCGCGGTTTCGGCAGGCGGCGACGATGTCCCGGTGTTCGTGATCGGCGCGCTCCTTGCCGGCTGACAAGCTCATCTGCATGCGCAGGTAGCGCTCGACCTTGTCGTGAATCGAGCGGATCAAGCCCACCAAAAATGGCCTTTGCGCGGGCTCATAAAGACATGCATGCAGCGCCCAGTTCAGTTCGGCCCAGCGGCCAATGTCATCCTCGCCAATGAACTCGGCGCAAATCCCTTCCGCTTTCTGGAACGTCTCTTCGGTCATATTCGGCACCGCCAGGCGGATGGCCTTGACCTCCAGCAGCACACGCACTTCGAACATCTGGGCCAGTTCAGGCTCGGAAATTTTGGTCACCAGGGCGCCACGGTTGCGGTGAAAATCCACCAACCCTTCCGCTTCAAGGCGCTTGAGCGCTTCACGCACCGGGATCTTGCTCACGTTGAACGCCTGGGCGATGTCGTCCTGACGCACCGGCTCGCCTTCGGCCAGATGCCCGGAAATGATCGCTTCACGCAGGTGCTCGGCGATGATTTCAGAGGTCGAGGGTGTGACACCCAGATTGGGGGCTTTGCGGGGCAGGATCGGCACGGCGGCATCCAGAGGCAATACGGTGTGGATATCTTATACGATACGCGGCACGACCGGCGCCAACCCAGTGCCGCCGCCACCTCCATTTGATGCAAAGCCCCTGAGGCACGCGCTTCAGGGGCTTGATCCAACGACGGCGAACGCCGATTCACCCACAGGTCAAAGCTTGAATTTGCCCACCAGCAGCTGCAGTTCACCGCCCAACTGCGCCAGCTTGACGCTGGAAGCGGCGGTTTCCTCGCTGGCCGCGGCAGTCTGCTCGGACACCTCGCGCACATTGAGCACGCTGCGGTTGATTTCCTCGGCCACAGCGCTCTGCTGCTCCGAAGCCGTCGCGATCTGCAGGTTCATCGATTCGATGGTCGCCACCGAACGGCTGATGTTCAGCAGCGAAGTGCCGGCACGACGGGTCAGTTCGACACTGTTGCTGGTCAGTGCGCGGCTGCGCTCGAGGATATCGCCGACCTGCTGCGTACCACGGTGCAGACCACTGATCAACTCTTCGATCTCTTCGGTGGAGCTCTGGGTCCGCTGTGCCAGGCTGCGCACCTCATCGGCCACCACCGCGAAGCCGCGACCGGCCTCCCCCGCCCGCGCCGCCTCGATGGCAGCGTTCAACGCCAGCAAGTTGGTCTGCTGGGCGACCGACTTGATCACGTCCAGCACCGTGCCGATCTTGTCGCTTTCGCGCTTGAGCCCGGCCATCGCCTCGGTCGAATGCCCCACCTCGACGTCCAGGTGCGTGATCTGCTCGATGGCCTGATTCACCACCGTATCGCTTTCCCGCGCCTCATGGCCGGCATTGACCGCCGCAGTGGAGGCCTCCTCGGCACTGCGCGCGACATCCTGCACGGTCGAGGCCATCTGGTTCATGGCGGTGGCGACCTGGTCCGTCTCGACCTTCTGGCTGCTCACCCCCGTGCTGGTCTGCTCAGTGACCGCCGACAGCTCTTCGGCGGCGCTGGCGATCTGCACCACGCCGTCACGCAGCCCGCCGATCAGATCGCGCAGGTTCACTGTCATGCGCTGCATGCTGGCCTGCAGTTCGCCCAGCTCATCACGTCTGGACACCGGAACGTCCTGGCTCAAATCACCATTGGCCACCCGCTCGGCGCTTTGCAGCGCTTCTTTCAACGGCAGCACGATCAAACGCGTGTCGCCGGACAGCGACTGGTCCTTGAACCCCCGAATCGAAGCCAGGCCCCCCAGGCTGATACGTTGCGAGCTGAACAGCACATCCTCGCTGCGCTGGCCGTTGGCCAGGCTACTGAAGCTCAGGCGCTCGCCAAGGAGCTCGAAGCCTTGGATGAAGCTGAGGGTCGCGCTGTATTTGCGATAACGCGCCACTGGCTCGCCGGGCCGCGGATGACCATTCTCCTGGGCATCGAAAACACCGATGCCCTGCTGAATACCAAGATCGAGGTTGACGAAAGCCCTACCCAGGCGGCGGCCATGGTTGATGCCGAACTGCGCCTCGCTGAGGCGATTGCTGCTAGCGTCCAGACGGGTATCTTCGATGTAGTTGTTGGTACGCAGGTGGGCGATCCCGACGTTCAAAGCGGTCTTGCTGACTGCGTCGCGGTGCACCACGCGCTCGGCGCGCAGTTGGTGGTTCTGGTTGTCACCGGTCTGCTTGAAGGCAAAGCTGTTGGCCCGTGCTGTTGAGCGATATTCGTTTTCGCTGTAGCTGTAGCTGAAGTTCCACCACCCCCACGGCAGGTTGTAGTACAGCACGCGGTTGTTCGAACCTTGCGTGTGATCGCTGACCACATCATGGCCCCCACGCAACACCAATTGGTCAGCCAGCCCCAGCGGGCTGTCCCATTCAAACCCCACATTGACTTGCTGCTCGCCCGTGCTGCGCTGGCCTTCGTTGTTGCGCGACAGCGAGGCACGCCAAGGCTTTTGCGGTGTATTGCGTACCAACACGCGACTACCACCGACCGCCTCGCCTGGGGAGAGCTCCATCTGCGCCTGGTTCGACGGCAAACGATTGAGCTGGTCGACCATCTGCTCGATCTCACGCAGATTAAGCAACTGGCCCGCCGAACCGGGAAAGGCCATGGCCACCTCACGCTCGGACAGGCCACTATTGTCGTCGGGGCGAAAACTTTCCAGACGCCCTTCCACGACCATCACCTGCAAATGGCCTGACGAAAGATCCTGTTGCGGCAAGTACGCACGACTGGTGACCAAGCCACGCGCCAAGTACAGGTCGGTGATAGCTTTGAGCAAAGCGTTTAGCTGGGACACGCCCAGGCATTGGCCGATGAAAGGCTTGAGCAGTGCCTGACGGTCACTGGCCGACAGGCTGTCGGCGCCTTTGAGTTCGATGGTACGGATGTCGAAACAGCGCACGTCTTCCGGCCGCTGAGAGGGTACGGGCTGAGCGGCACCACCGGGCAAAGAACGCAGCTCCTCGAGTCGACGCTGTTGTTCTTCGAGGAGGCGGTTCTGCCGTTCACGAATCAAATCCTGGTCGCCCGGCGAAGCCCACACGGAGCTGACGACACTGCCAAACACGACGCACAAGACAAACCCTTGCGCGGTAAGCTGACCGCACTTCATTGACGCTTCCCTGAGTCATAGAAAATCGGGGAGCGATGTTATTTAGGCGTCACATTAGCGTCAATTTAACACCGCCCTTTTGGCGGTAAGACGGTTCTGAAATTCGGATAAGCGGCTACAACGCACCAAGAGCTGGTAGGGATAGATACGGAGCTGCATCCTCACAGCTTCGAAGCAGAGCCATGCCAAGCACTCGACCGCGAATGCAAAAAGCCCCTGAAACTCTCGTTTCAGGGGCTTTTCATGTATGGCGGAGAGATAGGGATTTGAACCCTAGGTACCCGCGAAGGTACAACGGATTTCGAATCCGTCCCGTTCGACCACTCCGGCATCTCTCCAGTGGCGCGCATCATACCAGCGATTTCGCGAAAGGCAAACCCTTCTTTGAAAAAAATCCGCGTGGTATCAGGCGCTTGCGTGAACGTGTCGCTTAGAGCGGCACGCCCAGACGCTTGGCTACTTCCTCATAGGCTTCGATGACATCACCGAGGCCCTGACGGAAGCGGTCCTTATCCATTTTCTTGCGGGTTTCCTTGTCCCACAGGCGGCAGCCGTCCGGGCTGAACTCGTCGCCCAAGACGATCTGGCCGTGGAAGACACCGAACTCCAGCTTGAAGTCCACCAGCAGCAGGCCAGCGTCATCGAACAGCTTGCTCAGCACTTCGTTGACCTTCAGCGACAGCTGCTTCATGGTCGCCAGCTGCTCGGCGGTGCCCCAGCCGAAGGCGACGACGTGGGATTCGTTGATGAAGGGGTCGCCCTTCTCGTCGTTCTTCAGGAACAGTTCGAAAGTCGACGGCTCCAGCTTGATGCCTTCCTCCACGCCCAGGCGCTTGACCAGGCTACCGGCGGCATAGTTACGCACCACGCATTCGACCGGGATCATGTCCAGCTTCTTGACCAGGCACTCGTTGTCGCCGAGCAGCTTGTCGAACTGGGTCGGAATGCCGGCTTCTTCCAGCTTCTGCATGATGAAGGCGTTGAACTTGTTGTTCACCATGCCTTTACGATCGAGCTGTTCGATACGCTTGCCGTCGAACGCCGAAGTGTCGTTACGGAATAGCAGGATCAAGCGGTCGGCATCGTCGGTCTTGTAAACCGATTTGGCCTTGCCGCGGTAGAGTTCTTCGCGTTTTTCCATGATGGGCTCCGCTTGCTTGAGTGGGTGGGCTAGGCGATTTCGCGCCAGTCGAGCCCATGTTCCTGATTCGCCACCTGGAGCCAGTCTGGGTCGCACCCTAAGGTGTCGACGAAGCACTGGCGGGCCAGTTGTGGCCGGTTATTCTTGCTGCTGAGGTGGGCCAGCACCAGGTGCTGCAGGTGTTTCCAGCCCAGCTCGGCCACCAGGCTCGCGGCCTGGTGGTTGTTCAAATGTCCCTGGCTGCCGCCGACCCTGAGCTTCAGGAAGTGCGGGTAGTGCCCGCGCGCCAACATGTCACGACAGTGGTTGGCTTCGATCAGCAGGGCGTCCAGGCCTTGGTAGCGCTCCAACAGATGCATGTCGTAGGAACCAAGGTCCGTGAGCATGCCGAAACGTCGACGCCCATCACTGACCACATACTGCAACGGCTCGAGCGCGTCATGTTCGACCCGCGCCGCGCTCACTTCCAAAGCGCCGATACGCAGGCTGTCGCCACACCGGAGCAGACCACTGGCCTCCACCGGCTTACGCATGCCACGCAGGGTCCCCTCGCTGAGATAGACCGGTACATTGTAGCGCCGAGCCAACAACCCCACCCCATGCACATGGTCGGCATGTTCGTGGGTCACCAGCACGGCGCTCAGTTGTGCCGCGGACACCCCGAGCAACGCCAGGCGCCGCTCGGTCTCTCGCAGAGAAAAGCCGCAGTCGACCAGGATGAATGTGTTACCACTGGCGATCAGCGTGCCGTTTCCCTGGCTACCGCTTCCAAGTACCGCGAAACGCACTTAGCCCAGGTGGTCCTGAATCATGCTCAGCACGCGGCGAGCCACATCGGCCGGTGCCACAGTGTTGATGTTCTTCTCGACAGTGACCTGCACGCTTTCGCCGACCTTGCTCAGACGGACCTGATAACGCTCGGCGCGGGCCTCACGCTCTTCCTTGCTCGGCTCGCTGCCGAACAGGCGACCGAAGAAGCCAGGCTGGTCTTGCTTGTCGTCGGGTTTCTCGGACAGGTTGATGTAGTACAGACCCAGGCTGCGGTTGATGTCCTCGACACGCCATTCGCCCTGCTCCAGGGCGCGGCCCACGCTGGACCAGGCGCGATCCAGGTCGGCACCCAGATAAAGTACCGGGTTGCCGCTGCCGTCTTCGGCCAGGCTGACGCGGCTTGGCGCGTCGAAGTCGCGGGCGGCGAGCAGCGAGACCGAACCGCCCTTCTCGGCGCTACGGTTCATACTGGCTAGCATTTCGTCGACCAACAGGGCGTCAGCGCCGGTGTTGGTGGAGCTGGACGGGAAATCAGGCTCGGCGGTGCTGCCGGCCGGACGCTCGACGCTGACGACGTACACCTCGGAGGTGTTGCGCTGCACGCCTGGCTCCATACGCACACGGACACGCACTTCGCTATCCGGACTGCTGGCAGAGCTGGCAAGACGTTGCCCCAGGGACGCGGAGAGTTCGTCGAAACGCTGCCAGGTGGTGTTGAACTCACCAGTCTGCGGACGCTCCTCGGCAATGCGGAAACCGTTGTCCTCGAAGAACTGACGCGCGACCGGCCAGACTTCCGCCGGGGAACGCTGGGCCAGCACCCAACGGCTGCTGCCGCTGCGCTGCAGGGAGAAATCGCTTGCCTCGGCCGTAGCGGTCAGCGGCTGTGGACGGGGCACCTCGAACTCGCCCGTGGCACGGTCGTCGGCGACGTTACGTGGGATCGGCAGCAGCGGATCCAGGCGCTTGGGGTTGCTGGCGTCCGGCGGCAACTGCATCGGCGCAGTCGGGTGCGCCTGCAGGTAATCGCTGCCGCGGTCGCGGAAATAGCCATCCTCGCCCCACAGCCAGCCGCAACCGCTGGTGCTGGAAATGATCAGGGCAAGGGTGGAGAGACCAGCCAGTCGCTTCATGCGGGGTACTTCCTCGATTAAACCAGTACGCCGGACTGGCGCAGGGCCGCACGGACTTTTTCGTGGCAGCCTTCGCTCAGCCAAGTGAGCGGCAGGCGGATGCCTTTTTGCATCAGGCCCATTTCCACCAGTGCCCACTTCACCGGAATCGGGTTGGCTTCGCAGAACAGGTCCTTGTGCAGCGGCATGAGTTTTTCGTTGATTGCGCGGGCCTTCTCGGCGTTGCCCTCAAGGGCGGCCTCGCACAGATCGGCCATTTCGCGCGGGGCGACGTTGGCAGTGACGGAGATGTTGCCCTTGCCGCCCATCAGGATCAGCTCGACGGCGGTCGGATCGTCGCCGGACAGGACGATGAAGTCCTTGTCGACGCCGTCGAGGATGGCCTTGGCGCGCACCAGGTCGCCGGTGGCTTCCTTGATGCCGATGATGTTCTTGACCTTCGACAGGCGGATGACGGTCTCGGCCTGCATGTCGCAGGAGGTGCGGCCGGGTACGTTGTAGAGGATCTGCGGGATGTCGACGGCTTCGGCGATGTGCTTGAAGTGCTGGTACAGGCCTTCCTGGGTCGGCTTGTTGTAGTACGGCACGACGAGCAGGCAGGCGTCGGCGCCTGCGTTTTTCGCGTTCTGGGTCAGGTGGACGGCTTCGGCAGTGGAGTTGGCGCCGGTACCGGCAATGACCGGGATACGGTGGTTGCTGCGCTTGACGCGCTCGACCACGTGCTTGATGACCAGGATGTGCTCTTCGACATCCAGCGTGGCGGACTCACCGGTGGTGCCGACGGCGACGATCGCGTGAGTGCCTTTTTCCAGGTGGAAGTCTACAAGTTTGTCGAGGCTGTCCCAATCAAGACGCCCTTGTGCATCCATGGGAGTGACCAATGCCACCATACTGCCCGCAATCATGTAACTGCTCCTGCCGGAAAAAGAGAGCGGTAATGGTACTGGCGCCATCGGCCTTGCACAAGCGAAGCAGGCGGGTGGAGCATTCCCCTTCGCGCTGCTTTTCGCTACCCTTCTCCCTTTGATCGGCGCAGCGTGGCCCGCCGGGCCGTCGACAATGCTCCGCGCCAGCGTCCACGACCTCGAATGCGAGCCCGGGGCCCTGCCGACAGGAGGCTTATGCCTGTCCTGTGCCGACCGCTCATCGCTTTAGGAATGCTGCATGTCCACCCCCACTGTCCGCGAACAATTCCTTGTCATCAGTGCCTTGGGTCCCAACCCCATGGAGCTGGCCAACGTTCTCAGCCGCGCCGCCTTCGACAATCGCTGCGCGGTGATCACTTCGCGCCTGACCCGCCATGGCGAGACCAGTGCCCTGGTCCTGCAGGTCGGTGGCAGTTGGGATGCCCTGGCGCGCCTGGAGGCGGTACTGCCAGGTCTGGGCAAGAAGCACGGCCTGACCCTCGACGTGGTGCGCAGCGCCGATCAGGAAGTACGTCCCCAGGCCCTGCCCTACGTGGCCTATGTCAGCGCCGCCTATCGCCCGGATATCGTCAGCGAGCTGTGCCAGTTCTTCCTCGACCACCGTGTCGAGCTCGAGAGCATGACCTGCGACACCTACCTGGCCCCGCAGACCGGCAGCAGCATGCTCAACGCCCAGTTCACCGTGATCCTGCCGGCCGGCACCCAGATCAGCTGGTTGCGCGACCAGTTCCTGGACTTTGCCGACGCCCTGAACCTGGATGCGCTGATCGAACCCTGGCGCCCACAGAACCCCATGTAAGGAAGCCCCCATGGCCGTAGCACTCGACCAATCCGTCGCCGACTTCCAGGCCCAGGCCACCAGCGGCCAGTCCGTGAGCCTTGCCGGTCTCAAGGGCCAGCAGGTGGTGCTGTACTTCTACCCCAAGGACAGCACCCCGGGCTGCACCACCGAAGGCCAGGGTTTCCGCGACCAGCACGAAGCCTTCCGCGCCGCCAACACGGTGGTGTTCGGCGTCTCCCGCGATGGCATCAAGTCCCACGAGAACTTCAAGGCCAAGCAGGGCTTTCCGTTCGAGCTGATCAGCGACAAGGACGAGGCCCTGTGCCAACTGTTCGACGTGATCAAGCTCAAGAAGCTGTACGGCAAGGAATACATGGGTGTGGACCGCAGCACCTTCCTGATCGACAAAGACGGTGTGCTACGCCAGGAATGGCGCGGCGTGAAGGTGCCCGGACATGTGGATGCCGTACTGGCAGCCGCCCAGGCGCTGAACAAGGCCTGATATCGACACTGACCTCTTCGCGGGTGACCCCGCGAAGAGGCACGCTCCTACAGCATTGGCGCCACTGAAGGCTCCTGCCTTGGCCACGCATCGAGCACGGCCTTGAACAGTGTTGCCAGTGGGATCGCGAAGAAGATCCCCCAGAACCCCCACAGCCCGCCAAACAACAGTACCGCGCAGATGATCGCCACCGGGTGCAGGCTGACCGCCTCGGAGAACAGCAGCGGCACCAGCACGTTGCCATCGAGCGCCTGGATGATCGCGTACACTGCCATCAGGTAGATGAACTGGTCGCCCCAGCCCCACTGGAACAGCGCGATCAAGGTCACAGGCACGGTCACCACCACCGCTCCCACATAAGGCACCACCACCGACAGCCCCACCAGCAAGGCCAGCAGCGCCGCATAGTTGAGTCCCAGGCTGATGAAGGCGATATACGTGGCAATGCCGCAGATCAGGATCTCGATACCTTTGCCGCGGATGTAATTGGCGATCTGCCGGTTCATTTCATCGCCCACACGATTGAGCAGCGTACGCTGACGCGGCAAGTAGCCACCAACCCAACGGGCGATCAGCTCACGATCCTTGAGGAAGAAGAACACCAGGATCGGCACCAGCACCAGGTAGATCATGGCATTGACCAGCAGCGGCAGGCTGGACAGGGAGAACGTCAGCGCCCACTGGCCGAACTTGCCGATCTCGCCACGGACCGACTCGATGGCGCGCAGCACTTGCTCATCGGAGACCAGGTGCGGATAACGCTCCGGCAGCAACAGCAGCAGCGACTGCCACTTGCCCAGCATGCCCGGCAATTCGTTGAACAGCGTGATCAACTGGTGCCAGAGCAGCGGTACCAGCACCAGCAGGAATACCGCCAGCGCCCCCATGAACAGCGCGAACACCAGCCACACCGCCAGCCGGGTGGGAACATGCAAACGCTCCAAGGCATTGACCAGGCCCTGCATGAGAAACGCCAGGACCATGCCGGCCAGCACCGGTGCGAGCATGCCACCCAGGGTCAGCACTGCAGTGAAAGCCAGGAACAGCAGCACTGCCAACACCACCGCCTCCTCATCGGAGAAGTAGCGCTGCATCCAGTCACGAAGCACTTTGAACATTAATGATCCTTGGGATAAGACTCAGGCCTTGCGCAGCCAGTAGGTGTAGACACCGGCCTCGGCAGTTTCACGAAGCAGCGTATGACCGGCGAGCTGGGCAAAAGTGCGGAAGTCACGCTGGGAGCCGGCGTCGGTGGCAATTACCTTGAGTACCGCGCCACTGGCCAGCCGATTGAGCTCCATCTTTGCCTTGAGCAACGGCAAGGGGCAATTGAGCCCACTGGCATCGAGTTCGGCATCGCAAGTGGGGGTGTCGATCATCCGGGCATCTCCTGGCAGGGCATCAGCATTGCAGACAAGTTCGCTAGGATAACGCCACTGGTCGCCAACGTGTGAGCCAGCTACAGTAAGGCTCTTTGATCGACGCGAGCTTCATGCATGAATCTACTGCGCCCTACCCTGTTGACGCTGGCCTGCCTGATGGCCCTTCCCGGTCATGCCGACGACCTGCCGTCACTGGGCGACGCCAGTTCCGCGATCGTCTCGCCGCAGCAAGAGCACCAACTGGGCCGGGCCTGGCTGAGCCTGCTGCGCGGCCAGGTCAACCAGTTGAACGATCCGCAACTCAAAGACTACGTCGAGACCAGCGTCTACAAGCTGGCCGAAACCAGCCAACTGCAGGACCGGCGCCTGGAGTTCATCCTCATTGACAGCCGTGAGCTCAACGCCTTCGCCGCCCCCGGCGGGATCGTCGGGGTCAACGGCGGCCTGTTCCTCAACGCCCAGACCGAAGGCGAGTACGCCTCGGTCCTGGCCCACGAACTGGCGCACTTGTCCCAGCGCCACTTCGCCCGGGGCGTCGAGGCTCAACAGCGCATGCAACTGCCCATGATGGCCGCGCTGCTGGCTGGTATCGTGCTGGCGGCCGGTGGCGGCGGCGATGCCGGCATCGGCGTGATCGCCGGCACCCAGGCCGCAGCGATCCAGGAGCAGCGCCGCTTCTCCCGACAGAACGAACAGGAAGCCGACCGCATCGGTATCCTCAACCTGGAAAAAGCCGGTTACGACCCACGCAACATGCCCAGCATGTTCGAACGCCTGGCCCGCCAGTATCGATATGACGCCAAGCCACCGGAGTTCCTGCTGACCCACCCGGTTACCGAATCGCGTATCGCCGACACCCGCAACCGCGCCGAACAAGCGCCCAAGGGCGGCGTCGAGGACAGCGCGCGCTACCAACTGATCCGCGCCCGCGTGGCGCTGATCTACGAAGGCACGCCAGGCCTGGCGGCCAAGCGCTTCCGTGCCCAGCTAGACGAAGACCCCACCCTCGATGCCGCACGCTATGGCCTGGCCATCGCCCAGATCAAGGGCGGCCAGCTCAACGAAGCGCGGGCCAACCTGCAGCCACTGCTGGCCAAGGCGCCCAACGACATCACCTACAACCTGGCGCAGATCGACCTGGACATCACCAACAATCGCCTGGCCGACGCCCAGCAGCGGGCCGAGCGCCTGCGCGCGCTGTACCCGAGCAGCTACCCATTGCAACAGATACGGGCCGACCTTCTGATCAAGCAGAATCGCCCTGCCGAGGCGGAAAAAGTCCTGGATGACCTGATCAAACGCCGACCGGACGATCCGGATGTCTGGTACGACGTCGCCGAGGTGCGCGGGTTGTCAGGCAACACCATTGGCCTGCACCGGGCACGCGCCGAGTATTTCACCCTGGTCGGCGACTTCGACCAAGCCATCCAGCAACTGGACTACG
The DNA here is from genome assembly GCF_051913525.1 of Pseudomonas sp. PKS. Lineage (NCBI taxonomy): Bacteria > Pseudomonadati > Pseudomonadota > Gammaproteobacteria > Pseudomonadales > Pseudomonadaceae > Pseudomonas > Pseudomonas sp. PKS. Next base: position 26,537 of record NZ_JBEGDO010000032.1, on the reverse strand, counting down.
CCAAGCGCCGCGCAGGCAGCAATTTCCCACTGGCCTCGCAGATCGATCAGCGCCAGCGGGAGATCATGGAACAGCAGCGGATGGTCAAGGAGATGATGGGCCGCTAAGGCCCGAGGGGCGCTTTGCGCCCCTGGGCAATGCGGGTCAGGCGTTACCGGAAAGTTTCAAGCGCGCCGCCTGGGTGAAATCGAGCATGCGATTGAGCGGCTTGATCGCCTTGGGCACTAGAGCAGGATCCACGAAGATCTCGTTGCTGCCCTTGCGCAGGCAGTCGAGGGTGCGCTCCAGGGTGTTCATGGCCATCCACGGGCAGTGGGCACAGCTACGGCAGGCCGCACCGTTACCCGCTGTAGGCGCTTCGACGAATTCCTTGTCCGGACACAGCTGCTGCATCTTGTAGAAGATGCCGCGGTCGGTGGCGACGATGAATGTCTTGTTCGGCAGCGTCTGGGCCGCCTTGATCAGCTGGCTGGTGGAGCCCACCGCGTCGGCCAGTTCGATCACCGCCTCCGGCGATTCCGGATGGACCAGGATCGCCGCGCCCGGATACAGCGCCTTCATGTCGGCCAACTGGCGCGACTTGAACTCCTCATGCACGATGCAGGCGCCATCCCACAGCAGCATGTCGGCGCCTGTTTGCTTCTGGATGTAGCGCCCCAGATGCTGGTCCGGGCCCCAGATGATCGTCTCGCCGTTGTCCATCAGGCTCTCGACGATCTCCAGCGCGCAGCTGGAAGTCACCACCCAGTCCGCCCGCGCTTTCACGGCCGCCGAGGTATTGGCGTAGACAACCACGGTGCGCTCCGGGTGCTGGTCGCAGAAGGCCGAGAACTCCTCCACCGGGCATCCCAGGTCAAGGGAGCAGGTCGCTTCCAGGGTCGGCATCAGCACGCGTTTCTCGGGGGTGAGGATCTTGGCGGTCTCGCCCATGAAACGCACGCCTGCCACCACCACGGTACTGGCGGGGTGGTTCTTGCCGAAGCGAGCCATTTCCAGGGAGTCGGACACACAGCCGCCCGTCTCCTCGGCCAGCGCCTGGATTACCGGGTCGCAATAGTAATGGGCCACCAGCACGGCGTTCTGGGCCTTGAGCTCGGCAGCGATGGCCGCACGGTAATCGGCCTCCTGCTCGGGCGTCAGCGGGTTGGGCTGCTTGGCATCAAGATGGGCTTGAACCAACAGGCGTTCGGAAATCTGGGTCATGATCGCTGAACCTGCAGGCGCATGTGCGCGTCAGTCGAGTGTATCACCCGGCCCTGGCAGATCGGCTAAAGGGTGCCGGATGGCCAAGCGACCATCGCGACCCATCTGCGGGCGCGGACTATTATCGGAGGCCGAAGGCTACAGACAATCGCGCTAATTCAAAAGCCTTTTTTACGCCCCCAGGCCAGTGCCGACGGGGTGTCAACACTGGTCTGGGCGAACGCATCTCACCCCTGTGAAGACAGCGCCGCCAGATGGGCGCCCACCAACACACCGAACTCCTCGAGCGTCATCTTCTTGCCGTTGAAGTCGACGATACCATCGGCATAATTCAAGCTTGAGACCACGTCATCGCCCTGCACGGTTCCCATGCCGCTCTGCAATGCCATCATGCCGACCATCTCACCCGCCTGGCGCGATTGCATCGCGATGGCCTGGGCATCAGTCTGGCCGTCCAGCAAAGCCTGCAGGGTCGCCAGATCACCGAGCATCGGCTTGGAGACGGACAGCTTGCTTTGCAGACGGCTGACCATCTGCTCGCCTACCTGGGTCGGCGTCAGATCGAACGAGGGCGGATTGGCCAGGTCCACCGCCAGGCTGAAACGACTCTCGCCGTTGGCCGTCTTGAATGACAACTCCTCCAGTGCGACCTGAGGCTTGGCTGCAAGCATCTTTTGCAAGTCTGCCTGGACCTTCGCCCGCTCTTCAGGCGTCATCTCGAACGATGGCTGCGCCTCACCCCGGGCCGCGCTCTGCTGCACTTGCGGCATGCGGGTCTGGTACCAAGCGATCAACCCCTGCATTGCCGGGATGTCGATAGACTTCATGCTCCAGATCATCCGACCGCTGCCCACCGCGCGCCCGGCGTAGGTGATGTCGGCGACCTTGTACTCAAGGCGCCCAGAAAGCTTGTCTTCACCCTCGGCGTCATAACGATTGTTCTGCTCCAGCCCCTTGAGCACCAGGACTTCCTGTTTGTCGCCCAAGGTCACCTGGGTTTCGGCCAATCCCATGTCCAGATAGCCGACATAGATCATGTCATGGCCGGTGCCCTTGAGGTCGCCGGCGACCTTGAAGCTGTTGAGCAGCACTTTGACCGGAGGCTGGTCGTCACCGACCAGATTCAGCGCCAGTCGCTCAGCCTTGCCGTCGATCCGCACCGACTGGCCATCACGATCACCCCGTAATAGCAGGCGCATGCCGGAGAAATCGAGGCTGCTGCCGTCATCTTCGCTGAACTTGACTGGAGCCAGGCGGATGTCGCTGGACAAGCTGCCGTCATAACCCAGGCTGACCTGGCTGGTGATCGGCGACTGCTCGCCGGCGGCGGCGTACCACGACGCGGTGGCATCGTCCTTGTCCAGTTGGCTGTTGCTGGTGGCCAGGACCGGCGCCAGATTCAGGGACTTGACCCGCGACCAGGGGAACGGGCCATGTTCGATTCGGTCGGTCACGCCCAGGTCGAAGCTCAGCGGCTCACCCTCACCGAGCCAGAGGTCTTTGGCCTTGATCCGGTAGTGCGCGGTACTGGTGAAGAAGTGCTGATCCAGCGAGACCAGTTCGAGGGTCATGCTGCCCCCGGTACCGGCGACCGCTTTCTTCAGCTGTTCGTTGCCCTTGGCGACGGAACGCTCCAGCTCTGCGGGCAGTTGCTTGCCGGTGTACCAGGCGCCGCCGGCGGTGACGGCGGCGATGACGACGGCCAGGCCGCAGAGAATGCCTACTGATTTCTTCATGAATAAGACCGATTGCTGTCCATAGGAGGCTGATACGCGGCACCCAGCGCCACGCGGGAGGCCAAGATTATCACTGCCGGCAAAGGGACGCCCGAGCGCCCGATCTTTGCATCGCTGCAATGTAAAATTTTACGAACACAATAATCGACATAGCGACGATAACATTCCGAAAAACGACCACTCATCTGAATAAACCGTCGATAAACCTTCATCAAAGTTACATCTTGTCACGTTTCACTTGACACCATCCCGTCCTTCGATTTTTATTTTCACCACCCGCCCAGCGCCCCACAAACGAAGAAGAACAGCGCCGCCATCATGACCTCAGTCCGCCCGCCGCCTTCGACGTTTTAGGCCCTGCCAGCACGACACAGGCGCCCCTCGCGCCCATATCCGCTCCGACAAAAAAGGTGAACAACATGGAGCCCACCCGCTCGCTCTTGCCGTGCCTGTCACACACCGTGCCCGCCTCCCAGCCCCAGGAGCGTCGCCCGCATGCAGCCTGACCACAGCACTCACGGCACCGCCCAACTGAGAAAGTCCCTGCGTCTCTGGCATGTGGTCATCATCGGCCTGGCCTACCTGACGCCGATGACCGTGTTCGACACCTTCGGCATCGTCTCCGGCCTCACCGCCGGGCATGTTCCAAGCGCCTACATCCTGGCGCTGGCCGGCATCCTGTTCACCGCATTGAGCTACGGCACGCTGGTACGCCGCTTCCCGCAATCCGGCTCGGCCTACACCTACACCCAACGCGCCATCAACAAGCACGTGGGCTTCCTGGTGGGCTGGGCCTCGCTGCTGGACTACCTGCTGCTGCCGATGATCAACGCCTTGCTGGCCAAGCTGTACCTCTCGGCGATGTTCCCGGAAGTCCCGGCGTGGGTATGGGTCGTGGGCTTCGTCACCCTGATCAGCCTGATCAACATGCGCAGCATCAACCTGGTGGCAAGCTTCAACACCCTGTTCGTTGGCGTACAGATCGTGATCATGACGGTGTTCGCCTACCTCTGCGTGCGCGGCCTGAGCCAGGGTGAAGGGATGGGTACCGCCTGGACCCTGCAACCGTTCGCCGACGACCAGACCCATCTCAACGCCCTGGTCGCGGGCGCAACCATCCTGTGCTTCTCGTTCCTGGGGTTCGACGCGGTCTCCACCCTGTCGGAGGAAACCCGCAATCCCGAGAAGGTCATCCCGCGTGCGATCTTCCTCGTGGCCCTGATCGGCGGCTTGATGTTCATCCTCATGTCGTTCTTCATCCAGGCGTTCTTCCCAACCATGGAGCGTTTCCACGACCAGGAAGCGGCCTTGCCGGAAATCGCGCTCTACGTCGGCGGCATGCTGTTCCAGTCGATCTTCATCGTCTGCACCGTGATCAACACCATCGCCTCGGGCCTGGCATCGCAGACCAGCGTCTCGCGCCTGCTGTATGTGATGGGCCGCGACAAAGTCATCCCCCAGGGGCTGTTCGCCCGTCTGCACCCACGCTACAAGACTCCGGTGCTGAACATCGCCGTGGTCGGTCTGATCTCCCTGTCGGCGATCTTCTTCGACCTGGTGACGGCCACCTCGATCATCAACTTCGGTGCGCTGGTGGCCTTCAGCTTCGTCAACCTCTCGGTGATCATCCACTGCTACCTGCGCGAAGGCCTCAACAAGGGGCTGGCGAACAAACTGAAATACCTGGTGTTGCCGACCATCGGTTTCTGCATCATCGCCATGCTCTGGCTGAACCTGAACGTGGACTCGCTGCTGTTCGGCGGCGTCTGGGCCGCGTGTGGCGTGCTATATCTTGCCTGGTTGACCAAGGCATTCAGGGTCGCGCCGCCGACCTACATCGCCGAATGAGACTGCCTGTCGACGACGCCCGCGCTTGATCGCGGGCGTTGTCCTTGATGAGAAGGAAAGCTCCCATGTTCCTGCGCCGCCTCTCCATTCAGTGGAAGATCACCCTCCTTGCCGGCTTGTGCCTGTTGACCATCGTCGTGTTGCTGGTGGCCACCTCGCTGTTCCAAGCCAAGCGCAGCGCGGTGCAGGTCTTCCAGGCCAACACCGAACTGCTCGACCAAAGCGCGCGCCTGCGCCTGCAGGCCCATGCCGAAAGCCAAGCCTTGCGCGTGCAACGCTATTTCATGGATGCCTACCAGTACGGCAACGGCTTCGCCCGCCTGGTGCAGGCGCTTCGGGAGCGCGGCGGTGAAGACCTGCGCGCCGAGCTCGTCAAGCAGGCCCGTCAGGCGCTGGCCGGCAACCCGGACCTGATCGGCCTGTACCTGGTGTTCCAACCCAACGCCCTGGATCAACAGGACGCCCGCTTCGTCGGCCAGGACGCCAGCGGCAGCAACGATATCGGCCGCTACTCGTTCTACTGGTCCCAACCGAGCCCCGGCACCCTCGAATCCGAGGTCATGCCCGAGTCCATGCTGGCCGACACCAGCACCGCTGCCAACGGCTCCCCCTACAACCGCTGGCTGACCTGCCCACTGGAGACCGCCAAAGCCTGCGTACTCGACCCTTACTTCGACGAAGTCAGCGGTCGCCAGGTCCTGATGACCAGCATTGCCCTGCCCTTGCTGGAAAACGGCAAGGTGATCGGCGTGGTCGGCCTGGACATCGGCTTGGACAACCTGCAGCAATTGAGCCTGGCCGGGCGCCAGGAGCTGTTCGACGGCCAAGGCCAGGTCAGCATCGTCAGCCCCGCCGGCCTGTTGGCCGGACACAGCCAGGACAGCGCCCAGCTGAGCAAGACACTGGAGCAGGCCTTTGGAGATCAAGCCGGCGAACTCGCCGGACCGATGCGTGCCGGCCAGGCCGTCGAGCGCCTCGATCATGGCTTGATGCGCATCTCACGCCCCTTTGCGCCGATTCCGCAGGCCGAATCCTGGCAGGTGCTGCTGGAATTGCCGGAGGCTGTTCTGCAGGCACCTGCGGTCGCCCTCAACCAGCGCCTGGACGCACACAACCAGACCGCCAACCTTACCAGCCTGCTGGTTGGCCTGGCCGCCGCCGTACTGGGCCTGTTGCTGGTGTGGCTGACAGCCCGTGGCGTGACCCGGCCGATCCTTGCCGTGGCCGAGCGCCTGCGTGATATCGCCAGCGGCGAAGGCGACCTGACCCGACGCCTGGACTACACCCGCGAGGATGAACTGGGCCAGTTGAGCGGTTGGTTCAACCGCTTCCTCGACAAGCTCCAGCCGGTGATCGCCCAGGTCAAAGGCTCGTTGCAGGACGCCCGCGGCACCGCCGACCAGTCCGCAGCCATCGCCAGCCAGACCAGCGGCGGCATGCAGCAGCAGCAACGGGAAATCGAACAGGTGGCCACTGCCGCCAACGAAATGAGCGCCACCGCCCAGGGCGTTGCCCGTAATGCCTCCCAGGCGGCCCAGGCCGCGCGCGGCGCCGACCAGGCCACCCACGAAGGCCTGGAGCTGGTGGCCGTCACCCGCCAGGCCATCGACCAACTGGTGAGCGACATGGACAACGCCATGAATCAAGCACGCGCGCTGGCCGGGCGTAGCGAGCAGATCGGCTCGGTGCTCGAGGTGATTCGCTCGATTGCCGAACAGACCAACCTGCTGGCGCTCAATGCCGCCATCGAAGCCGCGCGCGCTGGCGAAGCCGGGCGCGGCTTCGCGGTGGTCGCCGACGAAGTGCGCAGCCTGGCCCAGCGTACCCAGGTCTCGGTGCAGGAGATTCGCCAGGTCATCGAGGGGCTGCAAGAAGGCACCCACGATGTGGTCGGCGCGATGCACGAGGGCCAGCGCCAGGCCCAGGACAGCGCCACACGCATGGAGCAGGCGCTGCCCGCCCTGCAAAGGATCGGCGAGGCAGTGGCGGTGATCAGCGACATGAACCTGCAGATCGCCTCGGCCGCCGAAGAGCAGAGCGCCGTGGCTGAGGAGGTCAATCGCAACGTGGCCGGCATCCGCGACGTGACCGAGTCGCTGTCCGGACAGGCCGACGAATCGGCACGCATCAGCCAGGCACTGAATCGTCTGGCCAATCAGCAACAGGCCTTGATGGAGCAGTTCAAGGTCTGAAGCCCCACGACGGGGACGACACGACAAAGGACGGCCGCCGTTGGGCGGCCTTGATGGAGCCCCACGATGGGAAAACCGTTTTTCGACCTGACCAGCGAACAAGGCGTGCTACGCCTGTCCATCGCGGTCACCCTGTTCATCGCCTTGATCGGCATCGCCTTCGGCCTGGCGTCAGGCTCGTTCTCGATTGTCTTCGATGGTGTCTACTCGCTGGTCGATGCCAGCATGAGCGGGCTGTCCCTGGTGGTGGTCAAGCTGATCACCTCCCACGCCCGGGCCGAGCGCATGTCACGCAAGCTGCGCGAACGCTTCACCATGGGCTTCTGGCACCTCGAACCCATGGTTCTGGCGCTCAACGGCATCCTGCTGACTGGCGTTGCGCTCTATGCCTTGATCAACGCCGCCAGCAGCCTGCTCGAGGGCGGGCGGGACCTGGAGTTCGGCGTGGCACTGGTGTACGCCGTGGTGACTGTTTGCGCGTGCCTGGCGATCGCCATCGCCGAGGCCCGTGCCAACCGCAAGATCGGCTCGGACTTCGTGCGCATGGACGTGAAAGGTTGGGTGATGTCAGCCAGCATCACGGCGGCGCTGCTGGTGGCCTTTTGCGTCGGCTATCTGGTGCAGGGCACCCAATGGGCCTGGATCTCGCCGTACATTGACCCGGCGGTGCTGGCGCTGGTCTGCCTGGTCATCATCCCGCTGCCGATGTCGGTAGTCCGCCAGGCGCTTTCGGAGATGTTTCTGGTGACCCCGAGCGACCTGAAGCAACACGTGGACGATGTCGCCAAGGCCTTCGTCGCCCAACACGGTCTGCAGTCGTATCGGGCCTACGTGGCCAAGGTCGGCCGCTCGCGGGAAATCGAACTCTACTTCATCGTACCGGCCACCATGGCTGCCAGGACCATCGCCGAATGGGATGCCCTGCGCGACCAGATCGGCAACGCCATCGGCGGCGAAGGCCCGGACCGCTGGCTCACGGTAGTGTTCACGGGCGATCCGGAATGGGCTGAATAGCATCAGCCCTTCGTCGCCACGATAGGCAGGCCCTTCAGGAGACGGAAACGCCTTGACGAGGCCTTCCTGCTGGCTTTCAAGGCCTGGGCGGGCGTAGCCCTGGTGCTGCGCTCGATGGACCAGGCCTTGTCCAGGTGAATCTGCTCCGGCGTGACCGACACCGGGTCGGCGATTCCGAAACGGGTAGCGCTTCATACACAGCCACTGGTTCAGGACACCATAGGCGTCCTCGACGATCAGGCCGTACTGTTAATGCCCAGTTCGCAATACAACTGTTCAATACCCATTCTTCTTTCATGGATATGCGTTGACGTTATTTTCACGCTCCTTCCGCTAGCGTCGCAGCCTTTCCGGCAGCCGGTCCCTATGGCTGCCATCGAGGTTCAACGAGGCACACGTGGCAAGCACTACATCCCCAACGATTCGCAAAGGCATGGACTGGGCCGGACTGGGCTGGCTCCTGCTGTTCTTCTGGTACTTCTCCGGCGTCACCCAGGCGCTGCTCATGTTCAGCGGCACAACCGGCTTCTCCGGGTTTCGTGATGCACTGTTTCTGAGCACCTTGTGGCTTGCTCCGGTCCTGCTGCTGCCCCGCCACACTCGCCTCATCAGTGCACTGGTCGGCCTGGTGCTGTGGGCGGCTTCGCTGGTGGGCCTGAGCTACTTCGGGATCTACCGCCAGGAATTTTCCCAAAGCGTCATCTTCGTGATGTTCGAATCCAATACCGCCGAAGCCGGTGAGTACTTCAGCCAGTATTTCAGCCTCTGGCTGTGCCTGGGCCTGGTGCTGTACACACTGGTCGCGGTGGCCCTGTTCAAACGTGTCCGGCCGGTCACTCTTTCGCTGCGTAGCCGGATCCCATTGGTCATCCTGCTGCTGGCGGCCAATCTGGTCTTCCCCTTCTACAAGCAACTGGTGACCCAGCAACGTACGTTCGCCGAGGCGATGGAAAAGGTTCAGCAGCGCATGGAGCCGGCAGTGCCCTGGCAACTGGTGGTCGGCTACAAGCAATACCGTCAGCAACTGAACAACATGCAGAAGCTGCTGGAGCAGAACGCAGCCCTGCCGCCGCTGAAAGACCTCAAGGACAGTAGCGGCGACGCACCGCGCACCCTGGTCCTGGTACTGGGCGAGTCCACCACCCGTGAACACATGCATCTGTACGGTTATGGCCGAGATACCACACCGGAACTCGACGCTCTGGCCGCCAACGACAAGAACCTGAGCGTGTTCCGCGATGTGGTGTCGCCACGCCCGTACACCATCGAGGTGATGCAGCAGATCCTGACCTTCGGCGACCAGAAGAACCCTGACCGCTTCCTCACCGACCCGTCGCTGATCAACCTGATGAAACAGGCCGGTTACAAGACCTTCTGGATCACCAACCAGCAGACGATGACCAAGCGCAACACCATGCTGACCACCTTCTCCCAGCAAACGGATGTGCCGGTCTACCTGAACAATCAGCGCAACCAGAACGCCAGCCAGTACGACGAAGTGGTGCTCGCGCCCTTCGAAAAAGCGCTGCAAGACCCAGCCGAGAAGAAGTTCATCATCGTCCACCTGCTCGGCACGCACATGGACTACCGCTATCGCTATCCGGATGCCTACGAGCACTTCAAGGACAACCAGGGCGTGCCTGGGGTGCTGACGCCGGACCAGGTGCAGACCTACAACTTCTATGACAATGCCGTGCGCTACAACGACTACGTGGTCTCGAGCCTGATCAAACAGTACTCGGCCACCACCCCCAACGGCTTCTTGCTGTACCTCTCCGACCATGGCGAGGACGTCTACAGCTCCGGCAATCACGACCGCCTGGGGCGCAACGAAGGCGCACCGACCCGGCCGATGTACACGATTCCGTTCCTGCTCTGGACCTCGCCAAGCTGGCAGGCCGCACACCCGCGCGATCTGCAGGCCATGACCGACCGGGCCTACAGCAGCTCTCACCTGATCCATACCTTGTCCGACCTGGCGGGCCTGAGCTATGACCGCTATGAGCCCGGCAAGAGCCTGGTAAGTCCAAAGTTCGTCGTAGCGCCCCGCTGGATCGGCGACCCTTACAGCAAGAACGGCCTGCGTGAGTTCGACGCCTTGCCTACGGACAAGACCGACAAGGCACAGCAGACCGTGACCAGCGCCAAGGTGCAGCCGGACAAGACCTGAATCACGCCCCTCCCCCCCCAAAAAAGCCGGTGCCTGGATCGTCCAGGTACCGGCTTTTTGTTTTTGGGGCCGTACGTATGCGTCGTTAAAGTTTATGAGTTTTTTTCCGTCAATTTGCAAAGCATGACCGACTAGTCATACAAAGTGACGATAAAAATCGTCTTTTTACTCCTATTAAAGCCACGACTTAGAGCCTCATACCGCAATTTGTCGAGTTTCAAGCGCAAACGTTGGCTTACATTATGACAGGTTAAAAAACAATCAATCATTCCAAAATAGAATGATGTCTTGCCTAAAGGTCGTTTGTTCGAACGTCATTTCCAGACCGATACTGATCTCGATCAATGAAAAACCCGCGATTGCACAGGAGACACCGCACGGTTGAAGACCGGCTCAACGCGCATTGGGCCTTGCTGCCTGGCCACCCTCGATCACAGGCACCGCCAGGAAAACAACAACAAATCCAAAAATGTACGCAGGTCAAAAGGTTGCCCATGACCCATTCCAATAAAAACGCGAGTTCGGCTACCACCAGCAACACCTCCGGCCACCTGAAGAGAACCCTGAACAGCCGCCACCTGAACATGATTGCCATTGGCGGCTCCATCGGCACCGGGCTCTTCGTTTCCTCAGGCGCCACCATTGCGCAATCCGGCCCCGGCGGCGCACTGCTCTCCTTCGCGATCATCGGCTTGATGGTCTACTTCCTGATGACCAGCCTGGGCGAGCTCGCCGCCTGCATGCCGGTCAGCGGCTCGTTCGCGACCTATGCCTCGCGATACGTCGACGAAAGCTTCGGTTTTGCCCTGGGCTGGAACTACTGGTACTCCTGGGCCGTGACCATTGCGGTCGACTTGGTGGCCGTGCAGATCATCATGTCCTACTGGTTCCCCGACACGCCCGGGGTGATCTGGAGCGCCCTGTTCCTGGGCCTGCTCTTTGCCTTGAACGTCGCCTCCGTACGCTTTTTCGGCGAGACGGAATTCTGGTTCGCCCTGATCAAGGTCGTCACGATCATCGCCTTCATCATCACCGGCGTGCTAATGCTGCTGGGCATCCTCGATGGTGGCCAGGACGGCGGCGCGCACCTGTGGCAGATCGGCGATGGCCCGATCGCCGGCGGCCTGCCTGCACTGATCGGCGTGGCCATGATCGTCGGCTTCTCGTTCCAGGGGACTGAGTTCGTCGGCATCGCAGCCGGGGAAACCGAAAACCCTGGGCGCAACATTCCCAAGGCCGTCCGCCAGATCTTCTGGCGCATCCTGCTGTTCTACGTCTGCACCATTATCGTGATCGGCCTGCTGATCCCCTACACCGATCCGCGCCTGCTCAAAGACGGACTGTCGGACATCACCATCAGCCCGTTCACCTTGATCTTCGAAAAAGCCGACATGCTGGCTGCTGCCGCCCTCATGAATGCCGTCATCCTCACATCCGTGCTGTCGGCCGGCAACTCGGGGATGTACGCCTCGTCGCGCATGCTCTACAGCCTGGCTGTCGAGCGCAAGGCTCCGGCACTGTTCGCCAAGCTCACCCGCTCGGGCACACCGGTATGGGCGTTGCTCGCCACCACTGTGGTGGCCGGACTGTGCCTGCTGAGCTTCCTGTTCAGCCCCGGCAAGCTCTACCTATGGCTGCTGAACACCTCCGGGATGCTCGGGTTCATTGCCTGGCTGGGCATCGCCATCAGCCACTACCGCTTCCGACGCGGCTACAAGCTGCTGGGCAACAGCCTCGACAAGCTGCCGTACGTTTCGAAGTTCTTCCCGTTCGGGCCTTTCTTTGCCTTCGCCCTGTGCATGGTCGTCATGCTGGGCCAGAACTACCAGGCCTTCATCGGCGATCGCATCGACTGGGTAGGTGCGGCGGCAACCTACATTGGCTTGGTGTTGTTCGTGGTGATGTGGTACGGCCACAAGCTGATCACCCGATCGCGCATTGTCCGCTACCGGGAAATGGATTTCAGCGTGATCGAAACCAGACGCAAGCACGACGAACGAAAAGCCCAGAGCAACCCGGATGGCGTTGCGCTAGGCCAACAGGTCTCGGCCTGAACCACCAAGGCGCCGAGCACTTGCCCGGCGCCCTGCTGCCTTGAGCGAATGCCCACTACCGCGTAGGACCACCGATGAGCACCGATTTCAGCAAATCCTTCTACGAAGCCTCCGTCGCACGCGCTTCGTACCCCGTCCACTCGGGCCGCACCGATACCCGGGTGTGCATCCTCGGCGGCGGCCTTGCCGGCCTTTCCACCGCCCTGGGGCTTGCCGAACGCGGCGTCACTGACGTGGTGGTGCTGGAGTCGCAGCAGGTAGGGCACGGCGCCTCAGGGCGCAACGGGGGGTTTGTATTCGGCGGCTACAGCCTGGGCAACGCGGACCTGCTGTCCACCTTGGGCGCCACCGAAGCACGCAGGCTGTACCAGCTGACAGTCAACGCCGTCGACCTGATCCGCACGCGTGCCCGCCAATACGCCATCAACTGCGACCTGGTCGACAAAGGCGTGATCCTCGCCAACTGGTTCAACGATCCGGCCCGCCTGGAAAAACCGCGCCAATTGATGAAGCAGGCCTACGGGGTTGAATGGGAATGCATTTCCGCCGGCAAACTCAAGGAAATGCTCAACACCGACCGCTATTACGGTGGTCTGCTGGAGCGCAACGCGTTCCACTTTCACCCTCTGAAGTATGTGTGCGGCGTGGCACGCACCATCACCGACCTCGGCGCGCGCCTGTTCGAACACTCCCCCGTGCTCGGCATTGAAAAGCGCTCAGGCAAGTACGTGGTGCGGACCGCAGGCGGTGAAGTGCATGCAGAAGAAGTCGTGTTCTCAGGCGGCGGCTACGCACGAGGCGTCTATCGCCCCGTCGAACGCGCGGTACTGCCGATTGCCACCTACGTGGTTGCCACCCAACCCCTGGGGGCGCGACTGAAGGACGCCATTGCCTGCGAATCGGCTGTCTATGACACCCGCTTTGCATTCGATTACTACCGCCCCCTGCAAGACACCCGCATCCTGTGGGGCGGGCGCATCTCCATCCTCGATCGCGGGCCCGAGGCCATCGCCAAGCTGCTCAAGGCGGACCTGGTCACGGTCTACCCTCAGCTCGAGGATGTGGAGATCGAATATTCCTGGGGCGGCCTGATGAGCTATGGACGCCACCAGATGGCCCAGATCGGCCAGGATGACAATGGCATCTGGCACGCGGTCGGCTTCGGTGGCCACGGCATGGCGCCAACGACGGTTGCCGGCGAAGTACTCGCCGACGCCATTGCACGCAGGCTGCCTGTGCCGGAGGGCTTCGGGCAGTTCGGCCTGACCCGCACCTTCGGCCTCGCTGGCCTCGTGGCCGCCCAGGCGACCTATACCACATACCAGGCCATCGACGCCTTCGATGCCCGACGCCTGAACAAATGAAACCGAGCGCGTTTCGCCAGCTGACTAACGCGTTCTTCTGAGCAGGGTTGCCTTGAACCTGCGCAGATTGTTCATCACCGGACGCAAGAGCCGACTTCTATCCAGGAAGGACAGCTCATGCAGATCGGTGCGCGAAGGTCGTTGATAGCCAAGGTTCCGGGTGAAGTAGAACGCCCGCAGGTCCTTGTTTGTATGGATCAGCGTGTTAAGGGCTGCGTCGTAATGCATAGGCCCGCCGTCGGGGTGACCCGGCGGCCGCTGCAGGATCTGGGACAAAAAGTCCCTCAACCGCTCGATGCACTGGCCGTTCACTGCATAGAAGTGAGACAGGTGGATGGGACGATCGACCACCTGCCAGCCCGGCACATTGGCTTCCCCCTCGAACGGATGCCCAAAGTAGACGATGTCCCACTCCATCCCCTGCAGGGACTCGATCGCTTGTTTGCCGTACTGGGCAATGCGCCTGGAAAACTGGATATCGTCCTCCAGGATGAGGATGTTGTTCACTTTTGATCGGATGGCGTCTTCCAGTATTCCCAGGTGACTCAGAAAGCACCCCCTCGCCCCGGCACTTGGGAAACCCTCCCCCTCGCTGGGTGTAACCGCGTCGAAAAAGCCTATTTTTTCAAAATCCATGCTGAAACCGTGACGGGCGAACTCTTGCACGGTTTCCATGCGGCGATCATTTCGAGAAGGGATGTTGATGATTCGGGCGCGATCAAAGTAGTCGATCACATTCATCCAGAGGCCCTCGGCGCAGGGGGGCGGAGCGATTGGATCTGAGTATAGGAGACTTCGATCGAACCACCACGGGGCGGCGAGGTGTGTACGGCTACCGCAAAATTCACGATGACCTGCGTGAGCTGGGAGAGACATGCGGGCGAAATCGAGTCGGTCGATTGATACAGGCAGAGGGGGTACGTTCGCAAACGGGCTATCGCCGTCGTCCTGGGTTTTATGGCGGAAAGCCAACAGTGGCATCTCCCAACCACCTTGCGCGGCAGTTCAAGGTCAGCGAGCCGAACAAGGTCTGGGTGACAGATATCACTTACATCCGCACCTATGAAGGATGGCTTTATCTGGCGGTAGTGCTGGATCTGTTTTCCCGCCAAGTCATTGGTTGGTCAATGAAGCCAAGGATGTGCAGCGACCTTGCTATCGACGCGATGTTGATGGCCGTTTGGCGACGCAAGCCATAGCAGCAAGTGATGATTCACTCAGACAGTAAGAATGTACTGGCCAGTGTTTCCATATGGTCCAAGGCAGTCAGTTCAGTAGCTCCGATTGGCAAAGCTTCCTTAAGGCCAACAATGTGATTAACAGCATGAGCCGACGGGGAAACTGCCACGACAATGCCGTAGCCGAGAGCTTTTTCCAGCTTTTGAAGCGGGAGCGAATCCGACGAAAGATCTACGCAACGCGTGACGAAGCCCGAAGTGATATTTTCGATTACATCGAGATGCTCTATAACCCTAAACGCCGACACAGCAGTGCTATGCAGCTGTCGCCAGTAGAGTATAAGAAACGCTATTTTCTGAGCTTGGAGAGTGTCTAGGAAACCAGGGGCGATTCAGGAGCCCCCTGAGTCCCGATAAGTATACGGCCCTGCACAGCTACAGCTACAGCTACAGCTACAGCTACAGCTACAATGCTGCCTTGATCCTATCCAAGAAGAAGGTCCCAAAGTTTTTTGCCAGCACTTCAGACTCATCAATATTTTTTTCTTCTGATGCACCTGGCCACCAGACAATTACCGGCCATTCATTATCTTCCGTAGCTCGTCCAGAGTCTAAGGCGTAATATGCACCGTCCCCTTGAGCCCCTACAATAATTAGACGAGATGGAAGCTTGGACTCTACTCGCTCACGAAGCGTCAACCAGATGGCATCCGGAATTCCAGAATTAATAAAATCGGAACCTATAATCCCATAAAACTCCTGACCTGCCGCATCTCCGCACCCAAGAGAGAGCAAAAACTCTCTATAACTCGGAGGAAAAATAATTCCAAGAGATTTTTCTGCCGCCTCAACTAGACTTGCCGGCTTTTTCCCTTCAAAGTCAACTTGGCACCCGTGCCCAACCGCCAACTCTAAACCTTTCAAAACATCATTCAAAGCCATATATCACCTTAAATAAGGTCTTTGGCGCGCGCCTTCCAATAGGAGCTGCGCCACTTATCAATCTCCACCCGATTTATGCCCGACGGAATGGCTGAAGGATTAATATGAATAGTCTTATGATTGTCTTTATGGAAAGTTTCCGTCATCTCCGCAATCGGCCCATTCTGCATTTGAGTTGTATGATGCAAATTCATCGACTTACCATCTGGACCTATAGGCGCAAGACCTTTTTGCATACGCTCTAGGTTAGTTCGCCCCCTAGCGTCAACAAGGTCAACATTAATAAGGTCATCCCTCTGATATACTTTATTTCCACTGAATTGAACTGAATCTTTAGACCAGAGTTTACGATTTTGACTAAAAATCGAGCCTGCATCAATTGTAGTTCTTTTTACCCCTCCCGCCAGCAAATCCGCACCAAAGTACCGCCACCTGGTTGGTCACCGAGGCCTACAGCTGGCTGGTGGTAAAAACAGGGATGCTCAGCTGGGTCCAGGGCATGGAAAATGTGGCTAATGCAAGCCCCCGGGGCGAGCTGGATGTGCGCTATCTGGCGGCGCAGAGTGTGACGACCATCCAGAACTACGCCCTGGCGGCCCTGTTCACCGTTCTGATTTTCTGCGTGCGCCTGGTAGTCCTTGCCTTGACCATTCCGCTGTTCGCCCTGGCCGCGTTCACTGGCTTGGTCGATGGCCTGGTTCGCCGTGACCTGCGGAGGTTCGGAGCGGGTCGGGAATCCAGCTACCTCTACCACAAGGCACGCGGAACCATCATACCGTTGGCCATCTTTCCCTGGACGTTCTACCTGGCCCTCCCGATCAGCATCAGCCCGATGCTGGTTCTGCTCCCCTGCGCGGCCCTATTGGGCATCGCGGTGAGCATCACTGCCGGCACCTTCAAGAAATACCTGTGAGGAAGCGTCATGCAATGGACCCAAGAGCAACTCCCCATTATTCGTTCAAATGCTGAGAAGCTGCTGATCCAGGCCGGGGCTGGCAGCGGTAAAACCACCACGCTGGTGGGATACGCGCAACAACACTCGAACCTCAGGATCCTCTACCTCTGCTACAACAAATCGGTTGAGATCGCAGCCAAAGGCCGCTTTCCCAGGAATGTGGTGAACAAGACTGCTCATGGATTGGCTTACGCCGTGTATGGCACGCAATTCAGTCATAAGCAGACGGAGAACCTGCGCTTGACGGACGTTGCCCGTGCACTCAATTCTCAGGACTGGGAACTGGTCAGGGATGTGGTCAGCACTGTCAACAACTACATGGCCAGTGCAGACGATCACATTGGACGAAATCATTTCCCAAGATTCCGTGATCGCCCCTGGCTGACGACTGCTCAGGAGCAGTATCTAAAGCGTGGACTTGCTGACGCGCAGCACATTTGGAACCGCATGACCGACCTGCAGGACTCGGCTGTGCAGATCACCCACGACGGCTATCTGAAACTGTACCAGCTGAGCAAACCCGACCTGAGCCAACGCTTCGACTGCGTGCTGCTGGACGAAGCCCAGGATGTAAACCCCGTCATTGCTGACATCGTGTCCATTCAACGCATTCGAAAGGTTGCTGTCGGTGACTGCCACCAGCAGATCTACCGTTTCCGCGGTGCTGAAGACGCGCTTAGCGCGCCTTGGATGGCAGATGCCGAGGCTCACTACCTGACACAAAGCTTCCGATTTGGCCCTGCGGTTGCTCATGTGGCGAACATCATCCTGTCCTTCAAAGGCGAGACTCGCAAGCTCCAGGGCCTGGGAGAAGTGACACAGGTCAAAAAGGCTCTGCCAGAAGGCCTCCCCCATCGGACCTACATTCACCGAACCGTGATCGGCGTGATCGAAAATGCACTGAGCCTGGTGGCTGAAAAGCCAAAAATCTATTGGGTAGGCGGCATCAACAGCTATTCGCTTCGCGCCCTCGAGGACTTGTTCTACTTCAGTCGAGAGCGCCAGGACCTGGTGCAGAACAAAAAACTGCTTCGCGATTATCGCAATTACAGCCAATACGTCGAAATTGCCGAGGTCAGCCAAGACAGCGAGATGCTCCGATCGATCAAGATCATCACGGCCTACCCAGACCTTCCACAACGGGTCCTTGCGTTGCGATCCTGTACGTCAGAGAAAGAGCTCGACGCCACCATCACGCTCACCTCGGCGCATAAATCGAAGGGCCTGGAGTGGGACTTCGTTTCACTCTATGAAGACTTCACCGCCGATCTACTTGCCCCGGATATCGATATCTCTCGGCGCGATGACGAGCTGAACCTGCTCTATGTGTCGGTCACTCGGGCCATGAGGATCCTGGTCATCAACAGCTTGGTGCTTTCGCTGATGGAGCACTATGTCGCCGCCTTGCGCAAAGACACCGGGGCTCCAAAGACGACCACACCCTCCTCCGGAGGCTCCAGATGAACAAGCGTTATGAACATCGCATTGAACACGTGGCCATCCCCTTCAAGAGCAACCGGAAGGGTGCCGGTTTTTTCGGGGCGGACGACCCGATTCTAGAACCGGACTTAACCGCTCTACTCGAGGGCAACCTGATCCAGGGCGTTATGGCTCCGTTGGGCGCAGATGGCTGGACTTTAGTCAGCGTACAACCCGTATGCCGAGCTGAGATCAAGATCGGCAACCACAACGTCCAGGGCTGGGCCTATGGTTTCCCGATGCCCACAGGATATCTCCTGTTCCTACAACGAGAGCGACTATTAAGCTATTTATGAGTCATAACCTGTCGCTTTTGCACCGAGTTAGTCCGGAATCTCTTCCACAAATGGCTCACGGACAGAGTCCAAGAATTTTTTGTCGACAGCACCGATCGTAACGAAATTAATTCTGGCCTGCTCAAGGCTGACGGAATTCGCCCCCCCATCGTAAGTCGGATCACGGAATTGTGCATCGTCATCTTCCCACCCACAAACAGGGCAAATCTCAAAAGTTCCTGGAGGACTCTCATCAAACGTCAAAAATTCACAACAAGGGCAAGGGTATCTCACTGCTTAATCTCCTATTGCCGATTCCAGTAGTTAATTCCATCAGTAGGACGAAACATCGTTCTAGGCGCACCATCTTGCCCTAAAACACCAAATGTATTTGTACCAGGGTCATATCTAAGGGTGTCCCCTCGCGCATTGGTCTTTGTCAGAGTTCCCTGAGGTGGATTTGTTAAGAAGCTCTTAGCTTTCTCTGCATATTGCTTTGCATTTTGAATTTCTGGAAATTCACTTTTGTGTTTATTCCAATGTCCCAGAGCATTTTCAACTGCCGACTTGCTTTTAGTCGACGACCAAATCGCCTCACTGGATGAAGCCGTACTGGACGCGCCTTTTGCACCTCCCGCCAGCAAATCAGCACCAAATTTAGCCTCGAGTGCTTCGAGAGCCTCTCCGGAAATCTTATCAGCAATACGCCTAACTGCGGCAGTTTTAGCTGAAGGTAATGGGAACAACAGATCAATCGCCAGTGCAGCGTATTGCTCCCAGCCCTCTGGCTCGAACAGTGTATCCCTCAAGCCTGCCGGTGAGAATTCTGCATTGAGGAACTGCACAACTCGCGGGTCGAGCTCTGCCGAGCTGGAAAGATTGCCGTCGGCAATCTTGCGCAGGTCTGCCAGGACTGTATCAGCGTCAAGATCAAGGTATTTTCCTTGCTCCTGAAGTACTTCGAGTCCACGCTCCAGACGCTCCTTTGCCTGACGATGAACCTGCTGGTTGTAAGCCGTCGCATATTTGGCGATTTCAGAGCCTTTCAGGTGTTCCAACAGCGGTCGGATGCACAGCACCGGGGCATTGTCGCCACCCCCACCCTGGAGATCACTGACACCCTCACAGGACACTCTATGCGCCTGGAGGGAGCAGTGGATGAGGTGACGCTACTGTCCGCAATGGATGGCCTGGCCGCCCAGGCCGGATCTCAGGGGGAGCCAGTGCAGTGAACGAAGCGTTTGAATGCGCGTTATCAGCACGACTGCATTGGATGGAAAAACGCTACTTGGAAACCCTAGGGTTCCTCACCCAAGCCCAAGCCGCCCATGAGCAATCGCTAGCCCTAGTTTGTCAATTGGCTGGGAACGAGGCCCACACTGTTGAGTCCTCACAACACTATGGCGCAACCATTCCAATGATTCTTTCTGACGTGCCCGAACTCGCACAGGAATACCGAGAAACCTACGATTATTGGATGGCCGAGTTTGAAGAGTGGGAAGCTGAAGAAGCAGCTCGGCGAAAACAGAAAGAGCGCGAGCTACAGGCGCAGGATTGTATTGCTCGTGAAGCGTGGGAGGAGATGGGTCTTCCGACACCTGGAGAATTGGCCGCACATCTTTTGACTGGAGAGTCGATCAGGATCGAGGGTCACTTTCTGCAATATGACCGATCTGACGGGTACACCTGGATGGACAATCCCTATGGCGTACCTGGTGCACTCGGTGGTCGACCTACCCCCGAACTAGCTCGTGAGTTTCTCGTTACCGTTGCGACTGGGGGAATGTATGGGCCCGAACCGTAGGAGACAAAAAAGCCCGTCATTCTGACGGGCTTTTGATATCACTGGAGCCAAGACGCAACGGCATCGACACCGTATTGATCTCTCCATTCTTTGAGACCTTTGTGATTACCGCCTTTGGTTTCAATGACCTCACCAGTGTGTGGATTTTTGAAGACCTTGACCGCACGGGGTCTACGGCTAGCCGCTGGCAGGGCAACAGGGCGGACTGGAGCTGTAGGATCCAGAATACCGATCACTTGCCTCAGCCCAACCCCATATTCGTCCAGGAGCGCTCGGAGCTTCTGCTCGAACTCAATCTCGCGCTTCAGCCCTGCATCATTCTTCAGCGACTCCAGCTCTGCCAACTGTGCAGCTAGCTGCTGCTCTAGCTGACGAAATTCTGCTAAACGAGACATAAGACACTCCCTTAATGAGGCGAGAAAACAACAACCTATCCCACTTTATCAGCTGCCGAACACCGGGGAAACAAAAAGTTAACTACTAGTACCGGTATAGCTCAATAGGATGAAACCAGCTACTCTAAAGGTTGCGCATTGGCATCAACAGTATGAACGGCTATTTATCAACAACAGGAAGCTATTACCTATGCGTTATGGAAACTCTATCATGACCACCTACTATGATGATTACCGCGGTCACGAGGAGCAATCGTGCATCGTGATATTTCGTGATAACGCTGTAGTGGTCGAATATGTCCGAGATGGAAAACCACAGACTTACAAAGGAAATCTTGTTGGTGAGGAGTACCAACTTGGCTACTGGCCCGAGGTAAATGCATTCAACGGTATAGCAACCCTTAGCAAGCCTGAAGAAGGGCTCATGGATGGTAAATGGGTAGAGACCTACCCTGAGTGCACCTGTACGGGACAATGGGAAATTGAGCTTCGCGAATAGTCGCTCCGAGCACCATCCCAACCATTTCAAATCACATACCGGCCTGCCTGTGTAATTGCATGAACTTGACCAGTCGTTTGCATCGGGTTGATCAGAACATCGGGCCTCTTTGACCGGCAGAGATCGACCCATTGCAGCCGTTCAGCACTGCCAGAATTCGCCCCATAACGGACGGTGGAGGTGTGTAACCTTCCGTATGCTTGACGCCTAATCAATATCCATCGCTCACTTGACGGACATCACCACTTTTGACTAGCAGTCGAACTAGGTTTTTATGTGCTCAGGGAGCCGAAATTTATCAGTACGAAAATATTTCACTAACCCCAGTAACTACTTTTCACCTAAAATCAGCCATGCTACTGACAAGTTGATAGCTACTTGAGTTTAATATGTTTCCCATTATAGAACCGCCAACCCTGTCATGCATTCAGTGGTTACTGTAATCGCCTCTTAAAGGAGTGAGCGATGAAAATCAACATGTATCGAGAGCTTGAGGTTTTTCGTGCCGTAATGCTTACCGGAAGCACAAGCATGGCTTCAAAAATGCTGGAGATTACCCAGCCTGCTGTAAGTCAGCAGATCAAGAAACTGGAAAGTAAATACGACGTTGTATTGTTTGAGCGTAATCGCGGGCGCTTGGTTCCTACACGTGAAGCACATGCCTTGATGGAAGAGGTTGAGACTTTTTTCAACGGTTTGGCGATGCTTGATCACAAGCTTCGGTCGCTGAAAAGCAGTGTGAAGTCGAGTTTGCGACTTGCAGTGCATCCCGCGTATGGAAATTTCCTGGCTCCAATGGCCATTGCACGCTTTCGTCAGAAGTTTGATGTGCCGGTGTTCTTTGAGGTATGCAGCTCAGCCAGCGCTTACCAACGGGTACACTCTGGTGAGATTGACTTCGGCATAATTGCAAACGAAATCGAAACTAAAGATTGTGAGCAGTACAACTTCTGCAGTGCTAGAGGATTAATTGTTTCACCACCTGGCCTTATAGGTGGACACGTTAAGGAGCTAACGACATCTGATTTGCTAAAGTACCCATTTGTGGCCATGAACGCTGAGGATCACACGCGCATAGAGCTTGAAGCACACATGGGCGCTGCGGCAAAGCAATTGGATATCGCCGTACAAACCCCCTATGCCCTGACGGTTTGTGAACTGGTGGCTCAAGGCGTTGGCGTCGGCCTGGCGCATCCTATTGTGGCGTCTAGCTACCTACCCGACAAACTAGAAGCAAGGTTGCTTGATAAAGAAGTGCGGTTTACGTCAAAGTTGATTTTCCGGAAAGATTCGAGGCTATCTTTGGAAGCAAAGGAGCTGATACGACTACTGAGGATTCAATTGGAAGGTGATATCAAGCGCTTGGATAATCTACTTGGATTCAGCGTCTTGGATTGAAAAGGAAGTCCGTTTCCTTTTGCTGGGTTTAGTGCAGTAGGTATTTGATGATATTCTGTACGCCGTTGAACAGACACAGCAGGCCGATGGTCAGTACGAAGTAGTTAACCAGTCCGCCTCGCAGGTGTTGGAGTTTTGGCGACTTGTAAAACGCATACTGTGGTAGGAAGTACACCACAAATACGCTGACCGGCACCATGAAGTATTTGATCAACATGATGATGTCGAGGTTTGGAATGGCGGGGATCACGGTGATCGCGAAGACCAGCGTCAGGATAATGGCCTTCATCATCCCACCGTCGACAAACTCGGTGCTGCTGCCGAAGTAGTTTTTCGCAATGCCCTTCAGGCTTTCTCGGGTAGCCAGGTACTGAGCCAGATACGCCTTCAAGGCTGCGAAGAAGATGATGATCTGGGAGCTGATCGCCAGCCACGGGTTATCGAATTTTCTCGCCATGTAGGACAAGGCTGTCAGGTTCTCGCTGCGAGCTGCCTGAAGCTCCTGTGGCGAGAGGGCGAAAATGCAGCTCCATGCAAAGAACACCACAGTCACCACGACCACAACGATTGCGATCAGCAAGGTACGTCCGATTCGCTGCTGAGCTTCAGAGCCGTACTGCTTCTTGTAGTGCGCAACGAAGCTCGAGACGATTGGCGTGAAGCTGAATGCGTAGATCACCATCGGCAACGACGACCACACCGAGCCCATGATGCCGCTCACTCCACCGTAGTCATGCGCCGTGGCCATGAACGAAGTGTTCCAGTGAGGAATCCCCATCAGGCCAAAGAAGATGAGGGAGAAAATGAACGGGAATACGATGAGCCCGATGGCTTTTACAACGAAGGTTGTTTTGCCTTGAGCGATCAGAAGCGCCGTTAAGGTGACTCCGATTACGACCAACGGGCGGTTCAACCCAGGGATACCGAGCTGAGTATTGAAGAAGTCGATGAAGGTGTTCGACATGGTGATTGCGTAGACGACAAGTGATGGGAAAATCATCATGAAGTACGCAATGCTCAGCACTCTAACGGCGCGATCCCCAAGCAATTCCCTCGTAGTGTCGACGATATTGCTGGTGGATTCGGCTGTTACGGTGCCACTTGAAATATACTGGCAAAGCACTCGATAGCTGTAGTAGGTAATCGGGAATGCGATCAGCGTCAGAATTAGCATTGCCCAAAAGCCCGACAGCCCAAGGCTGATAGGCCAGAACAACGAACCTCCTCCGACGGCGCAGCCATAGATTCCGAGAACCCAAAGAAAATCATCTTTCGTGAAGCTTTTCTTACGGATTTCAGGTTTTACCGCCTGCATCGTAATTTCGGTCATTTTATGTCGTCTCTTGTTCTTTTTGTGGTCACATGATCAACGATTTTTGGTGAAGCTTACTGAGCTTGATTGAGTGCCTTTTCCAAATCCTCCAGGAGCACATCTACTGGTTCCAGGCCGATAGATAGCCGGATCAATGAGGTGTTGATTTTGTTGTGCTGCCGGCCAGCCATAACTTGCTGTGGGTAATATGCAGCGAGACTGTGCGTGCCGCCCCAACTTGCGCCAATTGCAAAGGTGCTAAGGGCATCAAAGAAGTTGCCAATACGCTCGTCTGACTTGAGCGAGAAGGAAAACAGCGAGCCTGGCCCGTTGAAGAGTTTTTTGTACAAATGGTGATCTTCAGCACTCTCCAATGCCGGGTAGTAGACCTTTTCAACCAGCGGGTGGGACTCCAGCCAGTTGGCGATAGCGACTGTGCTCGTGCCCTGACGCTCGAGCCTCAGTGGATAAGTCTCCAGGCCCCGCAGGGTCAGGTAGCAATCATCCGGACTCACGTACATGCCCAGTAGGTCTTGCTGCAGACGCATGCGCTTGTAGAGCTCTGTGTCGCTGGTCGTGACGCTTCCCATCAGGAGGTCGGAGTGCCCACTGATCACCTTCGATAGCGCCTCGACAACCAGGTCGACCCCATGCGCAATGGGCTGGAAGTTCAGGGGGCTCGCCCAGGAGTTATCGATCAGCGTGAGGATGGAATGCTTCTTCGCAGTCCGCACGATGTCTTGGACGTCCTGCATCTCCATGGTGATCGATCCAGGAGACTCCACGAGGATCAGCTTGGTGTTGGGTTTGACGAAGTCCTCGATGGCCTGTGGCGATCCATCTGGGAGGAACGTGACCTCGATACCGAACGACCGGATGTTGTTGGCGAGGAACTCGCGAGTGGGCCCATAGCAGTTGTCTGGTGCGATCACGTGATCGCCGGCCTTCAGGAAGCTCAACAGGACGAGTACCAGGGCGGCCTGCCCAGATGGCAATGCCACGGTATGTGCTGCGCCATGCAGCTTCGAGATTGCCTGCTCAAGCTCGCGGTTCGTCGGGGTTCCGGTCAGGCCGTAGCTGAAGCCATCAGGCTGACGCTCGCGACGGTTTGCAAAGTCGGCAAAGTTATCAAAGACGACGGTGGACGCTCGCTGAATGGCGGGCACGAGGCTTTTAAACGGTTGGGTTTTCATTGTTTTTTCATTCGTTTCGAAGGGGTGGGCAGAGGCTATTCCCCGACCTAGAACGAATCAATATCCTGTGCTTATAGGGTGATAAGCGTGGATTATTGATGGGCAATGTTTTTGAATGAAGTCACAAGGTAAAGTTATCCACCTGAACACTCAGGTACTACCTATGCTTCTTTACATATATTTAATGGCGATCACCGCAGAAGCGATGACAGGGGCGTTGTCTGCTGGACGAAGAGGCATGGATTGGTTTGGCGTAATACTGGTGGCTTGTGTAACAGCGTTAGGCGGCGGGTCGGTACGGGATATCTTATTAGGTCATTATCCGCTTACTTGGGTAAAGCACCCCGAATATCTAGTCCTCACCAGTATTGCAGCACTTTTCACGGTCATGATCGCACCATTAATGAGGCACTTGAGATCTCTATTTCTGGTTCTGGATGCAGTTGGCCTTATCGCCTTTACTTTGATCGGATGCCAGACCGCGCTCGATATGGGGCACGGGTTATTAATTGCTTCCTTGAGTAGCGTTGTGACAGGTGTTTTTGGTGGCGTACTTCGCGATATCTTTTGCAATGATATTCCGTTGGTGTTTAGGCGCGAGCTCTATGCAGGTGTTGCATTCGTTGCTTCTTGGTTCTACTTCGCCTGTGACTACTTAGGGCTTTCACATAATCAAGCGATTCTCCTAACCTTCCTAGGAGGTTTTGCTTTCAGGCTTTTGGCTATTCGCTTTCACTGGGAAATGCCAAAGTTTCAATATAACGATGAAAGATAGTAAATATGTCCAATCTGAGGGTTTTATGCTAAAGCATTTAGTGTCAGTAAACGCACCTAGAGCAGTCGGCGCATATTCTCATGCCGTCAAGGCCGGTGACATGCTGTACCTCTCTGGTCAGCTGCCTTTGGATGCCAGCACCATGCAGCTGGTTTCGGGTATCGAAGCGCAGATCCGCCAAGCTTTCAAGAATGCCGAGACGCTGATTTTGGAGTCGGACGCCGAAATGAAAGACGTAATTAAAGTGAACGTTTTTTTAACTGATCTTTCATGTTTTGCGCTGGTAAACTCGGTTATGGCTGAGTTTTTCGCCGTGCCGTATCCTGCTCGTACTGCAATAGGTGTCGCAGCTCTGCCCCTGGGGGCTGAAGTAGAAATCGAAATGATCGCGCTGGTCAGGAGTTAACATTGTGCCCTAGTTAATCCATGCATTAGGCGTAGCCACGAATCTACGCCTTTATGCCATGCTATATGCGCATCGGTGACTAATCTCAAATTTTAGAGTCTGGCGCTTTTCGATACAAGTCGTATAACGGAAGCACAGATGAGCGTTGGCCTTCATTCCCTGCATGGCTTCAACAAAGTCTGCATAGACTGCGGGTAGAAATGAAGTTTCGCTGTGTCATATTTTTACCCTTTGCTGCCCTCAGCGAAAGGCAGCTTAGGGTCGATAGCGGTCTGTGGTGAATGGCTGCAATCGACCCAGGCTGTGTGAAAACACCTGCGATTGTCTAACCTTCTGATCGTCGAG